>CAJOJP010000093.1 GCA_905234915.1 Candidatus Gastranaerophilales bacterium
AAAACGCGTGTCTGACTTTAAAATAAGTCTTTGATAGATGCAAGAGCCTGCGTTTTCACGCGTTTTGGCTGAGTTTAGATGTTTTTATATACATAGCAGTTGGCTTCGTTTTATATCCCCTGACAAGCCGCTAATGCTTTAATATAAATAATTTTTAGACTTATTCACCATAATATATTTTGTGGTGTAAAATTGTAAAGAAATATCTTAAAATTTTATGCAGGAAAAAGAATTTCAATTATTTTATCGGCATTTAAATTTAAACATTTAAGTTCACTGCAGGTTGTCTGCCTTTTATCCCATAAGCATGGACGGCAGTCTGCATCATTTTTGATTGCAATAAAATTTTTACTTTCGCGCAGAAGCACTTTTTCATTGGTAGGTCCAAAAATAGCTGCTGTTTTTGTATTAACGGCAACACCTATATGCATTGGAGCTGAATCGGAACATATTAATAATTCTGATTTTTTTATTAATAAAGCTAAATCATATATATTTTTAGTCTGTCCGAATAAATCCGTAAAATTTGTTAAATCTTCATTTTTTAGGAAATTCCGTATTTCGCTTATACATTCAAAATCATCGTTGCCGCCTGCAAGGTAAACTTTTTTTCCTTTTTTTAAAAGTTTTATAATAATATCAGACCAAACTTTGGCATCTATTGTTTTTATAATATGTTTTTTTATGCTGATTTGACTGACTCCAGGGTGAACAAGAACAGAATTTGGTTCTTTTTGTACATTTTCTGTCTTAATGCAAGGAGGTTCAAACGGAATATCAGAAACGGTTTTTACTAAGTCATAATACATTTTTGAGGCATACTGATTTTTGTTTAAAGTTACGGCATGAGTCAAAAGTTTTTTTGAAAGAGAACCTGTATTATAACCGACTCTTGTTTTTATACCGGTAAAAAATAAAAGCAGAGAAATTAAAGGATTAGCCCCCGAAGAAATAACCAGGTCAAATTTTCCGAATAAAGCTTTAAAATAAAGCTTTAACATTTCAAAATAACGATTTTTTGTTTTAATATCAATAAAAAAACTTTTATCAATTAAATTAGTCAATTGAAGAAAAGCACGGCTTCTGCCTTCTAAACATAAAGTTATTTTTGAAGCAGGATATTCAGTTTTTAAAGACGAAATTACAGGTAAAAAAAGTATCTCGTCTCCGATACCGCCAAAATTAATTAATAAAATATTTTTAAAATAATTCATATTAGAAGGGTTTTGTTTGATTTAGTTTATTTCTTAACTCTCTAAAGCGGGCAATATCCTCCTGTGCTTTACCCGTTTCACGGTAAACCACCTGACTTGAAGGATGAACCATCATAATACAATCAATATGTACTTCTAAAAAATTATAGCGTCTGGGCGGAACAGACGAATTTCTTGAAATAATCTCCGCATTAGTAACAGCCAAAAAACGCTTTTCTCTATCATTCAGTAAATCAGTAAGTTCTCTGTTTGTTTTAGTATATTTTGAAACATGAACAGTACCTTTAATTTCATGGTCTGCCGTCAAAATAATAACCTCTATTGGAACAGTATCTAAATCTTTTGTCATTTTTAATCCTTAAAATCCAATATTACAAAATAATTATAATATAAAATTCAATTTATTACCAGTGATTATTATAGTTTTTCTTTGAAATCAATAATAAACGGGATAATATTAGGATTATGATTTGCATCATGCCCGAATGACATGAGTTCTCTTATAACATCAGATAATCTTGCCTGCATATATTTTATTTTATATAAAGCAGAAAATAAACCCGTCCTGTCTGCACCGTGGCGGCAATGAATAAAAACTTTTTCACTATTTTCTTTAGACCTGTTGATAATATCGAAAAAACGTTTTACCATAGCATTTGATGGATTTTCTGTTGATTTAAACGGGAGCCAGTGGAAATTCATTTGTAATTTTTCTGCCCAATCTGCTTCTTCCGGTATTGCACCTTTAGTTTTAGTTTTCGATTTATAATATGTGCAAAAACTTATAATGCTTTTTATACCATTATTTTTTAATTCTTTTAACTGTTCATAATTGGGTTTTGCACCACGCATTAAAGTTTCATCGACACAGTGAAAATTTGTAATGGTTATCGGATAAAAACGGATATTTTTTAATTGATGTAAATTTATATGAGGTATTGAATCAATCATATATACTACTTTCATCTAATTTTGGATATTATTTTAAAACTCGTAAAAAAATTTTTTGCTGTTAATTATGTTATATACTGATAATTTACTGTTTAATAGTGCAAATATTATTATTGAAAATATTTTCTGTTTACTTTATAATATTTTCGTAATTTAAAGAGGGATTATAGTATTATGGTAAAAAATCAACTTCCGGAAGGTGTAGGTAAAAAGATAGTTGAAGCATTAAAAAGACAGGCTGAAACAGATGTAACACCGGTAAAATCAATGGATAATATCATGCTTGATGATAAAGATGTTACTGATGCAGATTTTGATTCAATACAGGAAACTTCATTACAAGGAATTAATGAAAATACAATAATAGAAGAAGAAAATAATATTGCTTCTAATGAAGATAACAATACAGCCAATGCTTTTGATATACAAAAAATAAAAGAGGAAACTTTTGCACCTGTTACTAATGAAGAAACATCGGATATTATGTTTGATGTAAGTAATATGAAAGAAGAAAGTCAGGCTGATGTTCAGTTTAATGTGCCTGGTATGAAAGAAGATGCTGTAAATAAACAATCAGAAGAACAAGGAGTATCTTTTACACATCCGTTGAAAGAGCCTGTGCCTGAAACTCCTTTATTTAAATCAGGAAATGAAGCAGCGTTATCATTTAAATCTCAAGCAGGTGCTTCTGTTTCTTCTTTTAATACAAATATGCCTTTGAGTGAGGAACCAAAAAAATCTGTTGTTGCTACAACTGTTTCAATTAGGATTCCTACAAATGTTGCTGTGTTAAGAAATTTAATTGCTTCCCTTCCTGTAGGTGTTACAAAACAAACAGGCGCACAGATTATAAGACAGACTCTTGAAGCTATGGGGCTTCCTATGGCAGGTGTTTTGAAAGAAGCACAGGAGGTTCAGGAAGAACTCAATACTAATACAAGAGAATGTATGTTAAAAATTCAGGAATATAAAACTAATATTATGCAGCTTGAACAATCAGTTCAAGAATATCAGAAAAACGTAACTCAAATTAATGATTTGGTAAGTTTATTTTTATTGACGGATAGAAAATAGAAAAATAAAATTTATTTAAAAAGACCTAAAACTATATTGTTTTGGGTCTTTTTTATTATAATAAAAAATGTCCGGGACGGGACTTGAACCCACATGTCTAAGACACATGAACCTGAATCATGCGCGTCTGCCAATTTCGCCACCCGGACATCTGATTTCATTTTATCATAAATATTTTAAATTTTACAAAAAATAATTAATAAAATGCCTCACATATTGTTAAGATTTGCTTTATAAATTTACCTAAATTGCAAGAAATAAGCAATTTTATTTTTATTTTGTTTTATTTAATATATAAGGGGTAATTTGTGTTATGCAAAATACAGTAAACTGTACCGGTAAGTACACGGTTGAAAATACCGCAAAGGATGATAATAAAAAAAATATGCCAAAATTTGGCAGCACTTTTTCAGATGCGGTAGAAGCAAATCCTGTATTAAAAGTTATGGGCATAAATCCTGATATATCGGCTAAATCGTTTGCATTTCTTCCACCTCTCTTAATTGCAGATAAATTTGTCAACAGCAGAATAGGTGGCAAAGAAGAAAATAGTATTTTGAAAAAAATTGCAAATTTGGGTGATAAAATTTATCGCTTAATGGGAAAAAATGCTGATAAATTTGGAAACTTTTTAACACAAAACAGATTAACAAAATATTTTACTGAAGAATATGCAGCTGTTCCAAGAAGTTCCTTTGTAACTAATGTTGTTAAACCTGAAATAGGTCTTGCAAATGAACTTGCCTCAGAATTAGCTTCATTAAAAAATAAGCCTGAATTCGCTCAATATTTTGGAAATGGCAGAGAAGCACTATCACGTCAGACAAAAGATTTTATAAATAATATAGATACAAAAAATGCTGTAAAAGATACCGATAAACTTATAAAAGCAGCTGATGAACTTATTGAAAAAGGTGTAATTAAAACTCAAGAAGGTATTTTCGGCGGAAAAGATTTATCCTTAATGAGAAATAAACTAAAAGCCGCTTCCTCAAAAATGGGTGAAACAGCGTTAGGTTCTGCTTTTGCGAAAGTTGCTCATGATACAAAAAGTCATCTTACATTTGGCGGTGGCATATTTGGTTTTACCTTTGTATCTTTTGGCTTATATAACGCTTTTAAAGAAGCTTCAGATGCTCCTAAAGGAGAAAAAATAAGCACATTTATGCATTGTATGTCCGAGGAATTTATAGGATTCTTAATAATGCAATTAGCAACAAGTCCATTATATAAATTATGCGGAAATAAATACAGAGGTATGACTCCTGAAGCAAGAAAAGAACTTGAAAATATTATAACTAAAGTTAATTCTAATGAAAAAATAAGCAAAGAAGCACTGCAAATTGCAAAAATTCAAAGGGATTTACTGCTTCAAGGCATAAATAAAGATGAAGTTCTAAGGCTTGAAAATAAATCGCTTGCTGATGTTAAAAGTATTGCAAAAAAATTAGAAGCAAGTAAAAAGCCCGATATAAAATTTTGGGAAAAACCTTTAAAATTTTTCGGCAGAATATTATCAACAGGATTGGATGAAATCCAAAAGCCGCATTATGTTAATTTACCGTTCATAGGTAAAAAGCAATTGCCTAATCCTACATTAAAAGGTTCGTTGGGCGGACTTGGCAGACTTTTTGCAATATCATTTATACTTACACCTATTCTTCAAAAACCTATAACAAATCTTTGTCATAAACTTTTTGGAGAACCAAAAACTTTTATAGCAAAAGAGCTTGGTGAAAATATGGAGGAAAAGCCCGCTATAGAACAAAAGCCACAAAATAATAAAGAAACAAATTTATTAAAAAAATGGACAAATTTACCTGAACAATCCGGCTTGAATACTCAATCAAATTCAACTGTTAATACTCAGCCTGTGCAAACTGCTGCAAATAATGCGGCAGCTGATAAAACAAATAATATAATTGCCTCGTCAAACCTTTCAGGTAAAAATAACAACGAACATAAATTATATGTTCCTTCTATTAATGTTGATAATTCATATTTAATCGAAAAAGAAAATCAAATTAATAAAAGAGTAAACGAAATTTTAAAAAATACAGATTTAACAGTAAGCAGACTTTCAAAAACTTTGAATAATTAACAAATATTTCATAAAGTGCTAAAATTTCTTTATGATTTACTATATTGCAAGCTATATTGAATATTTAAATGCCCAGAGAGGATTGGCAGAAAATACGCTACTGGCATATCAGAGTGATTTGTATTCTTTTGCAGAGTTTCTTGGAACTTTGAATATTGAAGAAATTACACTTATTCAAAGAATACATATAAATATGTATATAAAATATCTTCATGATAAGAAATATACTCCTTCAAGCATTACAAGAGAAATAGCGTCTATAAAGGGTTTTTTTAAATGGCTTAGTATGAATGAATATATAAAACATAATCCTTCTCTTGCGATAGAACAGCCCAAAATGCCGAAAAGACTGCCCAAAGTACTTTCCATAAGAGAAATAACTCAGCTTTTAAACGAGAATATGAGCATTATACAAAAAGCAATATTGGAATTATTGTATGCAGCAGGTCTTAGAGTTTCAGAACTCACAAATATTCAACTTTCTAATGTTAATTTATCCGCAAAATATATTAAATGTAAAGGCAAGGGCTCAAAAGAAAGAATTGTGCCAATCGGTAATAAGGCTTGCAGCGCAATAAAAAGATATTTAAAAGAACGGGATTTTACTGCAAAAAAAAATAATGTTTCATCAAAATATTTATTTTTGAAAGAAAACGGTGAAAAAATAACAAGACAAGAGGTTTATACTTTTATAAACTCTATAGGCAGGACTATAAATAAAGATATATCTCCGCATACAATCAGACATTCTTTTGCTACTCATTTACTTGAAAACGGTGCAGATTTAAGAGTCGTACAGGAACTTCTCGGACACAGCGATGTATCTACAACACAATTATACACTCATATAAGTAAAAAACGTCTAAAAGATATATATTTTTCTATTAATAAATAAAACAGATTATTCCTGAATAATTTGAACCGCCGAATCAATACTGTTTGTATATTTGATAACATCCTCTAAATAAGCAAATGACAAAGCCTCTTTAACTTTTAAAGAAGGATTTACCAGAATAAATTTACCGCCGTTTTCCGAACATATTTTATAAATTTCTGCAAAAATATATGCATTATCAATATCAAACAATGCTATATCCGTCAAATCAAAAATGATATTTTTTATACCTGAAAATACGGAATAATTTATATCTTTAACGACAGAATCAAATACTTTTTGCTCATTAAATCTTTTGAGCATATAAGCAACAATATGATTATTAATTGTAGATCTTGTAAAAGCCGGATTTTTATTTGTTTGAAAAGAAGTACTTATATATTGAAGCAATTTAGAATGCCAGTCATTATCTTTTTTAATATAAAAATCAGTCCCCAGTTCATAGCATGTATTAATTAAAGAAGCATCATCAGTACCGGATACAACAACTATTTTTGTATAAATTCCTGTTTCATCACGTTTTTTAACGGCAGCTTTAATTAAATCCAAACCGTCAGAACTGTCCGGAATAAATAAATCAATTATAATACAGTCAAATTTATTTTTTTGCATTTCAGAAACGGCTTCTTCTTTATGCCTTGCAACAAATGGAGTTACACCAATTTTTTTCAATAATGTATTTAATTGATAAATAGATAATTCAAGGTCATCTGCAATAAGAATTTTTTTATCTTCTAAAGAAGCAACTTTAACTTCTGCAGAAAATGAATATAACTTTCTTTCTATATAAATGAGTGCTTCTGATATATCTCTTGAGGTAATTTGATCAACACCGGCTTTTTTATCAATAGAAGCAAGTTCAAATATCTTATTTAATTGTTCTTGTGTAATTTCCATATAAACCTGACTAATTTTCCTATAGCAATATTATATTACAAAACTACATAAAAATAAATAATGTGTGCTAGTTCATAACATATTGGACTAAATATACAGCAAAAAGTATATTTTGGTGTATAAATTTTATAAATAATGCTTTGACGGCTTTTCAGGGGATATAAAACGAAGCCGGCTGCTATGTATATAAAAACATCTAAACTCAGCCAAAACGCGTGAAAACGCAAGCTCTTGCATCTATCCAAGACTTATTTTAAAGTCAGACACGCGTTTTTCTGTTTCTTCGTTAAGATGTTTTAATATACTTCGCAATGCGCTTCTTATTTATATCCCCTTCCTGCCAAGGAACTTTATTTTTTGTTTTTTTAATTATTTATATTTTGTCAAAAATTCAGGGGAAAAGAAAAAATCTGAAAAGCATTGCGGAGTTGTCGTAACTTTGCTTGCTGAAACAACAGCAAAGCCGGCTCGCAATCCGAGCGGCTTTAGGTTGAAGCTAGCAAAGTAGAATACGCAGCAGCAGCTTTGAAGATTTTTTCTTAAGACTGAATTATTAATTTTAAATAACGAAAAAAGGAAACAGACCGCCGTTTTTAATTTCTTTTGAAGTTAATGCTTTCGCTAATTATGCTCCATAATATATTTTTCGTTGTAAAAATATATATAATTATCTTATTTTTTATCATAAAATTTAGCTACAAACAGAGTAAATCCCGAACCTAAAATTGATTGAATATGCTTTTCTTTTTTATCATTTGAAGCAGTTAAGAAGTATCTTTTTTGTATTTCATTTGAGTTAACATAAAAATCGGCTTCGGTCATAATTACTTTTTTAGAATTTTTCTTAAAATAATTTTTATATTGTTCATCAAGAAATTTGCAAAAGCCGGGAACTGCATTATTAACGGAGGAATCTATCGGTATTCCTTGATATTTGACTTGTTCAAGTACATAATCATCAGATAAATTATAATTAAAAATAAAAGCTGTTTTAACCATATTTCCTGCATTTTCTTTAGGTTTTTTGTCATTTATGGTAAAAGCCATCAGTGACCCGAAAGAAACCGGCGATGTTTTCATTGAAAATTCCTTTTTTTTAATTACATTTGTATAAAATACCAACAAATAAAAATTTGCCAAGCATTTAATTACTTTATATTTATATTGCTACTAATTTATTATAAAAATCTTTTTCTATATAGCTGTCAGGCATATTATTCCAATATTTAAATATTATTTTTCCGTCTTTTGCCAATTCTTTTACAATTTCATCTGCTTGTTCTATATTTTGTGCAAGATATGGATATTTATACGGAGCTGTATTTAATGAAATATTAATTTCTAAATTATTATTAATACCATATTTTTTTTCATAAAATCTAAAGTTATCTATATATTTTTGTTTTTCTTCATTTAAATTAATTTTAGAAAAATATGAAAGTGTATAATCAGACATGTATTTAATATTCTCTTTATCCAGTCTGATTTCGTTTTTGCATAATTCTTCATATGAAAGTTCACAATATTCATATTTAAAATTATCTTTTTCCATATTTATATTTGCTGTTTTTGTTGTATATAAAAAAGCACCATCTCTTAATTTAGGGAAAAATTTTCTAAGCGAATAAAAACAAGCTTTTCCTTTTGGTTCACTGAAAAATGCGTGTGCATTATCTATAATCAAATTTGGATAAATTTTTAATAATTCATCAATAATAATTCCGCAAATTCCAAAATAATCAGGATACAAAATAAAACCGTCCGGCGGAAAACTACACAGAGGTCTAAAATTCTTATCTAAATGATAGAATTTAATGCTACAATTTTCTTTTATTATAACATTTCTTATTAGAGGACAAATATAATACGGAATATATATTTCCTTTATTTTAAAAGCGTTGATAATATACTTCAGTGCATTTCTTGCCGTATTTAATTTTAAAAGTTTATATTCCCGCATAAAGCCGCCTTGCATTTTTTGCAGCATCAGTATTTTTATTTTTAATTCAAAATTATTATATAATTAATATTCAGGAATATTTAATTGCATTTTGGCATTTTTTATACTTTTATACTTTTGTAAAGTTATGTAAATTATCGGCATTTTTTTTTCATCATTAGTAAATTTTTTATATTCTCCAAACTTAAAATCAAAGGAAGTAAACAGAATATAAAAAGGTAAGATTTATGTTAACAAAACAAAGAAAAGTAACAGTTGAGCTGCTTGATGAAAAACAACAACTAAAATCAGACATGACAAATCCAATTGTAGAAAATTACAAAAACAATAAAATTGCAGAAATGGTCAGAACAATTTTAGATAAAGAATTACCAATGTATAAACATAATTCACTATTACACGATTTGGTTATTTATACCGTATTAGAAAAAATGGACACTGTACAAAACGTAAAAAATGTTTTATCATATATAAAGGACAATTGTGTAAAAGAAGTTCGTGATGTATATTTTAGAAACGGAGAAGTTCGCATTAAATGTTCAATTTAAACAGTTCTCAAAATGGTAAAAATTCCGATAAAAAGAATGTTAACTCAGAATGGTTAAATTTTTCTTCAACTGCTAATAATAGTGAGTTTTTGTCTTCTCTTGCAGCTGAAAATAAATTTGTGCATCAGGAAATGAAAATTCGCGCAATGGTTATAGATATGTTAGATAAGGAATTTGGTAAAAATATAAGAGATATTAAAGGTTATGACTATCTCGTAGATGCTGTTGTTGATAAGTTAAAGAAAAAACAGCTTGGCTCCGTTCCTGTAAAAGAAGCAGAATAGCCGTTATTTTATCTTTTCGACTTCTATTTTTTGCTTAATTGTGTATTTATCGGTATTATGTTTTCTATATGCTCTTTTTGCCCATTTTACAGCTTGTTTTAAATTTTTCTCATCACGATATTTTTTATAGTTATATTCATTTATGTATGATAAATAAAGACAGGGAATATAGTTCTTTTTATCTGCTTTGTATGCCTGTTCAAATAATTTTGCCGATTGCGTCATATCATCATTTAAATAAGAAGAATATGCTTTATAAATAATTTTTTGCTGTTCCGTAACAGGTGAATAATGGACACTTCCTCTGCTTTTTTCCGGAACGAGTACTATTGTTTTTTTATCCGAAGAACGTTTAAGTTTCATTACAGGCTTTTCGTACAGATTTTTTTCGCCTTCGGTTTTTAAAGCATTAACATCAAGTATTGCTATTTGTTTATTTATATTTTCTATTCTTTTTTTATTTTGAGGATGGGTATCTTTGTAAAATTTTTCATGTTCACCTAATTGAGTAAGTGTTGACATAACATCGTTTGCATAATCAACATCAAAACCTGCCCTTGCCATTAAAGAAAGACCTTCTGTATCGGCTTCAAGTTCAAGCTTACGTATTCTTCTGTACCACGCACGCTGTTTAGCATTATATATCGGATAAAATATTAATATAGCACCCGGAAGCATAAGTGAATTAATAATTCCATTTTCTAATTTGTTAATTCGATCATAAGCTTTTGTCATTTTTTGCAGATGTCCTAAAATATGGTGTGAAAGCTCATGACCTATAAGCCAGGCTAATGCATCAGGATTATCATAAAAAGTATCGGCTAAAGAACTGTTTATTACGACTAAATTTGCGGCAGTCGCATAAGCATTAATTTCTTTTGTTTTATTATCTATAGCAAAACGCCAGTTTTGAGTATCCAAATCATTAGCTCTTATTATTTTATCCGCAACTTTATAAAATAAATAATATCCGTCTATCCAGGAGCTTTTTAGTTCTTTTTCCTGTTTTTCTTCTTCTGTAAGTTCACTGTTTGCTTTTATCAGTCCATTGTCCTCAAGATATAACATATAATTTCCGTTTCCGGATAACATACGTATTTTTTGATACTCCGACTCATCCTTTGCCATTTTTTGTTCAAATGCTTTTTGGTCAATCTCTTTTTTATTTGGGAGCTTTATAATACCCGGGTCTTTTTTTTCGGGTTTATCAATATTTCCAAAATCATTAATGGCAACAGCGGTATTTGTACTTAAAAAACTCATTAAACAAAATACGACAAACAGTTTTTTCATTTATGCTCCTTTACCGGAATTATTTCAAACGATAATTCTTTTTTAATATCCTCTACCATAATATGCTCTATAGGCATATTATAATCTTTTTGTAAATAAACCTCTTTTATTCCTGATTGAACTATAAATCTTTTGCATAAAATACAAATAAAGTTATGTCCGAATATATACATTGTTCCGTTTTTACACCTGTCCTGCCCTGCTTGAATTATTGCATTTTGTTCTGCGTGAATACTCCTGCAGGTTTCATATCTTGTACCGGAAGGGATATTATGCTCCATACGGTAGCATTTACCCAGCTCAAGGCAGGAAATTACTTTTGAAGGAGTACCGTTATAACCGGTCGCTTTTATTTTTTTATCTTCTCCAACAATCACTGCTCCAACCTGCGCTCTCAAGCAATTAGAACGTGAAGAACACGTTTTTGCTATTTCAATAAAATACTCGTTCCAATCTTTTACCATATACAAATTATAGTACATAATCATCAAATTATCATAATATTAAGTTTTATTACAAATAATATATACTTTATTATAAAGTAATATCAGTAATTTTGAGAAAATGCAATAAAAATATTTTAAAAGTATATACTTTATATAGCAATTATGCATTTTGTTTT
>CAJOJP010000094.1 GCA_905234915.1 Candidatus Gastranaerophilales bacterium
ACTGAATTTTTAATTTTAAATAACTAAAAAAGAATTAGACCGCTGTTTTTAATTCCTTTTGAAGTTAATACTTTTGCTAATTATACACCAAAATATATTGTTGATTGCATATTAACTTGCATAGTCTAATCTGCTTTTATACAATATAAATCATGTGTTAGTTCAACCACTCCTACGTCACAATTAGCAGAAGGATTACCTCCTACCCTGCAATTATATGTGCAAGAGGTTAATGTAGATAAATCGCAAACCCCTGTTTGGTAACAAAAATTACTTGGCCAGCATTCTCTGACTTCACCTGCCGGCCATAAATACGAACCGCATTCTTGTGATGAATTTTGATAATAAACCCTTCCTGTATCAGGGCAATAAATAATGTTTGCTGACAGTTTAAAATTGATATCAACAACATCATCATATAAATTTAAAATTTCTTCATCGGATAAATTTTGTAATTCTAAATAACTATTCATACTTATATCCTTTCAATATCTATTAGTTCACCAAAAAAGTTATTTAATTTGGGATTTAATTCCTTCCAAAATCCGGAAAACGGAGTGAAGGTTAATTCCTGAAACAATAATTTTTCCTGTTCTATAATCCAATCCACGCGCACAAAAATAAATTTACCCGCAAGTTTTTCGGATAATTCGTATGCTCTGTGTACAACATCATCTGCAGCTATATCAAAATTTTTATCTTTAAAAGATAATGAATCATTAAAAATTTTTATTTTTTTATCATATAAGCTCACAATATTTTCAAGACTTCCCCAGCGTCTTTCACAAAAAACAGCTATACCGGAAAAACAAAATACGCTTATTTCATCATACATTTCATTAATTTTTTTTCGTATTAAAGGTTCAACAATTATGCCGGATTTAATTCCCTTATATTGAAGTTCAAACCCGCCCCATATCCAGAAATCCTGCTCCAGCCAGCCTGTAATATTGCGGCGCGTAATATCGACCAATCGTTTGTTTTTAAGATATTCTTCTTTATTTTTGATAATGTAATGCCACTTGCACCCATGGTTACACTTGATTACAAAGCTTTCGGGAAGTTTATCAAAGTCTATTTTATCAAAGAGTGGAGAGTTAAGAGTTGAGAGTGAAAAATTTAAATTATTGCTCCTAACTCCAGGTTTTAAATATTCAGCACCAATCTTTTCACATACATAATCTCTTACTTTTACTTTATCCGTGCAATCACGCATTAAATCAGTTACACCATAAAGCTTAATCCATTGTATTTTTTGATTAAAGGTTTTTAATTTTTTCTTATTTATTTTATAGCTCCAATCTCCATACTTAAAACTCCAATCTTTCAAAAGCGGCAGTTTTTCTCCCGTTCTTAATTGATAAAAAACTGACAAGGCTTATGTATAATTTTTATATTTCCGTAAAATATATGTAGCTTAAAGCAAGGTCTTTTTTAAATTAAATGCTAAAACAATCTTGAAAATACTCTGTTTAGCAGATTTATGACAAGGGTATTGTATTATAAGATAATATTATGACTTATAATTTCATAAAAGAAATATATGCCCCTTTTTTAAGTGATTTGAGGACAGATGATTCTGCCCTTGAAAATTTTGTTTCGCCAAGAGATAACAGTTTTATATTAAATCATAATTTGAACGCTTTAGCTCAAATATTAAAATTTATGGAATCAGCCGATAATATATTTATTTTAAACGGTTTTATGGGGTCGGGAAAAACTTATGTTGCAGATTGTTTTCTTGATTTTATAAGCGATGATGTTCTTGTTTTCAGAAATTCATATCAAGAGGCAATTAATCTTGATGATGTTTTGCTTTCTATTTTTAGAGATTTTTCAATTTATAACAATGAAAAAAAAGTTATATTGCCAAAAGTAGAATCAAATATTTTTTCCGAAAAAATAAATAACTTTGTAAAAAGCTGTAATGTACCAATGCTGTTTATTTTTGATTCTTTTGAAATCAATATGCGTTCTAAAGATACTCAAAAAGATATTTTAGATTTTATTAATTATCTTTCACATTTTGAAAAAGTTAAAATAGTTATTTCTTCAAGAACCTTCAGACAAACAGATTTAATTTCAAATGAGTCGGTCAGAAGCTGTACTTTAAATCCGTTAACAATTGATGAAATGAAGGAATATTTAAATGAAAATTCAATCAGCGGAAATAATTATGAAATTGATGAACTTTTTAAAGCAACAAGAGGTCATTTCCTTCTTTTAGAACTTTCCGTTCTGATTATGCAGACTTTAAAACTATCGCTCGGTATATTTACTTCTGAATATAAAAATACCTCAAAAAATTTTTTGGATTATTTAATAGCAAAATTATTGTCAATTTCGACTGAAAGATATTCAAAATTGTTAACCCTGTTAACAGTGCTGCGGCACGGTGTTACGGGCGGATTTCTTGTAAATCAGTATTTTGCAAATGAAGCTGATATAGGTTTTTTATTTCAAAAACACATTATCTCGGAAAAATTCGGGAAATATTACCTTAAAGACTATATAAAAAATGCATATATAAAAAATATCAGCACAGCAACAAAAACAAAAATATATAAATATCTTATTGATGTATATGAAGCAGAACTTCCTTTAAAGCCGTTTGACAGGGAATTATTTTTATCACGTTTAACAATGCGTCAGGAAATTGCATATCATACAAAAAAATTAGAAGAGGCGGAAAAGCTTTTTGCACAGACCGGCAGAACCGCTATCGGGGAAGCTGCAATGCAATCATTTAAATATATAAGCTATGCCAGAACCGGAGGTTTTGAACCGGGAATGGAAAATAAACAATCCTCAGCATATCGTCCTCAGCCTTTAGTAAAAACACAGGGAAAAGCAGCAAAATTTCAGCTTTCTAATGAAGATTCAAAACTTTTAAATGCTTCAAGTTCCGAAGATAATATTTCCAAAAAAATGGAAAATATCTCGAACCTTGAATTTCAGCAGGAGATGGAAACACAAAATAAATCGGAAATTGATTATAATGCAGTTCCTCAAAGTTTAGAAGAATATATAGAAATAGCTCAAAATTATGAAGAAGCTTTTAACTTTTCATCTGCAATAGTATATTACAAAAAAGCATTAACCTATAAAGATGATTTGATGTATGCACTTAAAGAACCTATTATTTATACTAAACTTGCTATCTGCCATAAAAAAATTCAAGATACGGAAGAGGCCGTAAAACTGTATGAGAAAGTCTATCAATTATATTTAAAAGATTCTCCCGACAAAGCAAATGAAATATTACTCAGTATTGCGCAAATATACAGCGAAGTTTATAAGTTTGATAAAGCAAAAGAAATCTATAAACGCATTCTGTATTCTCCTGCGGGAGTTTCATCAAAAATGGTGGTAAGAGTATATCTTGATTTATCAGAGCTTGAAGATAATAATCTTGATATTGAAGCGGCTGCAAAATATGCCAAAAAAGCTCTGTCAGAGGCGGAAAAACTCTCCGATATTCCTCTTTTATGCGAATGCTACTTTAAGTATGCACTTTCTTTGGATGACGATAAAAATACAAATCTTGCAATTAAATATTATTTGAGATGCATACAAACCTCTAATGATGTGAGGGTAAATGAATTTCTTGCTTCTGCATATTCCAATTTAGCTGAAATTTCAATGGACGGGAAAAATATTTCGGCTGCTAAAATGTATTATGAAATGTCTATTGATGCAGATAGACAGCTTAATAACCATGAGGGCTTATATTATTCCTGTACAAAACTCGCAAATTTGTGTAAAAAAGATAATCCGCAAAAAGCTCACGAGCTTTTAGTAAGTGCGCTGGGAGCCGCAAAACGCTTGGAAGATATAAGTTATACAGTTGCTGCATATATTGAAATAGGTGATTTCTATTCGGAACAAAATCAGTTTAAACAGGCATTAAAATCATATATTCTGGTTAAAACCCTTGCTCCTGTTCATTCGGAAGATTTACAGGATAAAATTAACAAAAAAATTAATAAAGTTAAATTGCAGCTGGGCGATGTTGAATTTCTTAGACTTATGAACGAAATTAAGAAAAAGAAATAAAAGTAATTATTAAAACAATAAAATCAATTTGTTTATGGTAGAATATATCTGAACTTTTTCGGCTTGAGTTTAGATTTTGGAGAATGTTATGACAAAAAAAGTTTCTATCATTATTCCTTGCTATAATCAGGGAAAGTATGTGCCGGAAGCTCTGGATGCAGCTTTAAGCCAGACATATCAAGATATAGAAATTGTTTGTGTTAATGATGCCTCTCAAGATAATACGGAAGAAGTTTTAAAAGAATTTTCACAAAAATATGATAATATCATTTTCATTAATTCTGAGGTAAACGGCGGTCTGCCTCATTCACGTAATATTGCAATAGAAAGAGCAACGGGAGAATATATTCTTCCATTAGATGCAGATGACAAAATTGACCCTACTTATGTTGAAAAAGCTGTTGATATTATGGAAAGTAATCCGCAGATAGGTATGGTTTATTGTAATGCTGAATTATTCGGCAAAAAACACGGAAAATGGAATCTGCCGGAGTTTGACGAAAAATTATTCATATTTCAAAATGTGATTTTTTGCTCGGCATTATTTAGAAAATCAGATTGGTTAAGAGCCGGTAAATATAATGAAGATATGAAAATAGCCTGGGAGGATTGGGATTTTTGGCTTTCTTTTATTGAATTAGGATTAAAACCTTATAAAATTCCCGAAACTCTTTTCTATTACAGAAAACATTATCATAAATCTATGTTGAAAAAAGTTCCGGATTTCCAAAAAACATTATGGAAACAAATAGTAAATAATCATCCCAAATTATATTTAAACAGTGATGAAAGCATTGAAAGAATATTTATTTCCGCAGATACTCATTCCAAATACGTAAAATATAAAAAAGTATTTAAAATTTTATTTCCTATAATCATAGTTGAAAATATTTTAATTATTTTATATTTTATATATAAGTTATTTGTGGTGTAGATTATGCAAAAAATTCTTATTACAGGCGGAGCAGGGTTTATCGGTTCTCATATAGCTGAAAAATTATATAAATTTTATAAAGTTATTATTGTTGATAATTTATCTTCGGGCTGTATGGAAAATCTGCCAAAATCAGAGGAATTGACTCTCTACAAATTAAATATAGAAAAAGATGATATAGAAAAAGTATTTGAAACTGAAAAACCTGACTTTGTTATTCATCTTGCAGCACAAACAAGTGTTAATTATTCCGTACAAAATCCCTATACAGATGCAAATATAAATATTATGGCATCAATCAGATTGTTAGAAATTTGTAAAAAGTATAAAATCAAAAAATTTATTGCGGCTTCATCTGCTGCTGTATATGGAAATCCTCAATATATCCCGATTGATGAAAATCATCCTACGGAACCTATGAGTCAATACGGTTTATCTAAACTTGTTATGGAAAAATATATTCAATTATCAGGACTGCCATATATTATATTCAGGTTTTCCAATGCTTTCGGTCCGAAACAAAAATCTTCAAAAGAAAGCGGTGTTATTGCAATTTTTAATAATGCAATGAAAAATAATAAACAGATAAATATTTACGGCAATGGTGAGCAAATCAGAGATTTTATATATGTTGCAGATATTGCAAGTGTATGCCAAAAAGCGATAGAATCTGACATAAAAAATGAGATTATAAATTTCTCAACAAACAGAGGAATTTCAATTAACTATTTATTTAACAAAATGGCAGATTTATATAATTTTAAATATCGCGCAAATTATCTTCCTGAAAGAATAGGTGATATAAAAGACAGTATATTATCAAACAGAAAAGCAATTGACCTTTTTGGAAATATTGATTTTACAAGTCTGCAAACAGGTTTGAATGCTTTAAAACACGATAACTATTAGAATGGAGCTATTTATGAAAATTTCCGAAAACGGTATAAATCTTATAAAAAAGTTTGAAGGAGTGAGATTAACAGCCTATAAACCCGTTCCAACAGAAAAATTATATACAATCGGATACGGACACTATGGAGTCGCAGCAAATGCCAAAATAACTTTAGAACAGGCAGAACAATATTTAAAACAGGATTTATTAAAGTTTGAAAATGCTGTTAATGACTTAAAAAGACCGTTTAATCAAAATGAATTTGATGCTCTGGTTTCATTTACTTATAATTGCGGTCAAAAAAATCTTATATCTCTTTGCAGAAACAGAAATAATAACCAAATAGCAGAGGCTCTTTTACTTTACAATAAAGCCGGAAACAAAATTTTAGAAGGTTTAACAAGAAGAAGAAAAGCAGAAAGAGAATTGTTTTTAACTCCTTTTATTATTGAGCAGACTGTTGCTCCTAAAGAAAAACTGCCTTATGAAGTAATTACAAATACTGATTTGAATATAAGAACAGGGGCAGGTACAAATTTCCCCAAAATTCGTACCGCTAAAAAAGGTGAAAAACTGAAAGTCTGGGCTATTATTACGAATGATAAAAAATGGGGCAAAAACGGAAAAGAATATTACTGTCTTGATTACTGCACAAAAGTAATTACTTAAGTTTTACAACAAAAAATATATTATGATGTATAAAACTAAAAATTATTTTCTTTTAATTTTTTCATCCTCCAATATTTTTTTTAATCCTGAAAAATATTTATCTGCAATTTCTTCGGGGTATTTTTCCTGAACATTTTTATAATAATCAGTCATTATATTTATTGCTTCACTATATGTATTTTCATTTTCCAATAATTTATCTTCTATATCCGAAAAACAATCTGAATATTCAGGGGCTTGAGCTTTTGTAAGTATATAATAGCCTGATAAAATTGTTAAATCATCGTCTGTTGCATTATTTTCTTCTGTTTTTTGTATTCTGTCTTTTAGTTCTTTATACATTAAACTATCAATAGCACCTATTGTTTCTTGTTTATAGTCGGGCATTGTTTTGTCGCATAACTTAAGATAATCAGCATTTGCCGGTAATTTAGAAAAATTTTCAGCATATATATTGGACATTTTATCCCTAATTTCCGGATTAAAATACCAGGTAAGTTTTTTAGATAGAGCATTTAATTTTATTATTCTCTGCCCTTCTTCCGTTTGATTAAATTCATGTCGTTTTTGATTTTTTTGCGCAATTATTCTTTGACCTTCTTCTGTTTGATTGAACTCTTTTTTTGCCTGACTTTTTTTCAATTGTAAAACGGGGTTGGAAAATGCAACATGCCGCCCATAAGCATGACCAAATTGTTTTATATTTAATTGATTAAAAAGTTTATACATTGATGAAGGATTGAAACCGTAATAATTTTGTCTGTCATTTGTACCTTTAACTTCTCCGTAATATTTTTTTAATAAATCAAGTGATAAAGTATCAATACTTACCCCTTCAACTTTTCCTTGTGCAATTTTTTCCAATATGCTTCCGTGAGATTTAGAGGAAAGATTTTTCCAAATGATACAGGCAGATAATAATTTGCAGGATACGAGATTAATTTTGTATTATTAAAATTTTTTACCTCAACATTTGAATTTGTTTTAACAGTATTATTGTTATTATGTGCATAAGATACAAATAAATCAGCACTTATTTTCATATCAATTTTTCTTCTTTCCTTCCCTACAATTATTCTAAAAATTAAAAAAAGAAAAAATTGCTAGAGCGTGAACACACTCTCTGACTAAGTTGTATAAAAATAAGTTTTATACTGCAATCTAAATTGTAAAATACTTGCAGGCAGCTTTTGCATTATAACGCAGCCTTTTTGTTTGAAGTTCCGTTATAAGCTTTTGGAGATGTTCAAAAGCCAAATTGCGTTCAGATTCCAGAACAGCAATTTTAGCAAGTCTTTTTTTTGAATTGCCGAATAAATAATCCAAAGGCTTAATTTTATGTCCGACCTTTTCTTTTGCAAAATACTTTAATGTCAAATCACCAAAACTCCTCATAGTCTTAAAATTCATTCCCTTTCCTGATATAAGACCATTCTAAAACAAACAAAATAATTTGCAACAAAATAATAAATAAAAATAATTATATATTTTTTACACCTTAAAATATATTTTGGTGTATAATTAGCAAAAGTATTAACTTCAAAAGGAATTAAAAACAGCGGTCTAATTCTTTTTTAGTTATTTAAAATTAAAAATTCA
>CAJOJP010000095.1 GCA_905234915.1 Candidatus Gastranaerophilales bacterium
AAGCTTTTCAAAACTTTCCTGAAAATCCAAAAAGAAACGCTCGATGACTTTGGCTCGAGCGTTGTATGGTGTGGCATAGACTGGCTTTATTCCGAGTTTGTTGTAGACTCCAGTGAATCCTAATTCCTCAAACTTTTTATCCCCATTGAAGAACTTGCTTTTAAATGCCTGACCGTTATCTTGGTAAACGTATTCAGGAATATGATCCATTTTTAGAATTGCGTTTCTCAAAGCTGACGCGATATTTTGCGTACATTCTTCAAGCATAATGTCATATCCGACAAGCCCGCCAGATTTCCAATCCAAAAAACCAAGCAGAGTCGCTCGACAGGGTTTGCCTGTAAACGGGTTTATTACTTGGAAATTTAGCGTATGTCCATCCGCTACAAGCACTTGCCCTGCCTTTAAAAGAGCTGCGTTTCTTACAATAAACGGACTTACTTTATTCTTTAAAGCTTTTTCACCATCTCTGGCAAGTGTCCATTTGTCAAAATTGTTATCCCTGAACCATTCTGCATATCGCCTGAATGTAATATCTTTGGGCAAAATCTCTTGTCCGCGTTCTTTTAAAATGTGCTTGGTTAAAGAAATCGCTTTACCTATTGAAAATGCACTCGGGGACAATAATATTTGTATAAATATTTTTATTTGTTCTTCATTTAATGTTGTTCGGTATTCCTTACGGGTTGAATATTTATACTGCCCGACAAGTGCCGTCCAATCTTTGTTGTAATCCAATAATGCCCGCCAGCGATAAAGTGAACCAATTGAGACTTTACCTAAGATTTTAAAAATCTCTTCTTGGAACATTCCTGTATTATATAATTGCAAGAATTCTTTATCTGGAATATTCCCGTAAGTTTTCAGCTTGTCTCTTTTATATTCTTTTCTAAAATCAAGCCAAGCATAGATTAAATCATATTTTGCAAGTGCAATTTTTCTTTGGTTTTCAGATATCAGTTTTTCTTGTTTTATGTTTAGATTACTCAGTTCAATAACCTCATTATCGCAAGTTTTATAATCATCATAATATTCTTGAAAATATTTAAGCTGAAGTTCTTCTTCAAGCGTTGATAATTTAATCTTGTAGGTTTTGCTGCCTCTGATATTTTCAACTTTGTATTCATATTTATTTTGGTTTAGAGCAAGCCGAACAGCTCTTCGGGTAATGCTTTTGAGTTTCGCTAAAGTTTCAACATCAATCCAAATATCATTATTATTAATGTCTGCCATACCGTATCCTTATTTATTATTGAAGCTACTGTATGTTAGACTGGTTTCTCTCAAATTGGAAGTGTTTGAGGGGGAAATGTGTTGTTTTGTGTCTGATTATATCTGAATTTTAAGCAGAAAATTTTATAAAACACCCATAAAACTATTTTAAAACGCAATTTAAACAGGGTTTGAATTCATGATTTTGCAAAAAACAGTTATTTTATCTCAATTCTGCTTCCTGCATTGAGGGGTAAAATTTATCCGATATTTTTTACACTTAGTTTTAGAAAAGTCATCTTAAAGTTTTGAAATTTATTTCGATAAAATCTCTATAAAATAAAGTCAGGGAAGCGATTTCCCACTAAAAAAATTACTTCCGACTTAGGGGTAAATATCATAGAATTATGCGAAATAATTAAAATTCTAAAACGCACAATGTGCGGAGTTCTTCCGAGTTTAGTATAAATTCTGATTGGTAAATTGCACAAAATGTCCGCTTTTTGCACTTGGCCGTAATTCAAATATAATAGGGAAACTTGGCGATTTTATAAAATTTTATGGAAAGATACCGGACATTTTCATCCTAATAACCGGACATTTCGGACTTTTCAAAACCCCGACTCTCAGACTTGGGGAAGTGGATGAAACTCAAACACAAAGCCAAACACAGCGATTAAACATCACAAAAACAGATTTCAAAAGTGTCCGAAAAACCATAAATATAATAGGGAAACTTGGCGAATTTATAAAATTTTATGGAAAAATACCGGACATTTTCGTCCTAATAACCGGACATTTCGGACTTTTCAAAACCCCGACTCTCAGACTTGGGGAAGCGGTCAAAACTCAAACACAAAGCCAAACATAGCGATTAAGAATAGCAAAAACCGATTTCAAAAGTGTCCGAAAAACCATACGAAATTAATTTTATTGCATATAAATATGTTAAAATACTGTTATTTTGTTCTTTTGATTTTTCAAGTACTTTTTTTGCATAAGAAATGGCACTGCCTTTATTGCCTATTTTTTCGTAAAAATTAACTCTTAAATACAAGCCTAAAGTTTTATCTTTTACGAGGCTGAGTATTTCATCAAGGTCGTGTTCAGCTCTCCATTGCCAGTAATCAGGCTTGTGATGAAGGTTAATCATTTCCGCTGCATATTCTATTCTTTGTTTACAAGCATTTATTAAATCTTGTGGTGTGGCATTTTTAACCGCATAATGTATGCTGCTTTCTCTGATTTTCTTGCAAATATCAGGTATTAACGAATAAGTTTCCATTGTTGGATTTATCTCTGCTGCTTCGTTAAATGCTTCTTTATATTTGTTTTTTAGCAGATAAAATCGGCTTCTTTCAATGTAAATGTTATAATTTTGAGGATTTGTTTCTATTTCTTTTGATAAATGCGTAATATTATTTTCTGCGTCAATAAAATCTTTGCAGACAATATATTGTTTATTGTTTGATAAATCCGTGCCGAGGTTAAGTGCTTCTAAAAAATCGTTATATGCTTTTTCGTAATTCTGTTCCAAACAATAAAAATCAGCCCTGCCGAGGTAATATTCAAGTGCCTTTTCAGGATTTAACTTTAGACATCGTGTGTAAAAATGTTCATCTCTCATAAAATTTTCCTTTTTGTAATTTATATTTTATATTATAAATTACTAATGCGACAGATTTGGGCAGGGATTTTATTTTATTGCTATTTATTTCACGTTATTTGCTACTAAGATTATTGAAATAATGAAATATATTAATAGTACGATAAAAGAAATTTTAATGTTATTAAATACAAGTGAAAAATCCATTTTAAAAATGAAAAGATTGTTTTAGCTCCATTTGTGGCACCCGTTAAAAAACAAAGTCCCATAAAGACAACAGGAATTGCTATGGCACAAAATAACATTAAACCACCAAATATAAGTCCTAATTGTATATTTTCTAGCATTTCATACTCCTTTTTTAAATAAAGAGACTGCCATTACAGACAGCCTCTATTTGTACTATTTAGCAAGATCTTGTACCTGTTTGGCGTCCTTTGTCGTCATACATATACAAAGTGTTTCCAATTTTGATTGTTACCGTACTTGCTGTATATCCATGTAATTCACCTGAATGTGTAAAAATCTGATGATTTTGTTCATCATAAACATATACAGTGTTGCCTTTTTGTTGTGCCATTGCAATTGCCATAATTTGCTCCTTATTGTCTATTACAATTTCATTATATTTTTTCACCCGCCATATTCGGGGGCATATTTTATAAACTTAATAAAAAGTTATATATAAATTAAACCTGTCCAAAATTGGCGCATATATATTGTATGCTTATAATATGAAACTTAAAACGATAAAATCTAAAAAAAGTGATACTGAATTTACCAAATATGTATTCAGGGAAGTTGACCTGATAAAAGAGAAATGCGGTATTAGTCATGATGTCCCAGTATATTTTTTAGGATATTTTTATTTCGCACAAATATTTTTATGCAATGGGAAAATTTATTGTTCCAATGTTGATATGGAATATTCTGAAACTAGAGAACCCATTATTGACACAATGTTTTTAACTGAACTCTATGAAATAACCTTGTTAAAAGAATATCCTAAAATTATTGATGATATTGAAGTTAAAACAATAATAACCAACGAAAATCCAAATTTTTCTATTGATAAATTCCTGTTTTGGATAGATGAACCCTGCGATATTAACCTTGAAATATGGTTATAAACTTCTTAAACAGTTATAATAAAAATACATTCAGCACTGAACGTTACAACTTTTATTCCAAGCGTAATGATGATTTCAACTTTATTTTAAACATTTATGCCTATGACAAAAAGACAAAAACAGAGGTTAAAATATACATTCCTGATATTTGGGATGAAGAAGAAAAGGCATATATTCCGCCTGTTAAACCTCAAAATATAGCAATAGAGGGCAGTATATCCAATTATCAAAAGTTACGGATAAAAAAGGCTTTTATAAAACTTGCGAATGAACAAAATGAATATTTTAACGTAAAAAACTTTTGGGTTATGGAGCTTGTTAAGTTAGCAATTCAGCCCATACAAATATTGCATGAATGGAGCACTCACAGATGTTTTTGCGATGAAAAATTCAATAATATTTGGGTTTATGACTTCCCCAATGTAAATGAAGAACCTTCATTTATGCTTGTTGATGAATATTATAAACAAATTGCCGTAATCAGTTTTAAAGAACCTAAATACCTGTTTAAAGGTATTTATAAAAGAGATATGGCAAAAGCTAAATTGTGGAACTTAGATGAACAGACTATAAAAGAACTTATAGACTTTCTTAATGCACCGAGTAAAAGGGCAGAAAGTGAATTTTATACAGGTTATAAAAAGTACGTCAAAACAAACTGGCAGCAACTTATTTTTGAATATAACCACAATACTGCAGGCTGGGGCTGGGACGAAACAGGCTTTGATATACCGCCAGAAAAAGATACGCAAAGGTTTTTAGAGGTTGAAGCACTGCCTTTTGATTTACCAATACCTGATTATAAAAAACTTTTAAAACATATATTTTAATCTGTCCAAAATTGGCGTATACATCTTTTATAATAAAAATGTACAAAATACAAGGAAACAAAAATGAATTACGATGAAATTTTTAAAACGGTTGAAAACGAAATTAAAAAGTACGAAGTTAAGCAAAAACCTATGACGGCAGATGAGATTAGAGCAATGCAAAATAATCCTATGCAAAGGGATAAACGTGAAGAACTTTATAACGCTTTTTTCTGTTATGACGAAAATGAAAATATCATTGGGTACAACATTCAATTAAGATTAAAAGAAAATGATGTTTATAAATATAGGTTCTATCTGCCTATTGTTGATGAAATGTGGAAAGGGATTAAAAAGCCTGATGATTTACCCGATAAAAAAGTAAAAATAGGATTTGACGGTGAATTTCAATCTCAAAATGAAATATTAAAAAGAAACGATATTAAATTAGGGCAAGCTATGTTCCTTGATTTCAAAGTGCAAGGTGTAACCTATTTAGGTGAAGGTTTTATCGGTATAAATAACACTGAAACTCTTTATTCTGTTGTTCGAGGGCTAAAATTTGCAGGCTACCCAATTAATGATGCTACAAAAAAGATGAATGAAGAAAAATTATTTGTATAAATTTAGTCCGAAGCGTGACTTAAAATGCTATCAGGTGAATTATGAAAATGGATGAACTTTTAACTGTTAATTCTATTAATTATGCGAACTTTGATTTTGAAAAGTGCGAGAAAAAAGAAATTTTAACACAAATGTTAGAAAATCTTACCCCTATACAGGTGGAAAAATTTAATTCAAAAGGTACTTATTGGAATTTATTAGGTGCCTATTATGCGGAATTTGACCTGTATATCAATGGTGCTTTACTTGGTACAAGCGACTTGACGGATGATTTTATTAAAGATTTATTAAACTTTTTACCGCATTTAGCATGCGCAGATGATAAAAAATTAATTTGCCCTTTTGAGTATGAGGGAATAGTAACCGCTTTTGTTGTTATTCCTATGGAAGAAGATAAAATCAGAGTTTCTGTATTTGCTGATAGCAATTTATATAAAATATACCGCAGTGAATATAAGTTTAATACTGATATCGTTATAAATAAAAATACTTTCATAAAGCAGATGTATGAAATATTAAAAAATGTGGCAGAGGATACTTTAAAAGACAATGAAGAATTAGATAATTATTGGGTAAACAGAATAAATTATACATTAAGCGAATTGGATAAATATTTTGAAAACCCCGAAAAATATAAGAAAAAATATGAATTTGAAAGGTATATAAGAGTATTTGATGTTGCTTATAAAGATTTAGACGGCAACTGGAAATTTATTATAGCACTTGATGGTGAACAAAATGCAAACCATATTCATTGGGAAAGTGAAAAACAAAAGGGTAATATACTTAATTATGATATTTTTGAACAATATCCCGCAAATATATTTCAATGGGATAGAGAAAGTAAAAGTTTAAAAAAACTTTCTAAAGATGAAATAAAACAAAATATCAAAAATAATATGGATAAACGAGAAGAAGACAACTGGGTTTATTCGGGCGAAACACAAAAATGGTATGCACCAAACGAAATAATGCCATACAGAGATGATCTCGGTGTCAGATGTATTCACTGCGGAATGAATTATGAAATTATAATAGAAGAACTCTATACACAAAATGAAGATGAAGAATTAGAAAATTTTATTGAAGGCAGTTACAATATAGATGGAGAACTTTTAGAAGATGATCTTGGCTATATGGATTGTAAATTAATACTCAAAAGTGATACAAGTACATTTGCTAAGATTAATTTTGATTACAGAAATTATAAAGAAATAAGAGAAAGTCTTTTAAAAGTTAAAAATGGCGAATATGCAAGATTTACTCTTGACGGAAACAACACTTATAAATTACACATTTGGCAATATCTTTATGATAATTCTGAATCAACAGATTCAAGAGATTTAATGGTTGCCTGTTATAATTTAGATAATTATAAAGAGTTATATTCTTTTATTGTTGATAAAAAAGAATTTATAAATTGCTTTACACATGCACTTGACGATATTGAACATAAATTAGAAGTTACCAAACACCTTATGGAAGTTGGGGAAAAATTACAAATCAAAGAAAAGTTTTCAAATGGTAATCGCTTTAACAATGAATACAATTATATTGAAAACTTTAAAGGTGATTATGCTTGTGTTTATAATGATAGTCTTGACGGCTGGGGAATTATAGATAAAAACTTTAAATGGGTTATGTCACCTAAATCTGCTACTATTTATGGCGAGGAACATCCAAAATACGGAGTAGAAATTCGTGGTTTCATTTTAGGATATTATTATTTGCATAATGTTGACGGTGAACTTTTTATTGCGGCAAAACACGATAAAAAACGCTTTGTTATGGATATAAAAGGTGATATAAAAATTCCTCATGTATCAGATAAAGTATATTATACCTATTTTAACAATGAATTGTATTTTGTTTTTGCTGATGAAGATAAAACTATTATTACAAATAAACAGGGTGATGATATTTTAACTCTCGATTTTGAAGTCGGTGAAAAATTTTGGCTGTTTGATGATATTATTATTGTTTCTAAAAATAATAAATTCGGAATTATTGATTGGAAAGGAAATATAATTATAGATTTCATTTTCTCTGAAATAAATCCCGATAAAGATAATTTAGATTTTATTCCCGTTAAATACATAAATATGTGGGGATTTATTAATAAATCAGGTGAAATAATTGATATGAAGATAAAAGAATAAAATAATAATGGGATAAAAGATTATAATATACGTCCTAAATTGACATGATGATAATTTATAATAATAGCATAAAAAGGGATAATACATGTCAAGAAGCAGAAAAAAACACCCATTTAAACAAATTGCAACAAATAAGTTTATGAAAAAGGTTTATAACAGAAAAATACGCAGGTCACAAGATTTTGCAAAAATAGTTAATCTTAAAGATGAAATAGTAATCTTTCTTGATTATGAAGGAAGTTATCCGATGCTTTATGCTAAAAAAACAGATAAAGATACTGTCAGATTTATTTTTGCACATGATTATATTTTATTTAAAAATGATGAAAACGATGATAATTGTCGTCCTCTTTATAAGATAGAGTGCGATATACTAATAGATAAAAAAGAATTGTTGGAAAAATTTTATAATATATTGAATCCTTTTATTATGAATTATGATGAAAAATTTGCTTATGATAATTATTTTGACATTAAAAAAGCAAAAAAATATTTAAAGAAAATAAAAACATTTTTAGACCAAAAAAATTCTTAAAAATGGAGCAAAACTATGATATTCAAAATGTATGTAAATGGCGGTATTTATAGGCTTGATGAAGAAAGAGGCAATGAAAGATAAAGGAAAAAAATAATGAAAGGATATGATTTATCACCGTTTGTAAACGGAAAAGCATTTATTCACCCTCTTGAAAAATTTGCGTTAAACGGCGTTCCACAACCTGCTCGTCTTGCTCAATCGCAAGCCGACCCGTTGTGTCAGCCTCTGCAAATTTTTCGCTTCGATGGAGTTATCAACGGTAAAGCTGATTACGGTGCAAGAATTTGTATAAACCGTCAAGGTGAAAAGCTCTTTGAACTGCCCGATAGAGATATGATTGTAAATGAATTTCAAGAGGAAGATATAGCATTTATTTACGGCAATAGCGGACTTTATGCCGTTATGAACAATAAAGGCGAGTTTTTAACAGATTTTATCTATAACCATATTTATGGCGGAAGTGAAGAAGGCTTATTTGAAGTTTCAAGAAACGGTAAACACGGGGCTATTGATATAAATGGCAGAGAAATTATTCCTTGTATGTACGATAACGGCAGCCATTTTTCTGAAGGTGCTGCGGCAGAATGTCTTAACGGTAAATACGGAATGATTGATACAAGAAATGAAGTTATTATTCCTTTTGAATACGAAAATATATGCACCTGCAAGAATAATATAATAAGTGTGCAAAAGAATGGCAAATGGGGACTTATAAATAAGCATAATGAGGTTATTATAGATTTTCTTTATGATGAAATCTATAACCGGTGTACAAGAGAATGTCTTGCTTATCCTGCGAAAAAAGACGATAAATGGGGATTGATTGACCGTTATAACAATACTGTCGAAGATTTTATTTATGATGAGATTGGTATGGTATCTGTTGATGAAGATAACGCAGGAGAATTTATACAGATTATAAAAGATAAACATAGAGCAATTTATTCAACTAAAAAGAAAGAATTTATAACAGGTTTTGATTACACATTTTTCGGATATTGTACAGAAGGCAGAATATTGGCACATAAAAACGGTCAAATAGGATTTATTGATACAAACGGAGAAGAAGTAATTCCTTTTATTTATGATAATCATAACTACACTTATGAAGATGATAATTATTTCTATGGTGATGACTTTTCTGAAGGCAGAGCAGTTGTTTACAAAGACGGAAAAGCCGGTGTTATTGATTTAGAGGGAAATGTTATTATACCTTTTAAATACAAAAGAATACACGATTGCAATGAAGGTATGATTTGGGCAGCTGCCGAAAACGGAAAAGACAGATTTTTGAATAGAAACGGTGAAATTGTAATTCCCTTTGGAAAATATCATATTGAGTCTGATTTCAATGAAGGCTTTTCAATAGTGTGGAATGAAGAACAAGGAAATGTTTATATTGATAAAAAAGGAAATATTTTAGAAATTAAACTTTAAAATTTTATATTTAATTGATTGCAAATAATTAAATAAAATTTTATAATATAGCTATTATGAAGAAGTTTTTTGTTGTTTTTTATGTTTTTATATTTAATTTGAATTATGGCTATGCCAATATAGTAGAAAATATTGATAAAGAACGACAAAATTGTTTCGAGATAAATTTTCAATCTGATTATACTACGGCACAGTGTAATTATGTTGCAATCGAAAAATATAATAGTGAAATTCAAAAGTCATTGAAAAATTTAAAAAAAACTTTAACAAAATCTCAATATAAATTATTATTAATATCTCAAAAACATTGGAATACCTTTATAAAAAATGATAATACGCTGCTTGCAAATACATTAGAAAACAAATTTTATTTTGAACCATATTTAATAAGTTCCAATATCAAATTTGAAAATTACAAGCAGCGTTATCAAGAATTACTTAATTTGTATGAATATAAATAACATTCAAGTTTATTTATAGTTTTTTCTGCATAATCTTGTAATGCGTTTAATCTATTCATCCATCCCTTATAGTTCTTTTTTTGTGCTTCACTATTATCAGCCATTCTCTTATAGTGATCTCTACGAAGCTGCATAAATTTATCAAAATCACCATTTGACTCTTTATAATATTTTTTTGCATAGTAGGGACCATGGTTAACAGCTGCATCAAAATACATTAATGCTGTTTTCTTGTCTTTTATATCACTAGCTCCAGACTGTTTCCCAAAATATTCATGATAAATTTGTTGAGCCTCTCCTTTGGTAATATTTTTAACATCTTTTTGAGGAAGATTGTGCTTTTTATTATACCAATCAAAAGTACCTTGAGTAACACCAAGTTTTGTAGGTCCGCCTAAATCTTCTTTTCGATTACTGTAGCCGCCTTCTTGAGGATATAAATACTTCATAACATCATTGAAATCCTTATCATCTTTCCATTCTGGACTTTTAGCTTTAGCGTTTTCACTAGTATAACATTCCTTAAATAGCTGGACTTATGTATTTTTTTGTGTAAAAATGAATACAAAGAATAAAAAGGATGCAAAAAAATAAAGTTGTTTACA
>CAJOJP010000096.1 GCA_905234915.1 Candidatus Gastranaerophilales bacterium
GCGAGTTACGGGCTTTCGGGTTGAATTTAGAATTTTAATAACTGAGGAAACAGACCGCCGTTTTTAATTCCTTTTGAAGTTAATACTTTCGCTAATTATACACCAAAATATATTTTTGAATGTAAAAAAGTTATAGAAATATCTAATTTAATTTATGCTATAATTATTTTACGGGTAATAATTATGGTAAAGAGTTTATAATGATTGATTTTTGCGGAATAATAAGTTATTTTAAAATAGATGATCCCGATATATTAATCAGAATAATATTTTCAATAGTATTAGGCGGAATTATAGGTTTTGAACGGGAAATAACAAATAAATCGGCGGGACTCAGAACTCAAATTCTGGTTTGTTTAGGGGCTTGTATATTTACAATATTATCTGTTCACGGATTTTCAACCGCAATAACACTTTATCCGCTGGGAGATCCTTCAAGAGTTGCAGCCCAAATAGTAACGGGAATAGGTTTTATAGGGGCAGGCACGGTATTAAGACAAGGATTTACCGTAACAGGTCTTACTACCGCTTCAACACTGTGGATGGGAGCTGCAATAGGTATGGCATGCGGCTGCGGTAAAATAAGTATTGCTTTTGTTTCTACAATTCTTGCTGTTGCTGTTCTTGTTTTAATAAGGATTTTTGAATACAGAATACTTCCTAAAAATCAAAAACATCTAAAAAAAGTTAAGTTTAATTTTCTCTGTCATGAAGAAGATTATGAAGAAATATATAGAAAACTTGAAGAATTATTTCCTGAAATTATTGATTTTAGTTGTAAACCGGCGGAAAATGACGAAGTGAAGATTTCTGCAAAAATAAGTTCTATTGAAAAATTTCCTGTTATGTATATAAATAAAAAACTTTCTGAGCTTGGTAATATTTATGATTTAAGTATTAAAGAAATTTTTGAATAAGTGTTGACTTTATTTAATGAATCATTACAAAAAAAATATGAGGTTATTTAATTTTTTCAAAATAAAACACGAATGCAGCCACAATAAAGTAAGTGCAGATGTAGAAGAAGCATATTGTCCTGATTGCGGAGCATTGGTGCAAAATAAATGGTTTCTTGTACGCTGCAGCTGCTGTAATATAAAGCGAATAGCGCATAGGCATTATGATGAAATAGTACCTGATACAAAGTTTTGTAAAAACTGCGGTTCAAGCGATTATTATATACAAGAGCTTGAAAATCTTAATTTTACGGATGTTCGTTATGCTGTATTTAAAAAAATAATAATTACCAATCAGCTGCAAAATATTTCTACCCGCCAAATATGGGTAGAGGAAGCGAATGACTGCAAAAATCATTTTACCGAAACAAAACCGATACCTGTGTTAAATTGCAATTCAAAAATAAATGAAAAATTTTGCGATTTGTAAATTTGTGTTTGAAAAAAAATATGTTTAATATATGATATAGTTAGTAATTTTGCACGAAGTAATAGAATATGCGAAAAGAAATGTATTCTATAATTTTATCGTGAAAAACAAAGTGAAAAATGAGAAAAGGTGATACAATGGGAATCAAAGGAAAAAATGACAGAATGGTAGTTCTCGCTTGCGAAGATTGTAAAAGAAGAAACTACACAACAGTTAAAAATAAAAAAACATCAAAAGAAAGAATGGAATTAAATAAATATTGTCCGTTCTGCCAGAAACATACGTCACATAAAGAAACAAAATAAATTTCCTTAAAACGGCAATATTTATAAATAAAGCATGAGCAGGAAATAAAAAAGATTTGTAATTAGCGTCCTTAGTTCAGTTGGTAGAACGTCGGTCTCCAAAACCGGATGTCGAGGGTTCGAGTCCTTCAGGGCGCGGATTATAAAAAAAAGGAAAGCAAATGGAAAAGTTTATAACATACTTTAAAGGAGTAAAAACAGAATGGGGGAAAATAACCTGGCCCGATAAAAATCAGGTTATTGCTCAGACTTTTATTGTTATTGTTGTTGTATTTGCGTTCACTATAATTACCTTTGGGCTTGATATAATTTTTAAAGGTATAATACAGATGTTTTGTGAAGCAATGAAACATATCGGTTTAATGCATTAAAATAGAAATAGGATTGTTTAATAATGGCACAAGAAGAAAATGAAATAGTAGAACATTTATCGGATATGGAATTAGGGCAGGAAGGTATTATTGAAAAAAAGAAGCCCGAAAAGCCGAAAAACGAAAAAAAAGTTAAAGAAGAAAAAAATGATAAGGAAACTGAAAATATAGTAACCGAAATTAAAGAAACTCTTCAAGAACACGAAAGAATCCCTAAAAAAAGATGGTATATTGTTCATACATATTCAGGACACGAAAACAAGGTTAAAGTTAATCTTGAAAAACGTATTGAATATATGAATATGGCAGATAAAATTTTCAGAGTGGAAGTACCACAAAAGACCGTTACAAAAATGAAAGACGGCAAAAAAACCGATAGAGAAGAAAAAATATTCCCCGGGTACGTTCTTGTTGAAATGATAATGGATGATGATTCTTGGTTTGTAGTTAGACACACGGCAGGAGTAACAAAATTTGTAGGTTCGACAAAGAAGCCTATTCCTGCAAAAGATAGCGAAATTAAGAAAATTATCCATAAAACACCAAATCAGGTTACAAAAATTGAACTTGATGTTAAGGCAGGTGATAAAGTCAGAATTATATCAGGCCCGTTCTCTGAATTTATCGGCGATATTACCGAAGTTTATCCCGATAAATCAAAACTCAGAGCAATGGTATCAATATTCGGACGTGAAACGCCTGTTGAACTTGAATATAAACAAATACAAAAAATATAGTGGAAGGAAGTAAAATTCCGCGAGTTACCACGAAAGGAGAAACATAAAATGGCAAAGAAAGTTGTAGGAAAAATAAAACTACAAATCAATGCGGGAAAAGCAAATCCGTCACCGCCGGTAGGTCCCGCTTTAGGTCAGCACGGTGTAAATATCATGGAATTCTGTAAGCAGTTTAATGCAAGAACAGAGTCTATGGCAGGATACATAATTCCTGTAGTTATTGATGTTTATGAAGACAGATCCTTCTCATTTATAACAAAATCACCGCCGGCTGCCGTATTGATTAAAAAAGCAATAAAAATAGAAAAGGGCAGTGCTGCACCTAACAAGACAAAAGTAGGTCAGATTACACGCGCTCAGTTGGAAGAAATTGCTAAAACCAAAATGGAGGACCTTAACGCAACAACATTAGATGCTGCTGTTGAAATGATAAAAGGTTCATGCCGTGCTATGGGAGTTACCGTAGCTGATTAATGTGGAAGCACAAATGCGTTAATACCACAAAAGGAGAAAGAAATGTCGAAATTAACTAAAAAACAAAAGAAAATAGCTGAAATGCTTGAAGGTTTTACACAGCCTTGTGCAAGTGCTGTTGAAGCAATAAAAAAATTGCAGGAGATTTCCAAAGAAACTTGCAAATTTAATGAAACAGTAGAATGTCATATGGCTCTTGGTATCGATGTAAAACATGCTGATCAACAGGTTCGTTCAACCACTGTTTTGCCATCTGGCTTAGGTAAAACGGTCAGAGTCTGTGTTATCGCAAAAGGTGTCAAAGCTACGGAAGCTAAAGAAGCCGGAGCTGAAGAAGCCGGAGCTGAAGAAATTATTGATAAAATTTCAAAAGGCTGGTTTGAATTTGATACACTTATTGCTACGCCCGATTGTATGGGAATGTTAGGTAAATTAGGACGTATTTTAGGTCCTAAAGGTTTAATGCCAAACCCTAAAACCGGTACCGTAACTTTGGATATTGCTAAAGCTGTTAAAGATGCAAAAGCAGGTAAAGTTGAATTTAGAGCAGATAAGCAGGGTATGATTCATGTTCCAATAGGTAAAATTAAATTTACTGCTGATGATATTCTTAAAAACTATGTTACTTTGGCTGATGCAGTTTTAAGAGCAAAACCTTCAACTTCAAAGGGAATATACTTAAAGTCCGTTTACTTAACAACAACAATGGGACCCGGCATAAAGCTGGATTCTAAGAATGTTGCAGCTGAAGTAAAGGAAAATATTCAATAATTGCCAAAAAGGGTACATCAACAACGATGTACCCTTTTTTATTTTTAAAAAGGGTTAATTCGAGTGATAAAGAAAAGAAAATTTAAGGAAGCATTTCAATTATGGTGGCTTATCAGGCTTCTTAAATTATTTTTCTTAATAGAGCAGCATCTCTTAAAAATAAAACACATAAATTATCCTGAGGGTCAGTTTATAATGTCTATGTGGCATAGGCATCAGTGTTTAACTTACGGTATAAAGGATAAAAATAAATTTTTCGCTCTTATTAGTGCATCAAATGATGGAGAAATAATAGCAGAAGCGGCAAAAGTTCTGAATATTCAATCGGTCAGGGGGTCTAGCGGAAGAAGGGGAGTCGCTGCATCATTAGAGTTGATTGAAAAACTAAAAGAGGGTAATTCTGCCGCAATTATGGTTGACGGTCCAAAAGGACCAATGGGAAAAGTTAAAGACGGAATAGTTAATATAGCAAAACTTACAGGTGTTCCTATAATTCCTGCTTATTGGACATCAAAAGATAAGACTTTTTTTACATTTAATACATGGGATAAATTCCAAGTTCCGATTGGATTTTGTAAATCCGTAGCTATATATGGAGAGCCTATATACATTTCTGAAAATATTACAAAAGAAGAAATGAAGCAAAAGTGTATAGAGATTGAGAATGCAATGAAAAATCTGGAAACAGACTTAAATGAAAATTATAAAAAATATTTAAAAAGTTAAAAAAAGCGGAATTTTATAATTCCGCAAAAAGCTACGTAAATATAAATTTAAATTTTTATCTGGGACAATAATATGAAATACTTTTTAGACAGGATTTTCCTCCGTTCCCATAACCGCAAATAGGGTCAAATGCGTCCGTATGTTCTTCATATCTCCGAATTATCCATTTTTCATCTCCTTCAAGATTACAAGTTGCATTTGCACCTCTGTTATAATAACAATTTACATATCCTGTCCAATCGCCATTCCTTCCGTTGTCACATTCTACATACCATACTGATGATGTCCATACACTTAAATATTGCACATTTTCAATTATACTGTCGTATAGGTTATATATATCATCTTCATTTAAATTTTCAATTTCTTCAAACATTATTTATCTATCTCCTAAATTAATCCGGGTTCCGAGTTTTATATTCCATTTTTTATCGAACTTTATAAATCCGGAATATGGGGTAAATGTAAGTTCGTTAAAATAAAGTTTATTTTTGAATACAAGCCAATCGACACGTACAAAACAAAAATTTTTTGATAATTTAATTGATAATTCATTCGTTTGATTTAATAAATTATCGGCTTTTTCTTTTTTTATTATGTTCTTGCCATCGGGATGAAGTATTAAATCAATAAAATTAAAGCTTTCATCGTAATAACATATCTCTCTTTTTACTCCATATTGAACGTTAATAAATATTTTAGGTTTACCGTTAAAACAATATACTTCAATTTCTCTTACGGGAGTATTAATTTCTTCTCTTAATAAAGGTTCAATTAATATTTTGTGTTCTATATTTCTGTATTGAAGCTCAAAACCACCCCAAAAACCGTAATCTTGTTCAAGCCAGCCTGTAATATTTTGTCGAGTTAAGTCAATTAATAATTTGTTTTTTAAGTATTTTTCTTTATTTTTAATAATATAATGCCACTTGCACCCATGATTACACTTTATTACAAAGCTATTGGGAAGTTTATCAAAATTAATTTCATCAAAACTATTGCAAATCCGCAAAACAGGTTTTAAATATTTTGCACCGATACTCTCACGAATAAAATCTCTTACTTTTGCTTTATCTGTGCAACCACGCATTAAATCATTTATACCGTAAAGCTTAATATATTGTATTTTCTGATTAAATGTTTTACATTTGTTTTTATTTATTGTCCACTTTCTGTCCTTAAAACTCCATTCTAAAGGAAGTTTTTCTCCGGTATTTAATTTAAACAGCTTAGATAAGTACATTGGGTATTCTTTTTCGTCTAAATTTTTAAGAAAATAATAATCCCATGGCGGATTTCCTATTTTGTCATTTTTAAAAAGATTTATTATATTACTAATCATTTCACTATATTTCATAGTACTATTTCACATCACAAACAAGCATAAACAGAGTGTTTGTGCTATAATTCAAATTAAAATTTCTTATAATTTTATTATACATAATTTATGGAATTTGTCCATAAATACGGAACAATTTTTTACAAAAATTCATATAGGCAAATGGAAACAATAGGACAACGATTTAAATTAATAAGAATTCATGAAAAACTTTCTCAGGAAGAATTTGGGGAAAAGATAGGCTTATCAAAATCGGCAATATCAGCTGTTGAAAATGATAAAAGTTTTATATCCGTTGAAATACAACAAACTTTACTTGTTGATTACAATATCAATCTAAACTGGCTGATTAGCGGAAACGGAAGTATGTATAATAACGGATGTGAATTTGGTAAAATACAAGGCGAAATAGGGCAGCTTGTAATACAATATCTGAAAGAAAAAGAAATTATTAAATAAATCTTTTTAATAATATATTTTAATACCTGCTGTGTACGAATTGAGTATTATAGTTAAAATACATATTAGACTATTAAATAAATATACAACTTAAAGTATATTTTGGTGCATAAGTCTAAAAATTATTTATATTAAAGCAGTTACGGCATGTCAGGGGATATAAAACGAAGCCAACTGCTATGTATATAAAA
>CAJOJP010000097.1:0-3471 GCA_905234915.1 Candidatus Gastranaerophilales bacterium
GAACTAACGTTTACGCCGTTTTCCGGATTTCATAAAATAAATAAAAAATTTAACAAAAATTTAGGGAAATTGATTAATTTAGGAGAAAGTTAATATGAACTATGAGAGTGTAGAAAATTTATCGGAAGAAAAAATTTTGGAATTATATGAAGATGTAATTGAAAATGACTCATTATCATGGCGATATTGGACTTTTGAATGTGATGACGGATATAATGGATATTTTTGTGAAAATTCAAATTATTCAAGTTATGGGCATTGCATATATTTCAGAGCAGCAAGTAATGCAACAAGGCGTGATTTTGGTGTATCAGCTAATACATGCGGAACCGGTCAATTCGGATACTTCTGTATCATATCAGAAGAAGAATGTTTAATACAAGATTAGATATCTGTTTATTATGCAGGTACAACTTGATATACTGCCAAAATCTATAAAAAAACTATATTTACGTAGTATTTTTGCGGAATTAACAAAAAAATTCCGCTTTTTTTAGTATTGTGGTTACGGTTTTAACAAAACTTTCAAGGCTTCGCCTTTCATGTGCTTTATTAAAGCTTCTTCGGCATTTTTCAAGGGCAGAGTTTCGGTTATTAATTTTTCTACGGGTAATTTTTCTTCGTATATCAGTCTGATTGCTTCTCTAAAATACAAAGGTGTATGATGAAATATACTCAAGATTTTAATTTGATCATAATGAAGTCTTTTAGTTTCGATATTAATTGAAGTACCCCCGGGGCAGCCGCCAAAGAAATGAACCGTTCCGCCTTTTCTTACAATTTTAAGCGTCATTTCCCATATTTCAGGCAATCCTACACATTCAACAGCAACATCGAGTCCCTTCTTTTCCTCTGTAAATTCCATAAATATTCTTTCGGGATGATTATATTTAGTTAAATCTATAATTTCATCGGCACAGTCAAATTCTTTTGCAATATTTAATTTTAAAGGATTTCTTCCTGCCGCTATTACTTTAGTCCCTTTCATTTTAGCTAATTTTGCAAACATAATGCCTATCGGGCCTAAACCAATAATACCTACTGTCTGGTTAGGTTTTAAATCTGTTTTTTCAATGCCGTGCACGACGTTTGCAAGAGGTTCAGCAAATGCTGCACGCTCAAAAGATAAATCATCGGGTATTTTAATCAGGTTTCTTTTTACAATTGCAGAAGGTATATTAATATATTCGGCATAAGCACCGTTTAAAAATTCAAGGTTTTCACATAAATTATAGTCGCCGTGCCTGCAATAAAAACAATTGAAACAGGGAGCTGAATTTGCTACTGCAACTCTATCGCCTTCATTAAAGCCTATAACATTTTTTCCTGTTTTGTATATAATACCGGAGAGTTCATGACCAAAACCGGACGGAGTTTTTTTTATTAATACGGGATGCCCTCTTTTATAGGTTTTAACATCGGTACCGCAGGTTAAAGCAGCCATTATTTTAACCTGAACTTCATCATCTTTTGGATTTGGTATTTCAACTTCTTCAAATTTTACATTAAGAGGAGAATAAAATTGCAGAGATTTCATTTTCATATTTTTATAAATGCCTTCATAATTTTATTTGAAACAGTATCATTTAAAGCTTCATTAATATTTTCAAGTGAATAAACAACAGAAATCCCTTCTGTTTTAACTCTGCCTTCTTCAATTAAATTCAAGGCATCCTCCAAATCGACAGGAGAAGATGAATAACTGCTCATTACGGTTAATTCTCTATAATAAATATCATTATTTTTAAAACCGTTATCATTTTTAATACTTGAAAATACAACTATTTTGGCTCCGTCGCGAGCTGTTTTAAGCGCAAACTCCAAAGACGATGAAGCTCCTGCCGTTAAAAAAATTGTATCAAAACCTAACGGCGCAATTTTTTTCATTTCTTTAATTGTTTCTTCTTCATTTTGTATTAGAAAAGACCTATCAAATCCGAACTTTTGTGAAAGATTAACTCTATCTTCAATTAAATCACAGCCAAAAACTTTATACCCATAGGCTTTTAAGGCTTCGCCCATTAAAATACCTATTGACCCTAAACCAACAATTAGGTTATTAGCATTATCAAAAATTCTTGCACGTTTTACAGCTCTAATGCAGCAGGCTAAAGGCTCGGTAAAAGAAGCCTCTATTGAAGTAAGGCTTAAATTTGCATTAAATACGGTATTATTTAAATGTTCCTCCGAAACATAAATATACTCGCTAAATCCGCCGGGTATTATATTTGTTGATTTAAAGTGTCTGCACATGGAATAACTTCCGTCAAGACAATATTGACAATAAAAGCACGGTACATGGTGACCTAAAACAACTCTATCACCTATATTAAAAGGTGTATTGGAATTAATTTCAACTATCTCGCCAACTACCTCATGACCTAATACACTTCCGTCTTGAACGAGATTTTGTTTAAGTTTTACAATATCGCTGCCGCATAATCCGCAGCCTTCAACCTTAATGATTGCTCCGTATCCGTATTCATCAAGCATTGGTTTTGGAATATTTTTAATTACAAATTTATTATTTTGAACTGCTGCTGCTTTCATAATAATTAATTATACTACAGTGTTTGTTTAATTTATATCAATTATAAAAATTTCGTAATTTTTCATAATTTGGATTTTTTTTCATTAATAAAATAATTTTCCATATAGAATCGTCTTTTTGTTTATTTACAAACTTTTCAAATTCTCTGTCACTTATAATATAAGATATTTTTAAGATTTCCTTAAAACCCAAAACGGATAATTTATCTTTACTAATTACCATTCTCAAATTTTCAAGCCATGATATATCATTATTTGAATACAAGCGGACATTGTTTTCTCTTAACGGCATAACTAATTTTTCTTCATCGTATGTTCTTAATCTGTCAGCGGAAATATTCAGATGTTTTGCTACCTGACTGACTTTAAAAATTGGAGTATTATCCTGTATCATACTTTAATCCTTAAAAATTAATTTTACTAAGTGTTTAAATTGTGTTCAATTAAGTATGATAAAATTATTTTTATCATTTTAAAAAAAATACAAAAACATAGTTGTAAAAAAATTAGCTTTGAATTATATTAATTTTAAATAAAGAAAACAAGAGTATGAAAAATATATTTAATTATTTCAAAAAATATAATATAGGTAATCCGCCATGGGAGTACAATTTTCTTTTGAATTTGGACGAAAAAGAGTATCCAAAATATTTAGCGAATTTATTTTATTTAAAAACGGGGGAAAAACTGCCGCTTTTAAAAGAGTGGAATTTTAAGAGCGGATATTTGAGCTATAAAATAGATAAGAAGAAATTAAAAACATTTAATCAGAAATTGCAGTGGATTAAGTTATACGGTATAAATGATTTAATGCGTGATTGTACGGATAAAGTCAAGGTACGTGATTATGTTGCAGAAAAAATAGGCAGTGAATATTTAAAACCTGCACTTCAAATAGTTAGAAATGAGGAATTAGAAGTT
>CAJOJP010000097.1:3550-10256 GCA_905234915.1 Candidatus Gastranaerophilales bacterium
CAAGTGTAACCACGGGTGCAAGTGGCACTATATTATAAAAAATAAAAATGAATATCTAAAAAACAAACGATTGGTTGATATTACGCGCTGTAACATTACGGGCTGGCTGGAACAAGATTACAGTTTATGGGGCGGTTTTGAAATGCAATACCGCGGTATTCAGCCTAAAATATTAATTGAACCGTTAATGCGGGATTTTATCAATATTCATTGCGAAGAAATACAGTGGTATTGTTTTAACGGTTTACCCGAATTGTGTATAAGAATTGAGAGCGGAACTAATAATAAAACAAGTCTGTACGATAAAAATTTTAATGTTCTTCGTGATATTTTATCATCAGGTGATATAAATATGAACCGTTCCGGCGATAATTTGATAGAGCAAGCTTTTTATTTATCGGAAAAACTATCGCAAGATTTTTTATTCGTGCGTGTTGATTGGATGATTTATCAAAATAAATTATATTTTGAAGAACTTACTTTTACTCCTTATTCGGGCTTTAGCAGGATTATAAAGCCCGAATATAACAAATATTTTGGAAATTTAATAGATTTAGAAAGGTCAAAAAATGAATTTTGATGAAATAGAAAATCTTACTATAAATGAGATAAATGAATTATATGACGATATAATTGAATATAATGGCAATAACCTGTTGGCAGGTACACGTGCAATTTGGGAAGTACAATGTGACAACGGTAATTTCGGATATTTTCATTCAATAACAAGTGACAGTAACATGACTGTAGGAACTTATTTCAAGCAATGCGGTACTCAGGAGCATTACAGCGTTTTTAATATTTGCGGTTCAGGCAGATGCGGATACGGTAAATTAGTAGCCCATTTTGATGAAGATACAATTCCTTCCGTATGGGAATTAAATTGTGATAACGGAATATCGGGATATTTTGTTGCTATACACGATGACAGCAGGGTACGTGTCGGAAAATATTTTTATGAATGTGGTGGTACAAACCCTACTTTAGGTGCCTATAATGTATGCGGTGAAGGAGAATGCGGTTATACAAGATTAATTTCTCACTAAAATATTAACTATATTATACGTAGCAGAGGAATTGTTTAATACATTGCTGATTGCAATGTATTGAAGGCAATGCTTTGGCAAGTGAAAACAATTCCGATATGACGGGATTTCCCCGTCTTTTTTTATAAAATTTCCTACTGTAAAATTTTTACAATTTATCAGGGTTATTTTCCAATTTTTTAACTCTGACCTGAATATCTTCAACAAGTTTTCTGTTTATTGATAATAAATCGGCAAGAACACCAAAGATAATCGTTTGAAATCCTGTTATAATAAAGATTGAAGCAACAATTAAAGATTGAATATGCCCTGAACCTTCATCAAGCATATAATGGAATAAAAATCTTAAAACAAGTAAAAGTCCCGATAAAAGCATTAATCCGCCAATTATGGCAAAAAATCTGAAAGGACGATATATAATAAACATTCTTAATATAGTAAAAGAATTCTTTTGAATATAAGTGAATATATTTTTTACAAGGCGTGATTTTCTGTATGTATTATTAACCCGTATAGGAACGGATAAAATATGCAGTCCTTTTGTTTTAGATTGAATAACCGTTTCAATTGTATAAGTATAATTATCAAATACGTTAAGAGCGAGAGCAGCATCGCGCGAAAATGCCCTAAAACCGCTGGGGGCATCCTCTGTCGCGGTTGAACTTATTAATCTTACTATTTTTGAGCCTAAAAATTGAAGTATTTTTTTAAAATACGAAAAATTTTTGATATCCTTTATGGGTCTTGCGCCGATTACTATATCAGCACGTTTTTCAATTATCGGTTTAACGAGTTTTTCTATATCATCGGCGCAATACTGATTATCCGCATCGGTATTTACTATAATATCCGCCCCTTCTTTTAAAGCGCGCTGAATACCTGCAGTAAACGTACGTGCTAAACCTCTGTGATGAGTAGAGGTTTCTATATATTTAACACCGTACTCTTCTGCTATTTCTATAGTCCTATCGGTAGAACCGTCATCGCAAACAAGTACTTCAATCTCATCTATACCTTCTATTTTAACCGGTAATTGAGAAAGTGTTACAGGCAGTGCAACTTCTTCATTATAACATGGTATCTGAATTATTAACTTCATACATTTCTTTATCTAAATATGTTAAAATAATCTTATTACAAACATGTGAACTATGAAAAATAAAACATTTTTTTATTTATTTATAATACTTATTATATCTTTTTTATTCAGGTTTTGGTATATAGATAAACCTGAAGGTTTGTGGAATGACGAGTATGTAAGCTGGTATATTGCATCAAAAAATTCTTTTTCCGAATTTATAAAATATGTTTCCAAAAATTGTCATACTCCTTTATATTATATTTTTCTTAAATTCTGGCTTATTATTTTCCCTGATACTGATGTTTCTTTAAGAATTTCTTCCGTATTAATGTCTATATTCACTGTTATTGCAATGTTTTTTGCGGGCAAAGAATTTAAAGACAATAAAACAGGAATGTTGTGTGCATTTTTTGCTGCCGTCAGCTCATTTTATATTTATTTTGCGCAGGAAGTCAGATTATACTCTCTTTTAGCTTTTGTTTCGACACTTGTAATGTGGACTTGCATAAAATTACTAAAAGAGGGGAAAAAGCGGTATTTCGCATTATTTATTATTTTAAATGCACTATTATGTGCTGTACATACTCTGGGGATAGCTTTTTCTTTCTTTATTATTTTGTTTAGCATTATTTATTTATATAAAAATTTTGATGAATGGAAATTAATTATAAAAAACTTTAGAGAAACATTAAAATATATTTTTCCTCTCTTGTGTGTAATTTTACTTATTTCTCCTTTTATGTTTTCAATATTATTTTCTAAAACTCTTTCTCAATTTTGGTCTGAATTTTCATTTTTTAAACCGCTGTATGTTTTTATAGACTATTTTTCGCCCGTACAGTGTAATATAACAAATTCTCCGTCATTACCAGATATATATTTGTTTAAAGAAGGGAAATTAAATTATTTTTTTATTGTTTTTGCCCTTATACCCTCATTAATTGCTTTTATTGCCATTATAAAAGCTGTTTTATTGAAAAATAAAATATTAAATTTATTACTATATGCTTGTTTATGTTTTTTTGCCGTAACCTTTATGTTAAGTGCTGTAGGAAAAATGATTTTACTTTCAAAATATATAAGCGAAATTTATCCTATACTTATTTTGGCATTTGTATCGGGAATATTATCATTTAAGCAGATACAGTTAAGAAATATTATTTTATTTATCTATTTTGGTTTATCTTTACTTTATCTTTATTATTCGCCCGAATCAGCTCCTAAAATAATGAGGAGAGAAGGTAATAATCTTCCTGTTATACTGATTGAACAATCAAGACTTAAACCGAATGATTTTATAATTTTAACCTATTATGATAAAGATAAATTTGAACGTTATTTTAAAAATATAAATGATTATAAAATTTATTCAATAAGTAAATTTAATTTTAATGAACATATATTCAATAATCCTAATTACTATAGGACTATTAAAGAAGGTAAGTCACTTTATCGCGAACAATTTAAAGAATTTCCGAATAAAAATATTATTAATTGGACAAATAATCTTGTAATTAATATGATGCCAAAAGGAGGGAAAGCAGGTATTTTATATCTTGATGGGGTTTCCTTTTTTTCAAATGAAACAATTCAAAATATAATTGCAGATGATTATAAGTACAATAAAACCTCTTTCGTATTCTTAACCTTTTCAATGTTAAAAAACAGTTTAATGTATGCATTTAAAGATGATTTCAGACAAGATAGCATAACTCAAATCGGAGATTGGACATTAATCGTCTATGAAAAAATAAAATGAGATTTTGTAATAATTATTAATATAAAAGCAATTTTGAAACTGAAAAAATCTTTATATAAATATAAGTAAGTGTTTATCTCTTTTATGGAAGGAAAGGTAAGAAGTTATATGGTAGCAGGGAATTTTGGCATAAATTATAACAATTCCGGTTTTTATGTTGATGATAAAAATGTTATAAGACTAAAAGGCAGTGAAATTTCATTTAAAGATATAAAGCCCGGCGTTAATTTACCTGAAAATAGCAATACCGATATATTTTTGCCTTCAAATAATATAACCCCTCCAAGCTCAAAAGATGCGGAAATATCTGATAAACTAAGAAATGAAATAGAAAAAACAAAATCAGAACAAGGACCAATAGGAAAAATTTGGGATGGCTTTAAAAATTTAACGGGTATCGGTTCAAGTTCAGATAAAGCGGAACAAGCTATAAAAGATTTTGAGGACGGTAAAATATCAAGAAAAGATATGGAAAATGCAGTTAAAGATTATCAGGAAGGGCAGGAAGAAGTTGTAGATACAGTAGCTGATTTTATTTCAGGTACTGTATCATTAGGTGCGTTTATCCTTGCTACTACAGCAGGGATTGCGGCAGCTCCTTTTACGGGTGGAGCATCACTGGGGCTTATTGCAGCAGGAGTCGGCATAGCAACTGCAAGCGGAGCAGCTTCAAAAGCGGCAATTAAAAAAATTGATTGTGCATTTGGCGGCAGAGAATATAATTCTTTTAAATCAGATTTAATAACAGGTTCCATAAACGGAATATTAGCCCCTGTTACAGCCGGTATTGGCGGTACTGTCGGTAAATTAATTGCAGGTAAACTTGGTGTTACGGCAACAAGAGGATTTACCGGAGTTACATTACCCTCCGGACTTGCAGGTACTTTAAAAGGTAAATTTGTTAACCTGCTGCTGAATGGAGAAATGAACTATACCGGCGGTACTTTAAGAAATAATTTACTTACTCGTTTTTCTGCCTGGGGAGTTGACAATACAGCTTCCGGTGGAGCTTCTGCGGGAATAGACTATATCAGAACGGGTAATAATATTAAAGTCAGCGAAAATATTGATTATATTGGTTCCGCTAGTACAGAAATGTTCACAAAAAATGCCGCAAAAAATATTGAAAAGAAATCACTTAAAGGATTTATTGAAAATGTTACAAACGGTATGATGGGAGGATTACTTGCAGCACCTCTTGCCGGTCACATTAAACTCACGGGCAGTAATCTGGATAGACTTAATAGAAATTTACATCCTATGGAGTTTATAGGAACAATAGGCAGCAAAAATGATGTTGCGGGAAAAATTTATAAAACAAAATACGGTAATTATATTGACCTGCCGACATTAGGCGGAAGAAAAACTAAAATAAAAGAAAATCAGGATGGTACTTATAATGTCAACATTACAAAAAACGGTAAACGGGACTACAGCGCAACATTAACGGAAAAAGAATTAGTAGAGCAATTTGGAGCCGATGTATCACAGCTGGATATTAAATTAGCGGATAAAAGCAGAACCGGCTTAAAATATGACGGTGAAACAGCAGGTAATTTTCTCGGAGCAGCATAAAACTTGAAATATCATTATTCAAAATACTTAACAAAATGTATGTTTTGTTAAGTATTTTATAATATTAACATTTGATTTTTTTAATTTGCTTTATGATTGGAGTAAAATACTGTAAAGGGGATTTAAAAATGTATTATAAAAGCTGCAGATGGATAAACAGCGGAATAGAATTCAGAACAAATTCATTGAGGCTGTGCTGCTACGGGTATTTACAGGGACGAGAAACAGAGTATCAAACGACAATTAAAGAAAATTACCACGGTGAACTTATTGATTGGAATGAAATTTTTAAAATTAAAGATAAATTAAAACAAATGCATAAAAACGGCGAATATCTTGATGCTTGTAAAAACTGCATTTATTTATCCGAACGTAATTGGGAAGAAGAAAATTATATAAATCACTTTACGTTTAATCATTGGACAAAATGTAATTGTAACTGCATATATTGTTACACCGCAAAAAATAAAAAAGAATTTAACAGTTATAAAGAATATTCTTTATATCCGATTATAAAAGATATGTTTAAAAATAATATAATAAAGCATACAGAAGAAGCCTGCGTTATTTTTGGCGGAGGTGAACCAACCATTTTGCGCGATTTTGATAAAATTATTGATATTTTTTTAAAAAACGGCTGCAATAATATCAGAATTAATTCTTCAGGAATAAAATATTCAAAAGCAGTTGAAAATGGACTGAAACAGGGGGCTGTCAGTATGGTAATATCTGTTGATGCGGGAACTCAAGAAACATATGAAAGAATAAAGCAGGTAAAAACCTACAAAAAAGTTTGGGAGAATATTCGTAAATATGCCAAAGCAGGTAAGGAGCTGTTAAAAGTTAAATTTATTTTATTTCCTCCCGTAAATGATAATTATTACGAAATTGATAAATGGTTTGAAGAAGTTATAAAAAATGAAGTAAAGTCGGTGAGTCTAAGCGTGGAGCAAGATTGGTTCAACTCTCACCAGCGTAATTTCCCGCCTAAAATATATGAACAAATTTCATATATAAAAAAACGTGCCGAAGAATTAAATCTTGACCTTGAAATTTATTGCGAAGCCCTTGCTGTATTAAGAGAATGTAAATTATAAAAGGTAATTATGTATTTTTTACACTAAAAAATATATTTTGGTGTATAAGACTTGTAAAACTAATAATTATATCTTTGACAGAGAAATAAATATTCAAATCTCGATACTACACATCTAATTTGTTAATCTCAACCCAAGGTGTCGTAAC
>CAJOJP010000098.1 GCA_905234915.1 Candidatus Gastranaerophilales bacterium
CAGCAGCTTTGAAGATTTTTTCTTAAGACTGAATTTTTAATTAATTTGTTTATCGAAACTACAGCGGGGCGGGCACTGTTTGACGAACGAATGTGAGGAATTTGCCCGCCACAGGTTGCAGTTAGCAAAATAGGTATGCAGTATCCGCAGTATGTTTTAAATTTATTTTACACGGATAAAGACGATTATTCACCATAATATATTTTTTAGTGTAAAAAAATTTTAGAAATATCTTAAATTATTTGCTTGCAATGTACAATTTATCTCCGTATTTTATTACCTCATCATAAGTCAATTCTGTTTGAGTTATTCCCCAGGGATTAATTAAATTAAATGTTTCAATTGTTCCGTTATTATTTACTTTAGAGGGTTTAATTCTATATCCGTGATTAGATACTATTCCGAGTTCACTTTTAATTGTTTCTTCAATACCCTTTCCGCTGGATGCCCAGCTTATTACGTAATTATCAAAGGATTTTGCCTTTTTTAAAAAATTTTGAACCAAATTTTGTTGATTACCATGCAAGTCAAATTGTTGTGCATCTTTAAAACCGAACCTTTTATATAGTATATGAGTACTTCCGCCATCTCGTCTTTGCGTTAATGCATTATCATATTTGCTATCTTTCTTCTTCAATGTAATACCGCTTTGGGTATCAAAATAAACATTGGCATAATTATTATCTTCATCTTGTTTAATTAGATCCAAGAAATTATTACATTGTCTTATCCATTTATTTTTTTCATATATACTCTTAGCTGTTTGTATTTCCTCTTGGTATCCTATATATATATCAAGAATAAGTTTATACTGAGATTCAACACCATCTGCATATTCAAGCATTTTTACTCCCGGGGCTCCTTTAGAGAAATTTTTATCATTAGTATTTGAAGGCATTTTACCATTTTTAAATCTTATTTCTTTTTTTAAGCTATCGGGAAATTTTATTATAATATCATCGCCTTTTTCATAAAATACTCTTAATACAGAAGCTCTTGTATCAGGGGCGCAAAGTAATGAATTAATGCCTGTCAGTTCCCAGCAATTGCCTATTTGATTTTGTGTTGAAGCATATCTTTCTATCGGAGGAAAAAGTTTAAAATAAGTATCCCTTGATATATTTAATTTTTCAGATTTATTTTCAGAGGTTTTAATTCTTATAAAATCTTCACCTTCAACTTGAAAAACATCACCCTGTTTCATTTCAAGATAAGTTCCTTTTAAATTCATTAAGTCACTTTTACCTGTTATTGCTTCATCTTCACTTTTAAATATCGGTATAAACATATCTATAGGCTTTATTCCCATATCATAAGCCAAATATAGCTTATCAATATCCTTCTCAATCTCAGGCGGCATTTTACCTTGCCGGGGTATATATTCAAATACGTGTTTATCAACAATTCCTCTTTCAACAAGACTCATTAACATATCAAAATTACTGGACTCAACAGAAGCAGGGTCAAGCTTTAACATATATTCAAAAGGCTGCTTACATTCAATAATTGATTCTCCTTGAGGAGTTTTCTTTTTTCTGAAATAATCAAAAGCTAATAAAGCTTCCTCTGAATTATAATGCTTTGATTCATCTATTCTGTCTATCATATATTGTATTCCGTTTTTACTGAAATTATTTGAAAGAGCATAAGCTTTTTCTTTACTTGTAAGAGGTCTTGAAAAATCAGTTTTTTTTACGGGAGTTTCAACGGGAAAGAACTTAAGTTCGCCGCCGTGAAAAGACGCTGCGGTGCTTTTATTTTGAGCTTCTTCTTTTATGAATATATCTTTATCAATTTGGCGCAAAAAATTATTTGAAGTTCTCTTACTATATTTTACATATTCCGTTTCATTGAAATTTAAAGTTAAACAGGAATAATTACCTATACCGTTAATCATATTTCCATCAATCCTTACTTATAAAAAACACTATTTATAAAAAGTTTTTTTATTAAAAAAAATTGCTCAAATTTATATTAATAATAAAAAGTTTTTACTGCATAAATTTTGGGTATTTATTATATTAGATACAATTAATAAAAAATGTAAAAATTTGTAACTGCATTGTATAATTAAAGCAAAAATAAGTATTTTTGAGCATTAAAACAATATAAATTTCTGCATAAAAAGGAGTAAATCGTGAATATTCAAAACAGCAATTTCAACGTGAACGGAGTGTCATTTTCAGGTCATGAAAAATCTCTTGATAAAGAAGGGAAAATTCAGCATAAATTTTACTATTTATATGATACTCAAAAATATGATTGCGAAGTTGAATTTTACAATATAAAAAGTGTAAACGGCGATATAGAAATAATGGATAAAAACGGCCCCGCCGGTAAAGAACCTTTGAGCAATGACGGTGTTATAGAAATTCCGAAGGGTGTTAAAACAAATTCCAAAGAAGGCTTAGGCTTTGCTTACAGATTTAAATTAACAGAAATAGAAAGAGATAGAAACGGAGTTCCTCTGATTGATGAAAAAACCGGCAGACACATACCTAAATTGGATGAAAAAGGAAATCCTATTATCTCCTTTGCATTTGATAACGGCGATGTTATCGGAATAAGAGATGAAAACAGAACAGATAATAAATATAATATAGTACTGGCAAATCGTGCAATTATAAACAAAAACGGCCCGATGCAATTAATAATGCCCGATGAATATTACCCAGGCGTTATAAAAAACAGGCAAGGCGAGCCTACAATAGGTGATGCCCTGAGAGCAAAAACACTTTCCGAAGTCAAAACGACACAGGAATTAGCTGATTATAAAAGAAAAAAAGCTCTTTCTGCCGTAAGAACTCATGCAAATAAATTAGGCGGTAATTTTTACGGAATAATAGCAAGATTACCCGAAATTAAAAACGAAGGAATTTCAAGAATAGTAGGTACTCCTTTTACAAAAGATACCGTTTCTTCGCATCTCTATTGGACTGAAAATGCATATCAAATAGCTCCTGAACTGGGTACAGAAAAGGATTTTAAAGAATTACAAAAAGAATTGTTTAAAAACGGAATTAATTGGATAGCCGATGCTGCACTTGTTAATGAAGGACTCGGAGGCGCGCATCTTGGTTCTGTTTTGAGAAACGGACAGGGAGCTTTTGATTCTAATATGTTCCGTATTAACGGCAAAATAAAACTGGGAATTCTGCCTGCAGAAACAAAATCAATAAAAAAACATACTAAAATGAAAATTATTAATTCTCCGTGGATTGTTGAACAAAATAAATGGGGAATAACATATTTATCAACAAATAAAAAATTTGATAAAACAAAAGCTACATATATTCAATTCTATGATGACAGACTTGCAAGCGATGAACAGATAAATTCAGAATCTCCTTTAGCAATGAAAACTTATGCAAAGAAAAATACAAAAAATATATATGACATAACAAGACATTACGATGCTATATATCCATTTGCAATTGAAGTTGATCCTTCCGATGTGAAAAAAGCATTGCGCCGTACAATGTTTAGAAACGGCGGTGAACTTGATGATATTAAACATATAGATTATAAAGATATAAAAACTTTTACGGATTTTAAAAATTTTCAGGTAGTAGAAAAAACTTCAGCGGACGGAATTGAATTGTGGGACGGTAATGTTGATATTGCTAAATTAAACTTCTTTGTTACCGATAAAGATTTGGATTTTAAAAATTTAACCGCGGAACAGAGTGAGAATTTTAAACGCGGCGCATTGGTCGTAAAAGATTATGCGATTAATTCCGGCAGATATTGGACTCAATTAACAACTGACACCCAATTGGAATATATTACCGACGAATTAAGCAAATGCAGCGAAAATGCCGAAAATTACAAATCCTCGATTGATGCTCTCGCGGCTAATGGGCTGTTTCCCGAAAGCGTAAAAAATATTGATGAGGATACAATCGTAAATGTTATGGACGGGAGCTATCACTTAAGAAAATTAGAAGAAGCAGATAAAAGAAGCTCTCTGAATCCTGAAACAAAAACTAAAAATCCGAATGAATATACGCTTCGTGATTATATATTAAAAAAAGCCGTTGATACTCCGTTAGAAACTTTACCGGTTTCCAATAACCTTATGAGTATTTTGACTTCTCCTTATATTACACAAAGACCGGTTGATGAAAAAGAACTCGGAGTTTCAAAATATGATTTAATAAAAATAAGAAAAGAAAAACCTGATGCAAAGTATAATCAAACGACTTCCCAAATGACCGATATTTATAAAGATGAAATAGCTCCTATGATAAAAGAGGTTGTTAAGGATATAACATACACCGATGCAGAAGGAAGAACAAAAGGAATTACCGATAAAGACGGAAATATAAGCGAATACGGACGTTATGTTCTTTCTGAAATTACGCCTGATTTAACAAAGTATATTATTACAAAATCACTTGTACTTTCTGTTGATAGAGAAGATAAAAATACCTATGACAAAATTTTTAATATGAAAAAGATTGTTTCAAAAGACGGACATTTTGATTTTTCAAAAGTCGATGATGAAAGTATAACAATGCAATCACTGGGAATTCCATATACGGGCAAAGAAACAAAGGAAGCTCAAATTGTAATTGATTCATTAAAGACGGGACTTCTAAAATTTAAAAAAACCAATGATTTGGAACAACTAAAAGGTTACGTCCAAGAAAGATTTAAAGACAGAAGACTAAATGATTATAAAATTGCCGAAATGCTTCACGATAGGACGGAATCAGGCTTGGGCTGGAGAATAGATGCGGCAAAAGATGTTGCTTCCGTTGATAATTTCCGCTCCGGACACGATTCTATTGAAGATATCTGGGATAATGTAATAGATTTTTGGAAAGTATTTAATCAAACGGTATTAAAAGAAAATCCGCACGCATATACTACAGCAGAAATTACAGACCTTGACACTTTTATTACAGACTTTAATCCCAATAGAAAATATAAATGTGATGCGGATGCCGAGAGAAAATTTATTGAGCAGACAGGAATTACCTCTGTTGCAAATTATACTTATTTCTTCTCCTTAATGCCCGCATTATATTATCCTTTCAAATTTGATGACGGAGATACAAATGAAACCGATTGGATAAGTAAAGAAGAAAATTTGTGGGAGCTTAGAAAAAAGCTTGCTATAGGCTGGGATGACGGTAAAAATAACAATAAAAATCCGGGATTTTTATTCCAGAGTCCTGAAGACGGTGTTGCAAATTCATATACTTTTATCGGAAATCACGATAAACCGCGAGCACTGCACTGTCTTTCCATGGATATGAATTTATTCCACGGTGGTTTAAAAACTCCGGAACACAGAAAAATTGCCGAAGAAGTAACAATGTTACAAAATCCTGACTATGATAAGCTTGATTCTAAAGCTATAGCAATGGGGCAAAGAATTAATTTTGCTATTGACGATGTTATTCCAAAAGATACTAAATTAAATAAGAAATTAAAAGAAGCTGTAAGTGATTTGGCTCAGGGTAAATTTAAAGGTAAACATTTCCCTGCTGAAGCTTTTGGAACAAGACCTTTAGAAATTGCAATAAAATCCGTATTCGACCAGATGGAATATAAGGCAAATATTAAAACAATTCAAAACCGGGATGAATTTGAAGCAAAAATGCTAAAGAGTATATTAGAACCTGCCTGCGAAAAATTCTTATATATGTATAAGATGTTAGTCACGCTTCCCGGTAGTCCTACGGATTTTGCAGGTGACAGAACAGGTGTCAGCGGTTATGAATCAAAAGCTAAAAATTATCACCAGCAGAACAGAAACGTAATTCCATGGGAATATTTAAAGCCTGAAAATGAGAAAAAATATAAATTTATTCAAGATTTCTATAAGGAAATGAATAAAATTTCAAACTTGAGAAAACAGGAAGAATTAAGTGCTTTAAATAACGGTGCAGCAGTGTCATTACCTATAAACATTGATAAAACCCATATTCAAGGCTTATTGAGATATAATGCCGAAGGTTCTGTTGTAATTTCACTTTTCACTAATAAAGGAGCTAATTCCTCGGGAAAAACAAATGCTCAGGAAATAAATATGCAGGATTTGGAAAAATTTAACAGAAATCCAGTTAATGAAAATAAGGAAAATACGGAAACTTCAACAAAAAATGAATTGTACAACCGCATTATTTTAAATCCTGATATGGCAAGCATAAAAGAAGGCTTAAAACACGGTATTGATTTAAATTCCGTATTCAGAAATGCACGCAATTTAGAAGATAAAGAAAATCCCGTTGATACAAGCATATATAAATTTGTAAAAATATCGGAAGCGGAATTAAATGCAGATAATGAAGATGCAAATGCAAATACTGTTTCGGACGGAAAAGAATATTACTGCCTGAAACGTTTTAATGCCGATACTATGGAGGAAGAACCAATCACTATTACTCCTGAAGATTTAAATGCATTAATCTTATATAAAGAAAAATAAACGATGACAAATTTAATAATTATATTTGATGATTATATACAATTATACACTAGAAAATATATTTTGGTGTATAAGTCTAAAAATTATTTATAATAAAGCATTAACGGCTTGTCAGGGGATATAAAACGAAGCCAACTGCTATGTATATAAAA
>CAJOJP010000099.1 GCA_905234915.1 Candidatus Gastranaerophilales bacterium
TGGCTGAGTTTAGATGTTTTTATATACATAGCAGTTGGCTTCGTTTTATATCCCCTGACATGCCGTTAATGCTTTATTATAAATAATTTTTAGACTTATACACCAAAATATATTTTTCGTTGTAAAAAAATTATAGAAATATCTGAGTAAAATTTGAAATTTATTTCTTTTTAATTTATAAATTGATTTGAAAGGTTATTTATGAAGATTGTTATATACGGAGCAAACGAAACAGCGAGTCTTATAGCGGAAAAATTATATGAAAATAATGATATAGTCGTAATTGATAATTCTTCAACCGAGAATGAAGCTCTGCAAAAACTTGATATAGAATATGTACAGGGGTCGGGGTCTAATATATCGGTTTTAGAGTCCGTAGGAATAAAGGATACCGATATTTTTATCGCCTGCTCCGATAATGATGAAGCTAATATTGTTGCCTGTTTAACCGTTATAAATATGACAAAATTAAAAACGGTTTGTTTTGTAAGTAAAAAAGATAATGTAGAATCTCTTTCAATGGTAAGAGGTTCTAAATATCAGCGTGAACTTATGATAGACTATGTTTTATGGCCCGAAGAACTTTTGACTCAGGAAATTTTCAGAATATTAACCGTACCTAACGCGGTGGATGTTGAAAATTTTGCAAACGGAAAAGCAAGGCTGCTTGAATATCGTATTGATGAAAGTACTAAATTTTTAAATAAAAAGGTAAAAGATTGCAGTTTCCCTGATGAAACGCTTATTGTCGGAATAACAAGAGAAGAAAAATTATTTTTACCCTCAGGTGATACTGAATTATTATTGAATGATAAAGTTATATTTATGGGTTCGTCATATTCTCTCGATATTCTGGCAAATCAATTTTTTCAAGAGGTTGAAGATGTAAAACACGTAACTATAATAGGCGGAGGCAGCGTCGGATTAATGCTTGCGCAAAATCTTGAAAAAGTTAATATGAAAATCAAAATAATCGAACGAAACTATGACCGATGTGTAGAATTAACCGAAAATTTAAAAAAGGCTCTGGTTATAAACGGAGATGGAGCTGATTTCGCGCTTCTCGAAGAAGAAAGGGTAGGAGAATCAGATGTAGTAATAAGTGTAACAAATAAAGACGAAAAAAACTTATTATGCTCGCTTCTTTCCAAACAATTGGGAGTTCCGAAAGTTATAACAAGAGTATCAAAAAATGCAAATGCAAAATTATTTGAAAGAGTAGGTATTGATGTAGCTATATCTCAAAATGCAGCTGCTATTGATGAAATAGAAAATCGTTTGATAAAAACGGACGTGGAAATTCTTGCAAAAGTTGAACGCGGTCAGGGCGAAGTTCTTGAAATCTCCGTCGGCGTTGATTTTAAAACAGATATGATTATGAATTTGAAATTGCCGTGTAAAGCCATTATAGCAATTATTCAAAGAAGAAACAGAGTTATAATTCCAAGAGGTACAACACAGGTTATGCCCTTTGATAATTTAATAGTATTTACTACACATGAAAATGCCGATTCGATTTTAAACTATTTTAAAAAGAGTAATTAATTATGAATTTTCAATCCATATTCAGTACAATAAGTCTGATATTAAAATATATATCGTTTGTAATGCTCATACCTTGTATGTGTGCCGTAGTTGTTAAAGAATATCCTTCTGTATTCCCTTTTGCTATGGTTGCGATACTTGCTTTTGTTTTACATAAAATTTTAAAAAACGGAGAAGAAGGCAGTGAATTTAATAATATAAACAGGAGCGAAGCACTTGCGGCTGCCCTTTTTGCCTGGATTATTCTTTCTGTTATATCTGCAATTCCATTTTTATATTACGGCTTAAAACCTATAGATGCGCTTTTTGAAGCGGTATCAGGCGTAACAACAACGGGAGCTACAGTATTAACCGATTTTTCAATTTATCCCAAAACAATGTTTTTTTGGCGTTCTTTTAGTCAATGGCTTGGAGGTATGGGAATTCTTGTATTATTTATAGCAATTTTACCTTCTTTTGCTATAGCAGGAAGGCAGATGTTTTTTGCGGAATCCCCGGGAGCAAGCTCTACCGAAAGTAAATTAACCCCGAGAATACGGCAGACAGCTGCCACTTTGTGGGGTATATATTTTGTTTTAACACTTATTGAAGCGATTATTTTAATATATATGGGAATGCCTGTTTTTGATGCAATTTGTAATTCGATGTCATGTCTGTCGGGTGGAGGGTTTTCTCCTGCGGCAGAAAGTATAATGCATTATGCTCAGCCGAAATTTTTTTGGACTATTGCTGTTTTTATGTTTTTATCGGGTATGAATTTTTCGCTTCAATATAAAATTTATATAAAAAGAAATTTTAAAGCAATTTTTAAAGATGATGAATTTAAATTATATATGGGAGTTGTAATTTTATTTACAATCCTTATCGCAATCACCTTAACGACTCATAATATATATGATTTAAAAAAATCAACGGAAGCTGCTTTTTTTCAGGTTGTATCAATAATAACAACAACAGGATTTGTAACCGTCGATTATAATGAATGGAATATACGGGCAAAATTACTATTATTTATACTTATGTTTACCGGTGCATCAATAGGAAGTGCCTCGGGCGGAGTAAAACTACTCAGAATAGTTTTTATAATTAAGTATTTAAAACGGCAGATATCAAAAATATACCATCCAAATGGTGTCTATCCGATAAAAATAAACAAAACAATTGTTTCTGAAGATAATGTAAAACAAATGATTTCATTTGTAATCTTTTATTATACAATTTTTGTAATAACAGCCGTTATCATTATTTATACAGAACAAAATGCACTAATAGGCGTTTCCTGCTCTATTGCTTCACTCGGAAATGTTGGGCCTGCTTTCGGAATAGCAGGTCCAATGGGAAATTATGCCTCAATGCATTTTATAACTAAACTGATATTTATATTTAATATGTTAATAGGCAGGCTGGAATTAATTCCTTTTTTAGCACTTTTACACCCTGATTTCTGGAATTTAAAAAAAGAAAGAACATTTGAAAAAAATAAAATAATTTGCGCAAAAAGAAAAAATCTTGTATAATTAACTCTGTCAGATAGTTGTTTTAGAGTGTAATATGTTTAGAAGAACTTGTATATTAGGTGTTATATTAGTTTTAGCAGTATTTATTATTAAAAATATAGTTGTGTTCTTAAGCGGCATTAAACTTGCGGAGTTTAATCCAGCAGGGGTTGTTTTTATTCTTGATATATCAAATCCGGATAGAAGTTTGTTGGAGCGTGAGGAAAAAACAATATTAAAAATATGTAAAAGTCTGGATATTGAAGATAAATCAAAAATATATGTATTGAATGATAATGCTGTTCTTATTTATAACGAAGCTCCCAATAAAAAATCAGCAATAAAAAAAGCATTTGAAGAACACAGCAGATATGACCAAAATAGCCAAGGAGCAGCTTACGGACTTGCATTAAAAAAGGCTGTTGATGATTCGCTTAATATGAAAAAACAAGGTTATAAACCAAATATTGTTATTCTTGGCGGTTTAGAAAATAAAGGTGCATTGGAAAAACAGATAAATTGGGAAAAATTACCTCAAAATATGGGCAATACAATGAAGTATATTCCTGATTTATCCATTGTTTTACTGTATGCTACACCCAAAAAATTGGAAAATTCCAGAGAAAAATTGAAAAATGTTATGCCCGAAGAACAATTATTTTTTGCCTCCGAAGAAAATGTGGATATAACGGTTGACAGATTTATACAATCAATAGGAAGATAAAATAGAGGATATATCAATGGAAGTTATTATAGCATCGAAAAGTAAAGAAAAAATATTTGAAAATGCCCGTATTATAAATATAGGTACAAGTGCAAATTGTAACTTTAAATTAGATTTACCTTTTGAACTTGTTATTTCGCTTCAACAGGAAGAAAGCGGCAAATGGAGGATTATAAATACTTCCAAAAGTAATAAAGTATTATTTAGAGGTCAGCCAATCGGTTCCGGAATAGAAATTGCATCTTTATGTAAGTTGATGATAGATGGCATTGATGAATTTATCAGCATAAAAATTACCTCAGCAGGAACTAATCCTAAAGTCGCTCCCGGTTCTTTATCACTCGCAAACCAAAAAAATGCAGAAAAAATTAAAAAAACAGAAAACAAAAAAACAATGGCATCAATGGGAGAAGAAGAACTAAATGCAAAGGATATAGAAAATCTTTACGGTAAAGGCGTTGGTGTCCAAACTAAGCTCAAAATAGACAGAATGAAAGCAGATATCGAAACAAGACGTACTTTAATTTCAAAAGAAATTTCATTTAAGTGTAATGAGCTGAGAAATAAGTTATCTCAAAATGAAACGATTTTAGGTGTTTTAAATTTGTTTATTTTCATTGTGCCGTTGGTAATGGCTTATATTTTAAATGATGTTGTAAAAGTAAGAAGTGATGCTTCTGCTATTGAATTAAATTCCAGAATTTTATTTTTAATTGCGGTTGCATTTATTATAATAACACATCTGTTAAAACAATCACAATTTTTAACCTTACGTACAAACGGAAAGAAAAATGTTAATCCCTCCGTATTAAGAATTAAAAGTATGTGTTCAATTGTTTCGGTAGGTGCGTTTGGCGCAATTATTTTATTTGCTGTTGCAGAACTGGCAACTCATACATATCAAATGCCGGAGCTTGTTCCTTCCATGATTATATTCTGTGCCTTTTTATGCATTTTTATAGGCATTTTTTCAGGATTTACCAAAAATATTATAGCTGAAAGCAGTGAAGAACTTGACGGATATGAAAGCAGAGAGGACTTTGTTTCCGTTATAAAAGATTATCAGGAATGGATAAATTTATTTGTAAATAATATTACAAAAAAGAAGTTAAAAGATATAAATAACAAAACTTTTAATCTTCAATTAATGAGAGCAGGCGAGTATTTGCTTGGTATTATGACCGCTCCTTTTCTGGCTTATGGTGTTTCTCAAACACTTGCGGGATATTTCCCTGAAGCAGCAGGATTTATAAATATAACTCAAACCTTCAGAATATCGCCTATATTTTTAACTTTGGCTACCTTAATGATTGTATTTGCATTTCATTGCTTCGCAATATCTTTTTTCACAACGAAAAAAATTCATGCTTCAAATGTAATTAAACAGGATGGTTTTAGTGACTATAACTCTCACGGTGTTATGATATACGGTGTAGAAAGTACTAAAAACTTACAAAAAGAATCTAAAAAATTCTTCCTTATCGCTTCCGGTGTAGTAATAGTTGAAATTCTTATGAACATGTCATACTTTGTTAAAGATGCGGAAAATATGCAGTCAATACTAATGGCATTATTATCAGCATTAATACCTACCGCATTATTAATTATGGAAACCAATATGGTTGCTGATACCTTTTTCAAGATAAATACAAGAGAAGAACTGTTAGAAAAAGTAGATAAAGATTACTAAAGGATAATATAATGTACAGATGCACAGAATGTAATGCAGAATATGATGAATATCCCGATTTTTGTGATTGCGGGAATGATCAATTTGAAGAAATTATAGAGGAAGACTTAAATAAAGAAAACAACTATAATGACGAGGAGGATTATCCGGCTTATGATGAAGATGAAGCTTTAACTCCTAAAGAATTAGCTGAAATAGAAGAAGAAAAACTTGAAAAAAAGAAATCCTTGATTGCAGCAGGTATTTCACTTTTGCTTTGCTTCTTAATTATTCTGCTTCCGCCTCACATGAAGCATAAAGTTCAAGAAGATAATACATCGGTAGCAAAAAAAATAAAAATTCCTACGGTAAATTCCTATTGGGACGATACCCTGCCAAATGTACCATTATTAAATGAGCGTTTTGCAGGAATTTCCCCGAAATTAAGAGATTATTTAGTTTCTATAGGAAGACAGCTCAATACAAAATGGAGTACTTCGCTAGTTGAACAACCGGGCGAATGTTTAGTACAATTTATACTTAATAAAGCAGGCAGGCTGGATGTAAAAACAATTATTTCAAGTTCTGGTAATCAAAATTTAGATGATTCCGTATCAATATTATTAACAAATACTTATGGATTTCATAATCCGCCTGAAGATTATAACGGAGAAAAAATTTATATTCTTTTTTCTTTAGATAAAAACGGTGTATCAAAGGTTTCTTATCCTTCCTACAGCGAATAAATAATCTTAATTATATACTTTGTTAAGTTGTATTACAAAAGATATATACTCTACAAGTCAATAATAATAGGGCAAATAAAAAAATAAAAAAACGGAGCAGAAAAGAATATATTTTTTATAGCAATAATATATTCTTTTTTGTTTTTATATATATGAACAAATAATAGGATAAATAAAAAATAACTATGCCAAAACT
>CAJOJP010000100.1 GCA_905234915.1 Candidatus Gastranaerophilales bacterium
CGGCTGCAAGTGGCATTATATTATAAGAGATAAAAAGGATTTTTTGAATAACAAAAGATTATTTGATATTGTAAAACGAAACATAACAGGCTGGTTAGAACAGGAGTTTTTTCCGTGGAATGGGTTTGAAATGCAGTATAAAGGCATTGAACCTAAATTATTAATTGAACCTTTTATGAAAGAAAACAGACTCATTGAAGTATATTGTTTTTCTGGAGTACCAAAAGTTTTTGCTGATATTCACCTTGATAACGGCGTTAAGATTTGTACTTATAACGAGGATTATAGTTATGCGGATTTAGTATTAAAGAGCGAGGACAGAGAATTAATGAAAGAATTTCCTGCTGACGGAATAATAAAACAATCAATTGATTTAAGTAAAAAATTATCGAAAGATTTCAGGTTCGTACGTGTTGATTGGATGATTTATAAAGATAAATTGTATTTTGAAGAATTAACGTTTACACCGTACTCCGGGTTTAGCACTTTTGGTAAAAAGTGGAATTTAAAAATGGGCAATTGGATAGATTTGGAAGGAGTTTAAAAGTGGATTTTGATAGAATAGAAAATTTGAGCGATGAAGACGTACAACAATTGTATGATGAAATCAACACTGCAAGAATTGCCAGTTGTGCTTGTCATGTAAGTTGTAATTTTGTTTTATATAGTGTGGCATCACAAGCGGAAGAAGGAACCGAACCGGAAAGTTCAATTAATTCTTTTGTGCTTCCAAAATGCGGAACCGAGGCTGCTTATATTTTATCTAGAGGTGCATCGGAAAATAACTGTAACGAAGCTTGCGAGCAAGTTCATGAACTTGGTTTAGAGGAAGATTTTGAAGTGGAAACTTATTATAATATTCTCAGTTCATGTCAATTTACAGTTGATGGTTCATTGGATTATGGAGGTGGACAAAACTGTTATATACCTATTACGGAATTTAGTTTCTGTACACGCACTGTTCAATATCTTACTAAATGTTCATTTGGAAATTGGAGTTGGAACAGAAGCCAGTAGTTGTATGAAACACAACAAAATTAGAAATAAAAAAATTACTATATATACGTATATGCGGGAAAAATTTCCCGCTTTTTTTGTTAAAAATGAGTTCATACCACTTGCAATTAGATTTTGTTCTTTGTAGCATTATTATAGTTGATAATTTTAAATAAAGGTGGTGAAAAATTAATGCCTGAAATCAGGGTCGGCGAAAATGAAAGTATTGAAAGTGCTTTAAAAAGATTTAAGAAAAAAATCCAAAAAGCCGGAATACTTTCGGAAATAAAACGTCGTGAACGTTATGAAAAGCCAAGTGTTAAAAGAAAACGCAAATCAGAAGCGGCAAGAAAAAGACGTGTTTAAATAAATAAAAAAAGGAAGCTTTTATAAGTTTCCTTTTTTTGTATTTCAATTAATTCAATTTTTGAATAAGTCGCATATAAAATATTAAAAATACGCAGGCAAGAATTAATGCACCTATTACATCCGTAGGATTATGAACTCCGAGCCAAATTCTTGAAAAGCCTTCAAATACTATCCATATAGCTGATATTATAATTAAAAAGTTTCTTAATAATTTGTTTCTACAATACAGACATACAAAATAAATAAAAATTCCAAAAACACAGGCAGTTACAAAAGTATGCCTTGAAACATAGCTTGAACTTGACATGTGTTCTTCTATTTGCAGTTCAATTGGAGGTCTTGGACGTTGTATTACAGCCTTTATAATACTATTTATAAAATAAGAAACAAATGGTACAGCACTAAAAAGAAATATATTTTTATACATTTTACGGAATAAAAAATATAAATTTCCCAAAAATAACGGAATACAAATCATTATATAAAATATTACTCCGCCTGATGCAATCGGTATTTGAGAATTAACCTCAGATAAAATGCTCTGCACGTATTTTATACAGGTAACATCTGCTTCTGTTACAAAAGGAATTGACATTACAATAAAAGAAAAAATTAAAAAAATAATAAATATTATTAAAGCATTTTTACAATTCATTTTATATATTTAAATCCTTGTTTTTCTAAACTCGTTCTATCATATTGATATCTTGCATCAAAAATTACATAATTTTTCATTTTGAGTTTCATTTTATCAAGGTCAGGATACCGAAATTCATTCCACTCAGTTAAAAGCAACATTGCATCGGCATTTGAAAGGACATCATAAGCATCTTTTGCATAATATATCTTTTTACCCCAAATTTTTTTTGCCGTTTCAATTGCTTTAGGGTCATAAGCTCTTATCTGCGCGCCTTTATCAAGCAGAGCATTTATGACCGTAACGGAAGGAGCTTCTCTCATGTCATTTGTTTTAGGTTTAAAGGATAACCCCCAAATTGCAAATATTTTACCTTCAATATCTCCATTAAAATAATTTAAAATTTTATTTATAAAATGCCTGCGCTGATTTTGATTTGTTTCTTTTACCGCCCTTATTACCGGAATATCGCATCCGGATTTTTCTGCGGTATAAATTAATGCTTCAACATCTTTTGGAAAACAGCTTCCTCCGTAGCCTATACCGGGATATAGAAATTGCTTTCCTATTCTGCTGTCAGAAGTCATGCCAAGTCTAACCATATCAATATCAGCTCCTGTTTTTTCACAAATATTAGCAATTTCATTAATAAAAGAAATTTTTGTCGCTAAAAAAGTATTGGAAGCATATTTAGTCATTTCTGCCGATTTTATATCCATTAATATAATTCTGTTTGCTAACCTCATAAAAGGAGAATATATTTCTTTCATAATTTCTGCCGCTTTATCAGAATTTGTTCCTATAATAACTCTATCGGGCGAAAGAAAATCATCTACGGCAGCACCTTGCTTTAAAAATTCGGGATTAGACACGACATCAAATTCATGTATTGTTTTATTTTTTATAAATTTCTGTAATTTTTCTACGGTACCAACAGGAACTGTTGATTTATTAACTATAACTTTATACTCATTTATATATTCTGCTATTTTATTTGCAGCTTCATAAACATAAGACAAATCACATTCTCCTGTTTTAGTTTGAGGAGTTCCGACCGCAATAAAGCAAACCTTAGATTGTTCTACGGCAGACTTTAAATCAGTAGAAAAGAATAATCTGCCTTTATTTTTGTTTGACTCAATAAGTTCCTCCAGTCCGGGTTCAAAAATAGGAACAGTACCATTGTTTAGGCGATTAATTTTTTCAGCATCACTATCAACACAAATAACCTTATTCCCAATATCTGAAAGGCAAGTACCTGCAACCAACCCTACATAACCGGTACCAATAACGCAAATATTCATACAAAAACCTTCCAACTCCGAATAATGATATAATTACTGAATTAACTCGCTGCTTCTTATATTTGTATATTTTTGATTTCTATCCTTTAATGTTATCTTATTTATAATATTAGAACGTTTTTTTCTGAACAGCATATCAACAAAAGCTTCTATTCTGGTAACAAAACCTGCTTCTCCCGTTTGTTCATCAATTGATAAATGCAATATCGGCTTATTTCTCTTTCTGGCAAATCTGGCTATTCTCTCAAGCATTAAAGAATCAGGTCCGCAGCCAAAGGCATTAACTGTTATTATACCGTCAATATTCTTATCTGAAATATAATGTCCCGCAGCACCGGTTAATTCATATTCATTAGCCCAGTACAGCTTAGATTTCATAATATTAAGACCTTCTTCCATCTGATCAAAAGTCAAAGCATCAGCAGTATAAACTTTTACGTCCAGTTTTTCAAGTTTATCAAATATTTTCATACTGACTCTGTCATCATATAAATTATAAGCGTGAGCAATAAGTGCAATATTAATAGGGTAAGATTTTTCCGTATCGGGAATAATAACTTTATTTTCAAGAGCATATTTAATGGCTTTTTTATAAGAAAAGCCGCTTCTGGTCATTACATGGTAATTATTATAAACCCGCCATGCTGTCTTAGAAGCTTTTTTAATTCGTTCCATATCAGTTATACCAAACGGCTTAACGGCTTCAGCCAGAAATGAATATAAACCCTTATTCTTTTCCGATTTATCCAATGTTGCTTCAATTATAGTAAAATCACGCTTTATAACATTTCTTATTAAATCGGGAAGTCCTCTTATCTTTGAACAATTATATATTTTAGGGGCTATAGATTGTATAGAAGGTATAAAAATTTTATCAATACCTTTATCAATCAAGTTTAAAATATGTCCTACATATACTTTTATTGGAATGCAAGTCTCAGGAACAACAAGAGCACTGCCCTCAGACATAGTTTTTTTTGTTGTATTATCCGATAAAACTATTTCAATTCCTAAATCAGAAAAAAAACCATACCAAAACGGATAAAAATTGTAATAAGATAAGGCTCTTGGTATTCCTATTTGCATTTATATTCCTTTTTAGAACATTATATTCAACAGGATTATAACATGAACAAATATTTTTTTGCCGATAAAATCTTTTGAATTTAAAATAAAATTATATATTATGCAATTCTATTTTTCTTGCACATCTGAGTTACTGCATTCATCATCGAAAGTTGAGTCATGTGATTCCAAACTTTTTGTCTGGATTCAAATACGGAAATTCTATCTTTCATAGGTTCAAGCGACTGCTGATAATATATTTCTTTATAATAAGGATTTATTTCTATTGCTTGAAGTTTTCTTTCAACATGATTTTCTTGCACTTTTTGTGCTTCATTTTCATAATTATTCATTATATATCCTTTTCGTATTTAAATTAAATATCTGTCTTTTTAAGTCTTGTTTTTTTGTAACTGAATTTTTAATAATAAAGTTATGCAATTTTACGCATTTGTGCTACTGCGTTCATCATCGACAAATGAGTCATATGATTCCAGACTTTTTGCCTTGATTCCAGTACCGAAATTTTTTCTTTTACAGGTGTAAGTGCCTGTTGATAATACATTTCTTTATAATAAGGATTAATAATAATTGTTTGTGTTTTTTTCTCAACAGTAGTCTGTTGTACATTTTGTGTATTCATTTTTTCATATCCTTTTTTCGTATTTAATTTTCTAAATTTATTACATTTAGTAGTTTTTCTGTAATATAATGTAATATTCAAACTATGCAATTTTGCGCATTTGAACTACAGCATTTTGCATTGATAAATTATCAAGTTGATTCCAAACATGATATCTTGCTTCAAGCACCGAAACATGTTCTCGTATCGGAGTAATTTCCGAACTATAATACATTTCTTTATAATAGGGATTTATTACAACTGTTTGGTGATTTTTTGATTTTATATTATTCATATTCTTATCCTTTTTTTCGTATTACAACTAACTATGTGTATAATTGCGCAGGGAAATTATTGGCTTTTAGCAAGTTTAATTACTTGTACATAATTTATCGAATTTGTAAACGATAAATTAGTTCATAAATAACTGCCAGCCGGTATTCTCGTACCATCTGCATTTACTTTTTTCGTTTTTAAATTTTATCCTTGTATATTAATAAAGTATTTTTTATATACAAAATTGCTATTTGTTATATACTTTCTTAATATAATTTAACATTTTGATTAAAATTCAAATATGATAGGAATAAAGTATAATTTTGAGATTTAATTTTCTTAATAATTTGATAATTTTAGTTAAAAAAATAACGTAATGGGGAAAATTTTTATTGAAAAATGAAAATGTTAATGATAATATACATATTAAGTTGATATGCCTGAATATTAAACAATTTAATTATGCATATCAAAAATAGAATAAAGGCGGGACGTAGCGCAGCCTGACTCTGCCGAACGAAAGCCAACCAAAGTTGGGTTTCGTGAGAGGTAGCACATAGTGCGCTAACAGTTGATAATTGAATAAGTAAAAAGGCGGGACGTAGCGCAGCCTGACTCTGCCGAACGAAAGCCAACCAAAGTTGGGTTTCGTGAGAGGTAGCACGTAGTGCGCTAACAGTTGATAATTGAATAAGTAAAATGGCGGGACGTAGCGCAGCCTGGTAGCGCACTACCTTGGGGTGGTAGGGGTCGCAAGTTCAAATCTTGTCGTTCCGAAATTGTATAAATAAAGGGTTTTAGATATTTTTCCAAAGCCCTTTTTATTTGTATTTTTACAGGACATTTTGTTGTGGCTTTTTTGCGGCAGGTTTCGGAGAAACCGGCATGGTTGTAATTTTTCACCTCAAATAATTATTGACGGTTCAAATGATTATTAGGCTGAAACTCGCTGTGTGTTTTAAAAATGGCGGTCGGAAGTATTCCAAACCGCTCATTTGAAAAAGTCCGATTTGTGGAAAATGTGTCCGGGAATGTCCTGCGGATGGACAGAAGTGAAAAAGCAATATTACACCACATTTGAATAGTGGACGGATGAAATGATTATTCGGAAGAGGACATTTTTAAAATTTGCAATAAATTTTTAATTTTACTAATGTAAACTAACATGAGGTTTGATAACAGAGGAAATCAACATATAATTCAATAAACAAAAATCAAATAGCCGTTATCAAGGTGTTAATTTTGAAAGCAGATTTTAAACTGCGGAACTAAACAGGCTGAAACTCAATAAAATCATTTTGGATAAAATCGTAAAAAGGCTTGTAAATAGTACATTGTAAACTAATTTTAAAAATTAACACCTCCTTTGATAATTTAGTTAAAATTATCAAGTAAACGGAACTAATACGGAACCAAATTATCGGAACTTTCGGAACTAAAAAATCAGGTTAAATATATTAATTATTTTTTAGTATAATAATGATTATAATATAAGATAATATTAAATTTAGACATGGTAATGAGTAAAAATTCTGCTTTAAATTTTATAAAAGTTACTAGGAATAATGATGAAAATAGATATTATAATTTTAGCTCTCTGATTTTTGTTCAAAATGGCAACATTATTCTTCAAAAACAAGAAATTGATGGCTTTTTATTGTGTGAGATTGATTATGGAAAATCAATAAAATATATTGCTGGTAAAAATACAAATTTAAAAAATGATGATTTTTATGCTGAATTTGATTCTCCATTTAAAGACTATTTCCTTATATTTATAAATGTAAGTTATGGTGTATCTTTTGGACATTTAATGGATTGGGAAACAGGAAAACACTATAACTTTACTCGTACGGTTTTTCACAATGGTGTTCAAATAGAAGAACGAGATTGGTGTAAACCAATTCCATTAATTAGTCCATATAATGAGTTATTATGGGATAATATAGAAGATAGGAATAAGGAAGTAATTGTAGTTAATGGTAAAAAATATGTGAATATACAAAGAACTGAAGAATTTAGCAAATATTTATCAACTCATAATATAATAGATGATAAATATTTGTATTTTTATTTCCATAAAAGAGAGAGTTTATCTTTTTATATGGCATATGAGTTTTGCATAAAAAATGCCTATAGTTTTGATATTATACAAAACAAATTTGAAGATGATATTGATACAGTAAATTACTGTGCAAAATTTGAAAAAGATAAATTAAAAGATATTGCCATATTATACAAAATATTAAATAGTAGGCGATTTGGTGGAAAATTATATTTCGATAATCTATACGGAACGAAAAACAGTAGTTATAGTTGTTGTGGAAGTGCAATATATAATGTTCCTTATTCCGAATATATAAAAGGATTGGACTGGATTATAAATTTAAAATCACAATATTGTTTTTTAAATGAACAAAAAGCAAATTTCAAGGAATTAGTAAATTTTATTTATAAAAAATATGAAATTCCAATCAATTATCATAAATTACCTGAAAAATTTACAAAGAATTTAATATATAGTGATGAAATGTTAGATCAAATTGATGAGTATATAGACGAAAAATTTTATCATTTTAAATATAAAACGAAAAAGGCTTTAGCAATAAAAGAGCAATATTTAAAATTAAAATCAAAATTGATAAAAGAGAAAAAATATTCTCCCAAGTGGAAATCAGAATTAGATTTATTTGAGTTAGTATATCAAAATTACAAAGATGCTATATATCAATATCGTAGTTCATGGCTTGGTATGCAATCAATAGATATTTATGTACCCAGTAAAAAATTGGCATTTGAATATCAAGGTCAACAGCATTATGAACCTATTGGTATTTGGGGTGGTGAAGAAGGATTAAAAAAAAGACAAAAACTAGATGAACAAAAAAGGCATTTATGTAAAGAAAATAATGTAAAATTAATTGAATGGCGATATGATGAACCTATTAGTAAGATTATACTGAAGAAAAAGATTGGTATTTTATATGAGTAAAGAAACTTCGAGAAATCATTATATAAGACAGTCATACATGAAACAATTTTCTGATAATTTTGAAAATATTTTTTATAGAGATAAAAATATTAAGGAACCTAAAAAATTAAATTCTCCTAAAAGTATTTGCTTTGTGAATAATTTATATACATTACAAGAAAAAATAACAAATGAAGATCTTGATTATTTTTATGCATTAACTAATTTAAATAATAGCAAGAAAAATACATTATCAAAACAAACTTGTAGATTAATAATGAACTATCTGAATGGTGAAACCATTTCTTTCTCTGATATTAATATTGAAAACTATATGAATAGTGGTGATAGAAAAAAAGATATGTTAGAAAAATTATTTAAATTTTATGAAGATAGATTTGATAACATTTATAAAAAATTGTCTAAATCATTATCATTGCCACAAGTAGATTTATCTAATCATAACATAGATGATTTAATAATTAATTTTTACATACATTTTTATTGTGTAAAAGTTAATCATTATTATAAAAATTTAATAAATGACAATGACAAAGAGAAAACAAACTTAATCGTACAAAAAAAGACTATAATTAGTAGTTTAAAAAGCAAAAGAAAAAATAATGATTATATTGAATTAATGTTTTATATGGTACTTCAAATATTTAGAACTAAATTTTTTGTTGAAAAATTAAGTAAAATATATGGTGGAAAATCATTTGGGAAAAAACAAGCATATTTATTTGTTTCATATATGCCATTCGTTTTTTTATCTTTTTTGATTCAGGAAAATTACAAACTAACTTTATTAAATAATAAAACAAAAATTAAATTTATAACTTCCGATAATCCTTGTATTAATATTGAAACATTACCAAAATGTAAACTCTTTTTCCCATTATCAAATAATCTAGCAATAATATGTACTAATGAAAAAAAATACTATAATTCTATAGATATAACGAAAGAAGAAGATATAATTTTATACAATAATATGCAAAAAAATATGTCAGAAAGGTATTGGATTGGTTCATCCATAGATTTGTTAAACAAAAATTAAAATTTTTAGATTAAAACTTTACGATATTTATAACATATTTATTGAATTTTTGTAGCCATTATGCTACAATAAATATATGAATGAAATTATTTATTACCAAACTTTGGATAATAAAATACCATATCTTGAGTGGTATAATGCTCTTGATAAAAGTTTAAGACTTATTGTTGATAAACGGTTATCAAAAGTTGAACGAGGTCTATTCGGTAAAAACAAGCAATTAGCAGATGAACTTTTTGAACTTAAATTTGATAATGGTTTAAGAATATACTATACGGAAGCGGATAATGCCATTGTTTTATTATTTACAGGAGGTAATAAATCAAAACAAAGTAAAGATATTGATATTGCTACAAAATACTTAGAGGAATATAAAAACAGAATATAGCCTAAGTTATTATAATAAAACCACTAATTTAAGAAAGTGAGAAACACCTATGACAAACCAAAAAGAAAATTTATTAAACAGTTTGCCCAAACATCAAGAACATTTAAAACAGCAGTTAAAAGATGACAGTGAATATGCTCAAATGTGGCTGAATAGTATTTTAGATGATTATTCCCAAACAAAAGATGTTAATGATTTAATTTATAATCTAAAGCCATTAATTGAAGCAAAATATACAATCTGCGAATTTGCTAAATTAATCGGCATACATAGAATTACTTTATATAAAATATTTTCCCGTAAGATGATTCCCACAAGATATTTTTAGGTTTAGGCTATGATTTAAAATTATCTGCACAAAAAGTATAATGAGAACATTTTTGTAAAATTTTAGAAAGTACATATTCTAAAATTATCATTCGTAGTGTTACAAATTATCAAAACAGGTGTTATTTTACACCTCAAATGCGAATTTGGAAGAGGACATTTTTAAAAATGACAATAATTTTTAAATGTAAACTAACATGAGGTTTGATAACAAAAGAAAATGACTTTAAATTCAAATAGGAAAAGAGAAAACACAGTTATCAAGGTGTTAATTTTTAATGCGGATTTTAAACAGCGGAACTAAATAGGCTGAAATCCAATAAAATCGTTTTTCCTAAAAATGCTAAAACATTTGCTGTTATATGATTTTAAGCTAATTTTAAAAATTAACACATGTTTTGATAATTTAAGTAAAATTATCACTTAAACGGAACTAATGCGGAACTATTTCAAATTATTAAAAAAATCTTCCTCTGTTTCTCTTTTCTGCAGTTGATATTTTGTACCAATTTTTAAACGAATAGTTTTCTCAGATGGTTGAATTTCATCATAAATAAAATCAGTTAATACATTATTATAGCTGTCTATAATTCCGTATTTGCTGTCTTTTTTAACAATTATATCTCCATAGTATGTTATTTCTATGTCATCATATATACAATCACTTATATTTCTATAAACAGGTTCTATCAGTAGCATTCCATATTTTTCAACAACAGCATATAAAAATTTATTGTTAGATTCCAAACTTATATTATCATAATCAAAATTAACAGCTTGGTGAAGATGTTTATTTATTACCCCCATTTTGCCGTTTATTTTCTTAGTTACTAAATAATCATATCCGCAATAATTTTTGTTTTTATGATTATGTTTTGAAAAATTAAAAAAATCATCATATATATTTTCAAAAATAAAATCACAAAGAGGTTTACCGTTATCGTCTATTATTGCCGCATTATTATCTATTATTCCAATATTTAAAGGAAAAAAATTATCAACACCGATATATATTTTATCGTATAAATATTCTTTGTTTTTCATAATTACCTCACTTTCATAATTTAATTATAAAAGTGAAGTATGCCAAATTTGGGCATTCTATTTTTTAGGCTTTTTTACAATAAAATGTTTTGTTCTATATTCTTTAATTTTAATTTCGCTATATTTGTTTATAGCCTGCTCCCACTCTGAAAAATCAAAATTTCCGTTATTGTTATTACTTGTAGAATGAAGTGCTTTGAATTCTATATTTTTACCAAATTTTTTATTTAACTCCCAAGGTTTGAATTTTTCATACCAGCTTAACTTTTCAGGTTTTCGGATTTTACCTATATTGGAATTGAATTTATGACACCAATCGTCATAAATACCTTTACCATTGAAATATACTGCTTTTAAATTTTTATGTTCTTCTATAAATTTTATTATATTATTT
>CAJOJP010000101.1 GCA_905234915.1 Candidatus Gastranaerophilales bacterium
AGAGGCTGAAGTGGCGGAGGCGTTGAGCCTTCGACACAAACGCCGTTTAATGCGTGCAAAACAAGACAGCAAAGTAGAATACGTAGCAGCAGCTTTGAATATTTTTTCTTAAGACTGAATTTTTAATTTTAAATAACGAAAAAATGAATTAGACCGCCGTTTTTAATTCCTTTTGTAGTTAATACTTTTGCTAATTATGCCCCAAAATATATTTTTTAGTGTAAAAAAAGTTATAGAAATATCTTAATTTTTTTATTGTAAAATATTCTATAGAGTTTTAAAAATCATACGGAGTTTTTATGTCATTAAAAAAAATGTTATTTTTTTTAGTATTCGCATTTATTTTTAGTATTAATTCCTATGCAGAAGCAACACAAGCCGAAAATTTACGTGAAATGTTTCAAAATAATAAAGCTGTTATTTATGCAGTCAATATAAGAACTTTTAACGCTGATGATAAAAACGGAAACGATATAATAGATTTTTCTTCGGGAGAAACCTCCGGTACTTTTTTAAATGCTATAGAAAGGCTTGATGAGATAAAAAATCTGGGGGTAAATACACTTCATCTTTTACCCGTAACCCCTGTAGGAACAATGAAGGCAATTGGAACAGCAGGATCTTTATATGCTCTTTCAGACTTTAGAACATTTAATCTCCAGCTTGCCGATATCCAAAGCGAATTATCCGTAAAAAATCAGGCTAAAAAATTTATAGATGAATGCCACAAAAGAAATATTAAAGTAATTATTGATTTACCCAGCTGCGGAGCTTATGATTTATTTTTAAATCGTCCCGATTTATTTGTTACCGATAGCAAAGGAGCTGCTTATATTCCGGCTGATTGGGCAGATGTACGTTTATTCAATGTTCCTGATGATGAAACACTCTTTAAATCAGATATTTTTATTCTTCATAAAAGATTTATCAATAATATGCTGGATATAGGAGCTGACGGTATAAGAGCTGATGTTGCAACAATAAAACCCTATATTTTCTGGAAAGAATTAATAAAATATACAAGAGAAAAAAATAAAAATTTTTTATTTTTAGCTGAAGCCTCTGAGGTATGGACTAAACCGGCCAGTGATAAAGCCTATTTTACCGATTACAAAAAACTTTTGGAAGCAGGTTTTGACGGTTACTACGGCGACTTTTTTGAATTAAAAAATTGGAAAACAGCTGATAAATTAAATACTTCAATACAAAACAGACAAAAATTATTTAAAAAATATAATGAAAAAAAATCGGTTATAGGCAGTTTCGCAACTCATGATGAAGTAAGTCCTTTAATAACAGGAGGAGAGCTTTTTGCAAAAATAATTATTTGGCTGAATGCAACTTTACCTTTAAATCCATATTATGTTGACGGATTTTTACAGGGCGATGATTATATATATGAATATTCACACCAAAAAGCAGCGGAAACTTTTACGGATGATGAATATTATTACGTACATCAAGGACAAATAGACATTTTTAATTTTTCACGAAAACCACAGGGCGATAGCGATATTTTAATAAACGAACACAAACAGGCTATTTTATTGCGAAATGATTTTAGCGAGGTAATTCAAAAAGGTAAATATATACCAATAAAAACTGATAATAATAAAATTTTTGCATATCAAAGATATTTGAACGGCAAATCCGTTATTGTAATTATAAATAAAAATTTGATTAAATCGGAAAAAATAAAAGCAAAAATTAAACATTTAAATAAAAAAAGCAAAATTGATTTTATAAAAACAAAAGAGGGAAATTCTCTTATAAATTCAATTTTCACCTCAATATTAACTCCCGGTGAAATTGTAGTTATTACGGCATATTAAAAAAGAAGCTGCATAAGAAAAAACAGCTTCTTTAATGATGTTAAAATTCCCCCAAATAACCTAAAAAATATAAATCTATTTTCTATTAGTCTAATAGCGTATCCAAGATTGCTGCATTTTTAACAGCTAAAGCATTCTCACGAACTTTATTTCTATGTATATAAGTTCTAAGTGCTTCTCTTATAAGTTCACTTCTTGTTCTATTCTCAGTATTTGCAACTTTGTCAATTTCACCTAAAAAATTTTCGGGCATTGAAATAAGTACTCTGGCCATTATGCTTCTCTCCTGTTATAAAATATAATCTAATCTCCGTACTTATATAAAGTAATTTTATTTATGAAAATTGTCTAATTTGTATATAATAAAAATATATTGTTTACAAAAATTAACAATGTAATAAAATGTAGTGAAAAACATCCGATTACATAATTCCGGATAAAATAGCTTTAACTTCTTTGCGTTTTACTTTACTGGTAGCCGTACGGGGAAGATTTTCCGTTCTAACTACAATATTTATAGGTCTTTTATAAGGTGCCAGCTGATTAGATAATTGTTTAATTTCAGCCTTAACAGCTTTTTTCATATCTTCATCATTATCATAACGAGAGGCAAATTCTTTAGCAGGTACAACAACGGTAACTATTTCTTCACAGCCGTCCTTTTCACCGCCGACTTTAGGCATACCTACAACGCAGACTTCCTGAAAAGAATTACTTTGCTGAAGAACCGTTTCTACTTCTTCAGGAAATACCTTTTTACCGCCGGAAAGAACTATCATATTTTTTATTCTTCCGGTTATATACAATAAACCGTTTCTTATTTCGGCGATGTCTCCTGTATGGAGCCAGCCGTCATTATCAATAACTTCATTTGTTAAATCATCTCTGCCATAGTAGCCTTTCATAACAGAAGGACCTTTGACAAGCAGTTCACCGGTATCTTTATCTATTTTTGCTTCATAGGAACTCAAAATAGGACCTACTGAGCGTGTATTATCCTGCTTCATATTATTGCACATTGACACAACCGGACTTGTTTCGGACAAGCCGTATCCTTGAAACATTCTTACCCCGATACGGTTAAACCATTCTCCAACATCGGGATCCAACGGAGCACCGCCGGAAATATATCCGTAAAAATGTTTTCCATACAAGCTGTGGATAGTTCTGAACAATAAAGGTCTAAAATTAAAGGGCAAAAAACGAGCTAATTTATATTTAAATTTAAACATTGTTTTATAGAAATTAGTTTTTTTGTTTATTTCAGATTCAAAATAACTTTTTAACAATTTTAAGAAAGCAGGAACAGTAACCATAAATCGGATTTTTCTTTCCTGCATAATTTCCAAAATATCTTTAGGTTTTAAACTGCTTGTATAATATACGGAATAACCGCTGCTAAGCATTGCGAAAAAGCCGACCGTCATTTCAAATAAATGATTCATAGGTAAAATTGAAAGTAATCTCATATTTGAATCTTTTGGCATCATTGAAGAAAAGACTTTTTTCATATCATACATTTGAGCAAGCATATTTTTATATGTAGTTTGAACACCTTTAGGGGCACCTGTTGTACCTGAGGTATAAATAATAAATGCGGTATCATGCAGCGGACGCCGCCGCCATTTTGCATTATAAACAGAAGGCAGAGAATATAAACTGGGTGTTAAGTCACTTACATTTTCAGATGCTTCCATTAAAATTATATGTTTTATAGAAGGAATTTTAGATTGTAATTCTTTTGCTTTTGCGTAATTTTTAGCAGAGGTCATTAAAACAGACGGCAGGCAGCTTGAAAGTATTGAGGTCAATTCATAAATTGTTAGCTTATTATCTAAAGGAACGATTGTAACACCTGCAAGTACAGCACCAAATACACAAACACCATATTCAGGAAGAGATTCGGATAATATTGCAATTTTATCACCTTTAGGTATCTGTAAATTATTAATAAGGTAGGAAGCAAATCTTGAAGATAAAAGGCTTAATCCTTTATAAGTAAGCTCATTCCAGCCCCACATTGTTTTCATTCCCAAGGCTGTTTTATTCTGATTTTCTATAGTCGTTCTTTCTAAAAGAACAAAAATATTTTCATATTTCTGCTTCATATTACCCTAGTCTATTACTCATAACAAAAATATTATATAAGAAAAATTCTTTTTGTAAAATTTTTAAACAATGCAGTTTTTGCCTGATTACTTTAAAATGTTTTTAAATATATTTTTTATTTTTTTGCGTATTAAAATGCCGGAGTAAATTTCGAGGGTTAGGAACGTGAGCGAAATTTGAGAGTTGTAACACCGGATTAAATAATAAAAAAAGATAAACTTGATTTTTTTGTTTTATTGATTAATAATATTAGTATAGCTGTCGCGGGATAGAGCAGTCAGGTAGCTCGTCGGGCTCATAACCCGGAGGTCGTTGGTTCGAATCCAGCTCCCGCAACCATTTCACTGGAAGTATCAAACTTGGATACTTCCAGTTTTTTAGCTATATTTTCACAGGTGTATTTTTAAGTCCACTTTGACTTGAACGGATAGAAGCTTGTAGGGTGCAATTTTTTGCACCATTTACTCGTAATCAAGTGAATTAATTTTATGTATATCTTCCAAATTACACCAATTAATATTATAATATCCGTTTTTTACAAATTTATTGAAAGATGAAAATTCCCAATCTTTTGGTTTAATTTGATAATGTTTCATTGAGTTGTAATGAATATAATCAATATGTTTATGTAAATCTTCTTCGTTTCTGATTATATGGTCATAATATCTTCGTTGCCAAATACCTTTTTCCCCTCGTTTGATTGCAGATTCTGAAAGATTTTTGTATTGAAAATCTTCCGGTATATTAATTGAAAAATTAAATTTTATTGTTCTGATAATTTTAGGAATATCATTGGAATTATTTGTTGATATTATCATATGACAATGTTCTTCCATTACAGATATAGCAATAATTTCAAAATTAAATTTGCATTTTGCATATTTAAAACTATTTCTTAAAATATCAATATTGAAAATTAATATTTTTCTTCTGTTATATGTCACAAAGGTAATAAAAACAGGATTTAAATAATTATTAAAATATCTTTTATACATACTCATATTTGTATGATAACATAATTTTGGTGCAAAAAATTGCACCCTACAAATTTTTAAAAATGTACCATTTCTTGAATATTATTTGAAATTTTCTTGTAAAAATTCTCAAACATACTGTTACTTTTTCTCAAACCGACTGTTATTTTACAACTATCCCAACGTGGAGAACCTCAAATTATTTTTCCTTTGAATGAAATTTAATCATAATTTGATGCTCTTTCGTATAAAATATTTTTATTATAAGGTTGCACTCTTCCTTTACTCATAATAATATCATAATAAGACACTTTTAATCCTCCCATAATTTGTGTTTATTGTATTACTTATATAAAAAATCTACAGAAAATATAATTGCTAAAATCCCCCTCTTAACATAATATTCATTGAGAGGCATAAAACTTTTTGATATAATAGAATTGTCGAACAGAAATAAAGGACTATTAAATGGATATATCATTAAACAGTGATTTTGATAAATTTATAAATGAACAAATGGCTACGGGATTATATAAATCTATTAATGATATTGTTAATGATGCAATGAAAATATATATTGAAATTAAAACTTCTTCTCAAAGTCAAATTGATATGTTAAATTCAGAAATTCAAAGGGGGATTGATGATTATGAGATGGGTCGATATATGGATGGAATGACTGCATACAAAAAGCTAATGGAAAAATATGAATAATTTAGAATTAATCATTACTGAAGAAGCCTTCCATGATATTGAAATAATATCGCAGTTTATTTCTAACGATAATTTTGGTGTTGCAAAGAAAACAGTTGATATGTTTTTTGATTATTTTAATATGCTATGCGAATTTCCAAATATGGGAATTTATAAAAAAGGAATAAAAGCTAAGGATACTCAAATTTTCATTGTAAAGAAGCAGTTTTTAATTGCATATAAAATTAAAGATAACAAATTAATTATACTTAAAATATCTTATCGTTACCAAAATATTTATAATCTTTTATAATCATGACCACCGGCTTAGCCGGTGATTTGTTCTGCGGCTATAAGCCGCTGTTACCTGCTTGGCTCTAAAGAGCTACCGAAAGTTCGCCTCTCGCACTACATGCTACACAAGTTCTAACGAACATTGTTATTTGTTTTTATTAATTAATTTTTAGATTTTACGAAAAGAAAAAATTTGTTTATTGAAACAATATCTTATGTCTAATATACTGTGTGGTTGGTCTTTATTTGTTCATTTTAAATATTCTCGTATGTATGATAAAATACATATTGATAAAAAAAGAAATTTTGTTATTATAAATAATAAACAATTAAAATTATTGGTATGATTTATTGTGTTTTGATAATTTTATTTAGGGATATAGTTGGTCTAATGTCATAGTCCGTATTTATTTATATATTCCATAAATTCTGCAACTGTAATTTGTTTTATTTTAGGATTTAATCCCGTTAAAAAAGTTATATCGCTTACTACTTTAATGTTGTTAGGATTTTTGACAATATCTTTATACAATTTAAAATATTCTTTTATATTTTCAATTTCATCATCTGTTTTTTCATTGTAATATGTTCTGATAAAGAAATTATACAAATTCTCTGCCCCCGTTTTATCTAAACCAAGATGTAAAATATATGCTTCATCAGAATTAAATGACGGCAAGAAAACATAATGAGAATACATACACAAAATGTCAAATACGGGATGTCCTTTGGCACAAAACATCAAATCAATAAATTGTATTTTATCACCGGAAATAATCGCATTACCTGTATGACAATTGCCATGTATGAAATTTTGAGTATCCGGAATATTTTCAAAAATTTTTATGATTTTTATTTTATCTTCATTTGAACAAAATGAAGAATTAAGCTGTTTAGCATAAGATATTGAAACTTGCTTTATATCAGGTATTTTTTCATTTTGAACATGTGTTCGATGAAGATTTTTTACGGCTTGAGTAAATTTTTCAATAAAATTATTTTGTTTATCAGAATTGGTTCGTATTGCTCTTTCTATTGTTATGCCGTTTAATTTATCCATTATTATACCGTAATTATCGTTTGACGAGCGGACGATTTCATAGGTATTAGGGAAGGGAAAACCCAGAGGACGAACGGTTTTTATTAAATTTATTTATTTATTTATCTCGCTGAAAGGAATTGAACGGTGATAAAGTTCAATACCTCTGGGCAAGCAATACATTACTACATCTTCTGAGCCTATTCATTTTGATTTTAACCAAGCATAAATTTTTCCGGACAGTTCCCATAATTCTTTATTTGTAATTTTTGTTTCCGAATTATATATAACAGCCAAGTGTTCAGGCATTTTTTTAACTTGCTCGGCAAAAATTTCTATAGTGGTCTTATTCATGTTTATACTATGTATTTCCTTTTATATGTGTATAAATGATACAAAATGAAGCTGTTCAATTTGAAATCATTATAACACAGCATTAAATTGCGAAAGACAACTTTATAACATTTCAAGAGTCCGAGTCTTTCAGCAACTATAATAAAGCACAATAAATTTTTTAGGGTACAGCTGTTTTGTGTCAGAAATTTTGACAGAAAGTATCGCGAATTTGACATGTGAATTTTCCGCATTACAAAATATTTCAAACAATAGTATTTCATCTGATGTAATTTGTAATTAAACATTTTAAAATTTTTAAATGCCGAGAATCATTAAAAATACTATTTTAAGTTATATACCTGATTTTTTTGAAACAGAAAACATAATAAATTCTGCAAGAATTTTTGAGATTAATAATAAACCAATTAAATCGGGGAACATAATTTATTTGTGCGAAAGAGAAATAAGAGCTAAAGATAATTTTGCCATGAAATTTGCTGTTCAAATAAACAGAGAATTAAATTTACCATTGAAAATAATACATCCTAAAATTAATTATGAATATGCACCTAAACAAAAATTTATTGATAAACAAATTACACAGGCGCAAAAAATATTTCATAACTTAAATTTTGATTTTGAAATTATGGAAAAAAGTCTTTCCGAAATAATAAAAAATATAAATCCTGCTCTTTTGATTATTGATTTTAATCCGATTTTGAAAAGAGATTTCCTAATTGGGCAAAAATATCTTTAAATAATCACAAATATGATATAAGGCAGTATATTTATTCTGTTGAAAATATAGAAAACGCAAAAACACACGATAAATTATGGAATGCGCTGCAGAATCAATTAATAAAAGAAGGAGTAATTCAAGGTTATTTACGGATGTATTGGGCTAAAAAAATCTTAGAATGGACTCCTTCAGCTGATGAAGCACTAAAAATTGCAATATATTTGAATGATAAATATGCTTATGATGCACCGTCCGCTAACGGATATACAGGAATTTTATGGGCAATAGCAGGTCTTCACGATAGAGCCTTTAAGGATTATCCTGTTACAGGCAAAATCCGCAGAATGACATATAATTCTACTAAAAGAAAATATGATTTGTATGATTATTTGAATAAGTATGTGTCTGATTGATACAAAAGTATTCTAAAGCTTTTTTATCCGTTCCTTTTTGTTCTTGAGCAGCATAATTACCCTTAATACGAACAACATCAATCAAATTGGCTATTTTATCCAAAATAAGTTCATTCTACATCAAAATTAAAATATGTATCTTTGTATGGCTCATCTTTTAAAGTAAAATGCCACCATTCCGAATCTATTCCTTTAAATCCTGCCTTTATCATTGCATCATGCAAAATTTTTCTGTTTTTCTTTTATTCTTTTGTTAATTTCTTTAACTCCTCAAAACTCAACTTATAAACTGCAAACATAATATAACAGTTTGTGAAAAAATATCAAATGAATAAGTATAAAATAGGTCATATAATATAAGACAAAGGTAATAAAATGACTTAAAATTATAATAATAGTTGTAAATAAAGAGAAAGTAATACATAATGATAAATAAATTAGCCATTTTTTTAAAAAGCAGATCGTTAGTATTTAAGCTCAGTGCAAGTATTCTTTTGAGCGTTTTATTAGGCTCGCTTTTACTGAGCTTATTTATATCAAATTATTCTAAACCGTTATTAAAAGAGCAGGTTATCTCTGCCGCATATAAAGCATTAGGGTCAGTTAATCATAATCTTGCACAAGGGGCTGATATTACGGAACAATCTCTTGTAAATACCGTAAAAATTTTATCATTAAAAGAATCAGCAACAGAAGATGAATTAATACTGCTTGCAAAAGCTGCGCATGAATCTATATTAGAGCAATACGGGCATTTTTACGAGTTTTTTATATTCATTCCGTCTAAAGATAAAAACAAAAAAGGGCATATGTATAACAGCTATATAAAAAACGGAAAAATTCTGACTAAAAGCTGGGAAGAACATGAATATGTAAAAAATAGGGAATGGTTTAATGCAGCAATAAATACAGGTAAAATTCATTGGACAGAACCATATGATTCAATAGACCCCGAAAGAAATGTTATATTGTCATCGACTGTATCCGTTCCGTTCAAATTCAAAGGAAGTTCTTCCTGGGACGGCGTACTTGGTGCCTCCGGCAATATAAGTTCTATGCAGGATTACCTAAAAAATCTGTCTTTTGAAGCAAACGGCAAATACTTATTAACTTCCGCTAAAGGATTGTACATAGTACATCCCGATAAAAATATTGAATTAAAAAAAACAATATCAGAGCTTGCACAGGAAATAAAATCAGAACAATTAGAATATGCTTTTGAACAAGCAAAAAGCGGAAAAATAGGTTTTACTACAATATCAAAATCTTCGATTTATAAAGGCGAAGCTGTTTTTGCTTATGCACCCGTTCCAAAAGTAAATTGGACTTCTTATCTGGTTTACTCCTCTGATAGTTTCTATAAACCAATAAAACACTTTCAGATAATTTTAATATCCATAACTTTATTTGGTGTATTTTGGTTGATTTTATTGATAAATTGGATATGCAAATTTACAACTAATCCTATTGTTGAATTATCTCACATAGCAGAAAAATACGGCAGGGGTGAATTTGATATAGAGCTTCCCTGTATAAAATCAAATGATGAAGTAGGAATTTTGACTTTAGCTTTTTATAATATGAGAGATAATCTTTTGAACTTACTAACAATTCAAAAAGAAAATGCAGCCTCTGAACAAAAAAGGGCATCAGAACTTGAAATTGCTGCAAAAATTCAAGATTCGGTACTTCCTCATAATTTTCCTGAAAACCCGTATTTTAATATATTTGCTTCAATGACACCTGCAAAAGAAGTCGGAGGCGATTTTTATGATTTCTTTTATATTGATGAAAATCATTTTGCTTTTTTAATTGCAGATGTGTCAGGAAAAGGAATTCCCGCTTCTTTATTTATGATGAATGCTAAATCTTTATTGAAAAATAATTTATTAAGCGGATATTCTTTAGAAACTGCAATAAATAAAACAAACAATGAATTATGTGAAACAAATACCCAGGGTTTGTTTTTAACGGCGTTTATTGCACTATTAGACATTCAAACAGGCATTGTTGAATATAATAATGCCGGTCATAATCCCCCGCTTTTAAAGCATAAAAATGGCAGCTATGAATTTTTTAAACTTGAACCTAATTTACCGTTAGGTGCTATGGAAAATTTTGATTTTCAAACATATAAAACAAAATTTGAAGAAGACGATATTATCTTTGCATACACAGATGGAGTTACAGAAGCTTTTAATGATAAAGGTGATATGTATGGAGAAAATAGACTTATTGAATTTTTAAATAAAAATAAAAATGAAGAAAATGTAGAAAAGTTAATTATAAAAATGAAGGCAGAATTAAAAGAATTTACAAATTCATTTGAACAAAGTGATGATATAACAATGATTGCATTTAATTATAAGGCAAAATCTCTTAATCATATAAATACATATAAAAATAAAGCAACAATATTAAATGTTACGGATTTTTTTGATTGGCTGCACAATTCTATTGAGCCTTGGACTTTAGATAATTCGCTTATTAATAAAATAAATATTTGTTCGGAAGAAATTTTTGTAAATATTGCATCATACGCTTACCCTGAAAAAGAAGGAATGGTCGAAGTTTCGATAAATAAAGCCGGCAACGAAATAATATTAAAATTTGAAGACTTTGGTATTTCATATAATCCTTTAGAAAAACCTGATCCTGATATTACGCTATCTTTAGAAGAACGGCAATTGGGCGGTTTAGGTATATTTATGGTAAAAGAAATGGCTGAAAATGTTATTTACGAACGAAAAAATGATAAAAATATCATTACAATTATATTTAAGCAATAAATTGACATTAAAAAAGATATAACATAAGATTGATAAATAAAGAGGTAGTTAAATTATGAGTATAGAAAAAAAGAAATTTGCAAGCGGAGAAATACTTATTAAGCCAATTGGGAAAATAGATGTAACAAATACTTCGGAGCTTGAAAAAGAAGTGAATGCCGAAATAGATAATATTACATATTTAACTATAGATTTATCAGAAGTTAATTATATTTCAAGTATAGGTTTAAGAGCGTTTTTAGCCTTTCAGAAAAAGCTGCAGTCAAAAGATAAAATGATAATTATAAATGTTAAGCCGGAAGTGCTTGAAATATTTAAAATGGTTGGCTTTGATAAAGTTCTAAATATAGAATAAGGCGGAAATAATGGCAGATTTTATAATTGAAAAGAAAAATTTTGATATGCAGAAGTTAAGCATAGAACTCTCTGAATACTCAAAGCTGCATAATATTCGTAATAATACCAAATTACAGCTTTTAACAGAAGAATACCTTACAAATATTTTATTTCCTAATTTTGAAGGTGCGGTAGAAATTTCGATTGTTAATGATAACAAAGAATTATCACTGGTTTTTACTCATCAAGGAATTGATTACATGAATAAAATTACGGATGATAGTTTTTTTTCTTTGAAAATTCTTGATAATAAAACAAAAGAAATAAAATCATACACGCAAGACGGTATAACTACTGTTAAATTTATTTTAAATTAATTATTTTGAAAAAAGGTTAAAATATCAATTGTTGCAAGACCGATATTTAAAAACATCTATGAGTACTTTGAGCTGCATATGCAAAACGGTTGTATTTAACAAGAATACAAAACTCGACTTTCAACTCGCATAATTTAATCAAAATCAATTAAATTAGTCATTTTAACTCCCAAAATATCAGCAATTTGAAACAGTTTTTTAAGACTTATCGCCATATTGCCATGCTCAATATGGCAAATAAACTCATAAGAGCAATCAAGTGCAATTGCTAAATCTCTTTGTTTTAAATTCTTAGCTTTGCGGTATTTTCTAATATTATTTCCTAATAGCTTGAGTCTTGACATATGAAGTATTATTTCATATTAATAAAAATTGAAGTATATCTTCAATTTTTATAAAAATAGATTAAATTATTTTTATAATTGAAAGAATAAAATCTATGTACGGCATAATTAATTTTTTAAGAAAAAAAGAAATAAAAAATCCGCCGTGGGATTATGACTTTCTGATAAATTTAGAAGAAAGCGAGTATCCCTTATATTTAGCAAAATTATTTAAATTAAGAACAGGAGAAGAACTGCCGCTTTTAAAAGAGTGGGGTTTTAAGGGGTTTGTTGGGTTTCACCCAACCTGCTGCAGGGCGGGCATTTGCCCGAGCGGACAAGGTTTTAGAAGATATATTATTGATAAAAAAAGATGCAAAACCTTTAATCAAAAAATTCAATGGATAAAGTTATACGGCATAACCGATTTAATGCGTGATTGCACGGATAAAGTAAAAGTAAGAGATTATGTAAGTGAAAAAATCGGCGATGAATACTTAAAACCTGTACTTCAAGTAGTTAGGAGGTGGAGTTAGGAGAAATAATTTAAATTTTTCACTCTCAACTCTTAACACTCCGCTCTTCGATAAAATCGACTTTGAAAAACTCCCAAACAGCTTTGTTATCAAGTGCAACCACGGGTGTAAATGGCAGTATATAATCAAAAAAAAATCAGAATTTTTAAAAACCGATAAATTATTTGAACTTGTAAAAAGAAATATAACAGGCTGGCTTGAACAGGAATACTGGGGTTGGAACGGTTTTGAAATGCAGTATAAAAATATAGAACCTAAAATATTGATTGAACAATTTATGTCAGATGATTTTAATTCTGCACCTGTAACATTAAATGTTTATTGTAACAGTTAAATTTCAACAAGACAATACAATTTTTATTTGTGATGAAAATTTAAAACCCGTAAATGATATTTTTATTATAAAAGATTGGGAAAAGGCAGAGAAAGTTTCGTTTGATTATATTAATCAATCGATTGATTTATCTAAAAAATTATCAAAAGATTTTAATTTTGTACGTGTAGATTGGATGGTATATCAAAATAAATTATATTTTGAAGAATTAACATTTACCCCGTACAGCGGATTTGTAAAATTTAAAGACAAAAAATCAGCAATTAAAGCAGGTAAAATTATTAATTTAGGAGAATAAAAAGTTATGAATTTTGACGCTATAGCAGAGTTAAGTGAAGATGAGATTTTTCGTTTATATGAAGATATTATTATAAAAGACAGAATTTCAAATTGTCCATGTAGAGATCATTATGTTTTTGGTGACCCTGATATTCCAGCAGCAGGTGACGGTTGTGAGGAAATGGCACGTATTTTAAACGGTGAAGCATATTGTAATGACTCTTGTTTAAGCAGATACGATACTATTTCTACAGCAATTTATACATATTGTAGAAACGATAAATGTCCGAATGGTACATATGGATGGACATACGAGCAAATTGTTGAAAGATGTTTGTAATATTTAATTTTGGTAGTTATATATTTTTTTACACTAAAAAATATATTTTGGTGAATAATTAGTAAATACATTAACTTCAAAAGGAATTAAAAACAGCGGTCTAATTTTTTTTTCGTTATTTAAAATTAAAAATTCAGCTTTAAGAAAAAATCTTCAAAGCTGTCGCTACGTATTCTACTTTGCTAACTTCAACCTAAAGCCGCTCGGATTGCGAGCCGGCTCTGCTGTTGTTTCAGCAAGCAAAGTTACGACAACTTCGCAATGCTTTTCAGATTTTTTCTTTTCACCTGAATTTTTAATAAAATATAAATAATTAAAAAAAATAGTAAAAAACAAAAAATAAAGTCCATTGAGAGGTACAGTTTTTCTAAGGCAGGCAGGGGATATAAATAAGAAGCGCATTGCGGAGTATATTAAAACATCTTAACGAAGAAACAGAAAAACGCGTGTCTGACTCTAAAATAAGTCTTTGATAGATGCAAGAGCTTGCGTTTTCACGCGTTTTGGCTGAGTTTAGATGTTTTTATATAC
>CAJOJP010000102.1 GCA_905234915.1 Candidatus Gastranaerophilales bacterium
TGAGTTTAGATGTTTTTATATACATAGCAGTTGGCTTCGTTTTATATCCCCTGACATGCCGTCAAAGCATTATTTATAAAATTTATGCACCAAAATATACTTTCTGATGTATATTAACTTTAATAGTCTAATATATATTTGAACTATGACATACTGGTAAAAATTTTTTATGATATATTTTTTATATGCGGAAAATTTTTTTTATAGTGCTGTTGAATATTATATTTTTATGCGGTTTATTGATTATTGCAGATTATAATTTTGCAAAAAATGATTTTGATAATTATAGAGTTTTTACGGAAAAAAATACAATTTCTAAAAAAATCCTTCTAATTCTCCTTTTCGTTATTCATTAAGTAATATATCTTTTGATGAAATATGGCCACGATGTTTTATTTCTCCTTATCGAATAAATATGGAAAAACCTTCAACCAAACCTTCCATAATTGTTTTCGGCTGTTCTTTTGCTCAAGGTTCGGTAAGAGAAAATTTTGAATATCAGCTTTCCAAAAAAACAAAAAGAATGGTATATAATAGAGGCTACTCGGGTCTTGGCATTGCAAGCATGTATGCGCAGGTTTCAAATCCTGATTTTTATAAATTACTTTATCCGAAAGTCAATCCTGAATATGCCGTTTATATATTTATTTCAGACCATATTTACAGATTGTATTCGGATAAATTAGGCTTGAAAGAACAAATATACATTAAAGAAAATATTTCTCCTTTAAAAGAAGGGATTAAAGTCAGCTTCTTAAGACAAATTTCAAGATTTTATTATATCAGAAGATTTCTGGAACGTTATTTTTTTGCTCATCAGCTTGCGAAAGAAAATAATGATAAAAATTTTGATTTAATGAAACTTTATTTTCTAAAATCAAAAGACGAATTACAAAAACGGTTTCCTAATATAAAATTTATAATTATAAAATATCCGAGTAAATTAATCGGAGAGCCTGCACATGAAGAAATATACGACTCTAAACGCTGGAATGAACTAAAAAAGCAAGGTATAAAAGTTATTGATTTAAAGACTTACGTAAAAGCCGACCTGACAAGTGAAGAATACATTTTTAAAGACGGACACCCAAATCAAAAAGCATGGGATATCATTAGCGATAAACTTTCTAATGATATAAACAAAGGCTTAATTTAATTAAGCGGCAGCCCCTTGAATTTCCATAATTAAATATTTAGCAATCCATTCAAAATCACTGTTTGTTTTAGCTGCTTTTTTCAGATAATCAATTGAAGATTCGCCAATTCTTATCAATACCATAGCAAGAATACCTCTTGTTCTTCCTGTTACTACCTGTAGCGTTTCAACGAGAGAGGGAACGGCATCTTTACCTATATTTACAAGTTCATTTTCTATTTTTACTTTTGCATTATTATCTGCATTTTCAAGTTTATTCACATATTCACTAATCGGTACTAATACTGTATTCATTTCTGTCTCCTTCTGTCTCCTTCTGTCTCCTTATGGCTCATTATGGCTCATTATGCCTCTTTTATCACTTTTGAGCCCTCTGCCCACTCTGCCCTTTTTTGTTATTCTTTCGGCTTACGGATTTATTTACCGTCCAAACCCCCTTAATTTATTTTTACATTTATATTATATAGTGAATTTTTTTTTTATACGTTTTTTTAATATATTCTTTATATGGAGTGTAAAATTCAATAATTACAAATGTTTTAGAGGTTTAAAAAGTCCACTCATTAGCATATCCTATTAATTTATTACCGTTTTTCTGCCCGAGAAACAGTCCTTTATGACCTTGAAATATACTGCTGATTGAGCCGGGATTATTTTTTTGCACTTGTTTTACACCGACTATAAATAATAATGATAATACCTGTTCAGAGTTTTCATCCCACAAATTTGGAACAACCTGTCGATAGAGTTCATGAATTGTTTTATAATCCTCCTCTAAAATTTCCAATTCTTTTTTTAATTCTTCCTCGCTCCGGTCTGAAAATTGTGGATCTGTCTTTTTTTTATTTTGTCTGTTTTCAAGTTCTTTCAATATTTGTTCTTTTTGGTTTATACGGGATTTTTGTTCCAAAGATAAATATGCAGCTTGAGTTTCATGGGTTGTAAAATTTTGCTCTCTCATAGTTGCAAATAATTCATTTTTTAATTCTTCTTTTGTTTTTTGTTTATTATTAGATAGTTTTTTCCCGTTAATCTGTGCTAAATTATTAACAACTTCTTCAAACTCTTTTCTGATAGCAAAATCAGATTGTCCCTGTTCATGTCTTAATTTATGGAAATTACCGAATATTTGTAACATACAATTTTGCCTTTGAAGTTCAGCATTAGTGTCTTCTTGTTCTTCTGTAATTAATTTGGGATTTGTATCAGTCTGTTGATTTACATCAATAGTTCTATTGTTTATATTTTCAGAAAATAAGATTTTGGCAAGCTTTCCAATTTCGGCATTATACCTTTGTATGCTGCCAAATTTTAATCCCAGTAAACTAATAACCGTATCCGCAATTTTTTTTGTATCGGCATTATTATTATTTCCGCAATTTTTAACTGCCCTACGCAAGCAATCCGCTACTTCCATTTTATCCTGATAATATTTGATTTTAAAATCTTTCAGCCCGGGATCTAAATTTGTATTTTTTTTAGCTTTTTCAAGTTTAGAAGCAGCAGCCTCATATATGCTGTCATAGGAGGTTTCTCTTGCATATCTGAAATCACCTGAATCTTTAACCGTATCTGCCATTGAATATAAAAATTCATATTTTCTATCTAAAGAAAATTGCTCGTCATATTTGGGAATTTCACCGTCATAACTGTCTGCTTCTGCAATTTCTTGATAAACTAATGCTTCATTACGATTAGCTTGTCTTTCATATAATCTTCTTCTGATTTCTAATTTATCAAGATGTTCTTGTTCTTCTTGACGCTTTTCTTTTCGGGTCTTTATTAATTCAGCTATTTTATCAGAGCGATTATTACTTGTTGATTCCACAATATTATCACTATCATATAAAGTACAATCCCAATTCCCGTCAGGAGTGTCAGGTATATTGTCAGGATTTGTTTTTTCATAAGGACTGCCCAAATTATTCTGGAACTTGTGTGTTAGGGAAAAATCCTCATCTTGTTCTATCCAAACTCTAATGTTTTGTTGGTGGAATTGAGCTTCGCTGCCTAAATTTATGATACGTGTTTCTTCCGGCATGTTTACTTTGTTATCCTGTTATATCAAAAGAAGAATCATCAGAAGAAGGTGTAGTATCTGTATCGGTAGAGACAGTCGGATTAGTCAATTCTTCATGTCTATTTTGTGCTTCTAATTGTCTGTTTTGTGCTTCAGTAATTTCTGCATCATTGGTTATTTTTTTAACTTCTTGCTCATGATTTCTGTTTGCTGCTTTATCTCTTTCGTCATTTAATTGATTTTGTTTTGTTAATTCTTCCAATTCGTCAGGAGTGGATTTTTCAAACAGTTCCAAAGCTTTTTCAATATCAAACGGTGTTTTAGGATTAAATGCATTAACAAATGCCCCTATGTATGACATTTTCTTTGCCATTTCGGGTCTTAATTGACAAACAGCCATAAGAATTCCAGGGAGAACATCCTTGAAGGCATTCAGTTTCTTTTCAAATTCCGATTGACCTTTCAGCCCGCTGTCTTTATAAGCTGCTTCATAAGCGGCTAATTGCGCTCCATACATTTTTTTAGCGGTTTCATCCTGCATTTTATCCTTATCTCTTTTGGCTAATCTTATCAAAGCTTCGTATGTAGTCTTTGCTATATATTTCTCTTGCGGACTGGCATGGTCAGAAACAGTTCCTATAACATCTTTTATATGTGTAGCTGTAATAGTTCTTATATTTTTTTCTTCTGCACTATCAAACTTATAACCTTCAGGAAGTGTTCCTTCTTCTAATAATTGTTTTAATGCATTCGTAGTATAATCTAATTCTCCTGCTCTTTGATTTGTTAGTGCTGTTGCGCCTTGTTTTCTAATATTGTTTAAATTATCTATTGCTCTTTGTGCTTGTCTGGTTACAATAAACTTTTTAGATGTCATTTTTTCATCAAGCTCAAATTCTTTTAGTAAATCATATAACCCTTCGGCTTTTAATTGCTTTATACTTTTACCACGTAAAAATTTTGCTTCATCGTCCGTTATATTAAAGACTAAACAATTTTCAGGATCATCAGGATTTATTATATATTGATTATCTTTAATTTCTGTTTTGGTAATTTCAACTTTATCAAATTCTTCTTTATTGATAACAACTTTTTCTCCTATTTGTTTACCTTCAACAACTCTTGCAGAATTAATTTCAGTACTTTCTCCAAGAACTGCAGTTGGAGATTTACTTGTTGACTCGACAATCTCCGCATTATCATAGAGTTTTAAATCCAAACCTTTGGGAGTATCAGGTATATTGTTCGGATTTGTTGCTTCATAAGGACTGCCCAAATTATTCAGGAACTTGTCCGTTAGGGAAAAATCTTCATCTTCCTCCACATTGTTTTTCCAATTAATTTGTTGAATTTGGTCATTGTTTCTAACACCGCCTACACGTGTTTCATCTAACATATTAAAATCCTTTCTTCAATATTTCTTTGATATTGCATTTAATTTCAAATTACTTAAAAATTAGGGAAATTAACGAACAATAAGTATGAAATAATTAATAAAAATTGTAATTTTTTGACTGCTATACATTGTTTACAAAGAATTTATCGGTAATAATACTCAAAAACTTGAATTATTTATTACATTTGTTACAAAATTTTAATAATAAGTTTTTGTAACAGAATTACCTGATTTTATTATCACATCCAAAAATAACAAACGGGAACTGCCCAAATTTTATCAGCTAAAGGAACTATGTCCTGTCCTGTATAAATTACAATGCCTTTTTTAAACTTATCTCCCGTTATTTCTTTTAATTCTAAAAGTCCTGATATGTATTTTTTATCAATATCAATTGAAGATTTAACTTCAATTCCAACTATATCGCCATTTGAATTTTCTAATATAAAATCAGCTTCTTTACCTTGTTGTGTTCTGAAATATGATAGTTCTATATTATTCCATTTTGTATATTTTATAAGCTCTGCAGCAATAAAATTTTCAAATAAGTGCCCAAATGCTATTTTGTCATTTTTAAACAGTTCATCTAAACTTCTTTTCATAATGTATGACAAAAAATTACAATCCGAAAAATATAATTTCGGTGATTTAACAAATCTTTTATTTAATTTGTTAGGTTTTGCCCACGGCTTAACATTAAATACCATAAAACTATTTATCGCAAATGTAAACATTTTTTCATAAGTCCTATAGTCAATTCCGATTTCTTTTGCTATCTCCGTATTATTCAACAATCCGCCTACTCTCATAGCCAGCATTGATAATAAAGCAACCATATAATCGGAATTTTTTAAGTCTGATAATGATTTAATATCTCTGTTTAAAATGGTTGTTAAATAACCGTCAAACCAATTTACTCTGTCTATTGTTTTATCTAATGCTATTTCAGGATATGTAGCACTCTTTATTATCTCTAAAATATCATAATTATCATATTTCCTGATTACAAAATCATCATTAAACATTTTATCCGTTAAAAGAATTTCTGTTTCTAAATATTCATTAACAGAAAAAGGATATAAAGTTAAAACTGACATTCTGCCGACAAGCGGTTCTGATAATTTTGGTAATGCCATAATATTTGCAGATCCCGTAAGCAAAAATTTTTGTTTTGTATTTCCCTCTAATCTGTTTTTATCAATTTGCATTTTTAAATAATAAAATATTTCAGGAGCCGATTGAACTTCATCTATAACATTTAAAACGTCATCAGGTAATGATTTAACGAAGGTTTCGGGTTCTGATTTTGCGGAAGCAAGAACAATAGGAGAATCAAATGTAATATGATTTACTTTTACCTGCAAATTATGGCAAAGCGTAGATTTTCCGACTTGTCTTCCTCCGTTTAAATAAATTAACGGGCGTGTTTTAATCATTTCTTCAAGCTTTTTTACAATATTGCGTTGTTTGTAAATCATTTGTTATACTCACAATTTAATCCAATAATTTATTGTATTATAATCCAATAATTTATTGTATTCAAGTGATTGTCTAGGTTCATAACATATTAGACTAAATATACAACGAAAAGTATATTTTGGTGCATAAAACTTGTAAAACTAATAATTATATCTTTGACAGAGAAATAAATATTCAAATCTCGATACTACACATCTAATTTGTTAA
>CAJOJP010000103.1 GCA_905234915.1 Candidatus Gastranaerophilales bacterium
GGTGAATTAACTTTTACACCCTTTTCAGGCTTTTTTAAATTTAAAAACAGGGAAAATAATTTAAAACTAGGGGAAATGATAAATTTGGAAGGAATAAAACATGAGTGATTACACTATAATAGAAAATCTTTCGGAGGAGGAAATTTTAAATTTATATGATGATGTTATTTTGATTTCAGCAACTCAATATGATTGCAAATGCGTTTGTAATGACGATTCCGCTGGATATTATACCTGTTATGATGGTGCGGACAGATGTGAGAATAATGTAACTTTTTACAGTGAGGGCGGATTTTGTGAATATACTTTTTGCAGTGAACATGGCGGTATGAAGTTTATTATTTATAATCCCAATGGTCTTGAATGCTGCTATAGTGGTGATGCTTCATGTTGGAGATATGGAGGTCGTGTTATCAACTGGATATGATTTTATAACTATATTTACGTAGCAAAGCGGAATGATTACCATTCCGCCTTTTTTTATACAAATTTTTCTGTTTTTTATTTCTTTGAAATATCGTAAATTAAATGCCAGCCGTAATTGGTTTTAACCGGCTGAGATACTTGTCCGTTAGGAAGTTCAAATGCTGCTTTTTCAAAAGAAGGCACCATGTCACCTTTGCCGAACCAGCCAAGAATACCGCCTGAACTTGCAGAAGGACATTTTGAATATTTTTTTGCAGCATTCATAAAATTTTCAAAAATCTCTTTTTGGTTTTTTCCTGTCATAATTTCTTTTCTTATGTTAATTGCTTCCTGTTCGGTCGGAACAAGAATATGCAATGCCTGTACCTGGGTATATTCAAATGCCTGAACTTTTTGAACTACAATATTATCAGTTGACGGATTTATTGTATTTAAGCCGATAAATGCCAAAAGTACAAAAAATAAAATTTTAATTTTTTTCATAAATATTCCTTTCTTATCTGTCAAGATTTATAAATTGATTTTCACGTGTAATTGCAACCATACCGGAACGAACAAGCTCTTTAACTCCTAATGGTTTTAAAAGCGCAAGCAAAGTAACTACTTGTCTTGTATCACCGGAAAACTCTATTGTATAAGTTTCTGTTGAAACATCTATTATTTTTGCGCCAAAAATTTCTGCAATTCTTAATATTTCATTTCTGGCATCGTCTTTCGCAGTTACTTTGCATAAAATAAGTTCTCTATCAATGCATTTATCCGCTGATTTTGGAAGTTCAACAACTTTAATTGTATTAATAAGGCGATTTAACTGTTTGCAGATTTGTTCTATTACAATATCATCACCGTTAGTAACAATTGTTATCCTTGAAAAAGAGGTATCAATCGTAGCGGCGACCGTTAAACTTTCAATATTAAACCCTCTTGTTGAGAATAAATCGCATACACTGGATAAAATTCCCGGTTCATTTTTAACCAATACCGATATTGTATGCTTCATTTTTACTCTCCTTTTCCTGTTTCGTCGGCTTCATTTGAAAGAATAACTTCATTTATCGGCTTACCTGCAAGAACCCAGGGATAAACCATTTCAAAAGGTTCTACAATAAAGTCCATAATAACAGGTCCGTTATAGTTAATAGCTTTATCAAGAGCTTCATCAATTTGATTTTCTTGTGTTATTCTAAGACCTAAAACACCGTAAGCATCAGCCAATTTAACGTAATCAGGAGATGTAATGGGAGTCTGCGAATAGTGTTTATCAAATAATTTTTCCTGCCATTGTCTTACCATACCGAGGTAACCGTTATTAATGACCGCAATTTTAACGGGAATTTTATAATCTACACAGGTCATAAGCTCCTGAATATTCATTTGTATGCTGCCGTCACCTGCTATATTGAAAACAAGAGCATCTTTGTCTGCTATTTGAGCACCGATAGCAGCGGGGAAGCCAAAACCCATAGTTCCAAGTCCGCCTGAGGTAATTAACTGGCGCGGTCTTGTAAATTTATACAATTGAGCAGTCCACATTTGATGCTGCCCGACTTCTGTTGCAATTATTGTTTTTAAATTTTTTGTTTTTTCGTAAATATGATTTATAACTGTCTGAGGATGTAATATTCCGTTTGGAACTGCAAAAACAGGCTTATTTGATTTCCATAAGTCTGTTTGTTTTATCCACATTTCTCTCATTTTATTATCATATTTATATTCGCCTGTTTTATATTCGTTAAGAATTACATTTAATACATTTTTAGCGTTTCCGACAATAGGTATATCAACGTGAACGTTCTTACTTATAGAACAAGGGTCAATATCAACGTGTATAACTTTCGCATCTTTGCAAAATCGTTTTAAGCATCCTGTAATTCTGTCATTAAATCTTGTTCCAACGGCAAAAAGCACATCACAATTGCTTACTGCGAGGTTAGCCCAATAATTTCCGTGCATTCCGAGCATTCCTAAAGATAATTCATTATCCTGAGGGAAAGTACCAATTCCCATCAAAGTTGTAGCAACTGGAATATTTAATTTTTCAGCCAAATCCTGCAATTGTTCCCAGGCTTCCGAGTGAATTACACCGCCACCTGATATTATAACGGGACGCTGTGCTTCGCATAAAAGTTTTAATGCACGGCGGCATTGTATGGGATGACCTTCATAATTAGGATTGTATCCCGGTAAATTTACACGTTCAGGGTATTCAAAAGTCATTCTTGAGGTTAAAACATCTTTCGGAAGCGATACTACAACAGGCCCCGGCTTGCCTGTTTTTGCTATATGAAATGCTTCTTTTATAATTTTAGGTAATTCAACAAGATTTTTAACAAGATAATTATGTTTACAGCAAGTACGCGTTATACCTACTATATCAGCCTCCTGAAATGCATCGTTGCCTATTAATTTTGTATCAACCTGCCCCGTAAAAACAACAAGCGGGTAACTATCGTAGTAAGCATTGGCAATTCCGGTAACTGCATTAGTAGCCCCCGGACCTGACGTAACAAGAACGACTCCCGGTTTTCCCGTAACTCTTGCATAACCCTCTGCGGCGTGCAATGCGGCTTGTTCATGTCTTACAAGATAGTGTTTTATATCTTTAAACTTATATAATTCATCATATATATGAAGAATTGCCCCGCCCGGATAGCCGAATATTTTGTCAACTCCCTCTTTTTTCAGACATTCTAAAAAAACTCTTGCACCTGTCATTTTATCAGTTTTAGTAATTTGCTCGGCAGTCATTTTTCTCTCCGTTTTACTCAACTATAAAGACATAATATACTAAATGAACAAATTATTAAATAATTATTTCATTTTTGTTAAATAATATTCATCTCTTAATTTTTGCTGTTCTTTTAATAATTTATTTATAAAATCTGTATCTTTGCCGATAATTTTTTGAGCAATAGGAGCAGCCTCCGAAGCATTTGAAGTATGAACAACAATCCCGTGATATTCCGAGGCTATTTTTAGTGCTGTATGTAATTTGCTTGTTGTTGCTCCGCCTATAAATAAAGCAGGCAGACTAAAACCTTCTTTTTCCATTTGCTGCGCCACGTAAATCATCTCGTCAAGCGATGGAGTAATAAGCCCTGAAAGTCCTATTATATCGGCATTATATTTTCTTGCCGCCTCTAAAATATCTCTACAGCTGACCATTACACCTAAATCTATAACTTCAAAATTATTGCAGCTTAGAATTAATGATAAAATATTCTTACCTATATCATGAACATCGCCTTTAACGGTAGCAAGAACTATTTTCCCGGCTGATTTACTTTTTTCATTGCTTTGAATATGTTTTTTTATTATATCAACTGCCTGTTTCATAACCCTGGCACTCTTTACAACCTGAGGAAGAAACATTTTCCCCTCTCCAAAGAGTCTGCCTGTTTTTTCCATACCCTCCATTAACGGTTTTTCAATTAATTCCACAGCAGAATACTTTTTTAATGCTTCATTTATATCCTGTTCCAAAAAATCCGTATTGCCGTTTATAAGTGCATATTGGAGCCTTTTTTCCGTAGTGTCTTTTCTCCATTCGTTTTTATTTTCATCAGTAATTGATTTTACTTTAAGTTCATTATGTTGAGCATATTCAAGAAGTTTTTCTCCCGCATCTTCTGATTTATTCAAGATTACATCTTCACACAGGGATTTTAAAGGTTCTTCAATATTGTCATAAATATCAAGCATACCTGCATTTACTATTCCTATATCAAGACCTGCATTAATTGCGTGATGTAAAAATACACTATGAAGCACCTGTCTTACTCTGTTTAATCCTCTAAACGAAAACGACAGATTGCTTATACCGCCTGAAATAAGTATATCAGGCATTTCCGATTTAATGATTTCAGATGCTTCTATAAATGATATTGCATTGATATTATGTTCTCTCATACCTGTTGCAACAGGAAAAATATTCAAATCAAAAATAATGTTTTCATCGGGAATGCCCGCATTTTTCAAAAGTTTATATGCTCTTCTTGTTATCTCAACCCTTCGCTGTGTAGTTGCAGCTTGCCCTTGTTCATCAAAAGCCATTACAATCATAGCTGCACCAAGATTATTTATCTCTTTTGCGTGATTAATAAATACTTTTTCACCTTCTTTAAGGCTTATTGAATTTACAATTGATTTTCCCTGAATACATTTTAAACCTGCAGTTATAACATCAAATTTAGAAGAATCCACCATTATGGGAATTTTTGCTATATCAGGTTCAGTTTGAGCATAATTCAAAAAATCAATCATCATTTTTTTTGAGTCTGTTAAATCTTTATCCATACTGACATCAATTATATTTGCTCCGTTTTCTATTTGACGGCGCGCAATATTAATTGCTTCCGGGAGATTATTTTCTGCAATAAGCTTAGCAAATTTTAAAGACCCTGTGACATTTGTACGTTCACCGACCATAACAAAATTATTATATTTTTTATCGTAAATAAAAGGTTCAAGTCCGGTAAATACATGCTTATGTTTATTATTAAGTAATTTTTTAGGCTTAATATCTTTTAATGCTTTACTAACGGCACGAATATGTTCAGGTGTAGTACCGCAGCACCCGCCTGCTATATTTATACAGCCTTCTAATGCTAAATCTTTATATTCCTGAGCCATAATTTCAGGAGTATCCGTATAATTACCAAAGGCATCAGGAATACCTGCATTTGCATATAAACTTATATAACAAGAAACATACTTAGAAAGTTCTCTTATATAAGGTTTCATATCATTAATACCTAATGCACAATTTATGCCGACCGCTAAGGGCTTTGCATGTTCAATACTGTAATAAAATGCTTCTAATTGCTGACCTGACAGCGTTCTTCCGGATTTATCGGACATTGTTACCGATATTATAATCGGAATTTCTTTACTTTTTTCTTCAAATACTTTTTTTGCCGCATAAATAGCTGCTTTTGCATTTAATGTATCAAAAATTGTTTCAATTAACAGAATATCAACATTTTCATCAATAAGAACTTCAATCTGTTCTTTATATGCGGAATAAAGTTCATCAAAAGTGATATCACGAAAAGAAGGATTATCAACATCAGGCGATATTGATGCCGTTTTGCCCGTCGGACCTATTGAACCTGCTATAAAACGCGGCTTATTTTTTGAGGAAAATTCTTTTACAGCCTCTTTAGCTATTTTAACCGCATTTTTATTCATTTCTTTTACAAGGTGAGAAAGCCCGTACTCTCTTTGAGATAAAGCATTTGCACCGAATGTATTTGTTTCTATGATATCTGCGCCTGCTTCAAGGAATTTTCTATGTATATCTTTAATAACATCAGGGCGGGTAATAGATAAAATATCATTATTTCCTTTAAGTGCTATGGTATGATGCAACAACTCAGAGTCTCTATAATCGTTTTCATTCAATGAATACTTTTGAAGGCTGGAGCCCATGGCACCATCTAAAATTAATATTTTTTCTTTTAATAATGCTCTTAACACAAAATTAATTATATTATAAACAATCAGATAATTACATACAATATGCCAGTTCATAACATATTAGACAAAATATACAACAGAAAGTATATTTTGGTGCATAAAATAATTATATCTTTGACAGAGAAATAAATATTCAAATCTCGATACTTCACATCTAATTTGTTAATCTCAACCCAAGGTGTCGTAACTCGCGCTGACGC
>CAJOJP010000104.1 GCA_905234915.1 Candidatus Gastranaerophilales bacterium
GTGCTTGCTAAAGAAATGCGCGTGCTCAATGCTCCTCAAAGTATTTTCTTTTTTTCGTTTTTTATTTCAAAAAGTCCAATTATTTAAGGAACGCTCTATATTATATTTTCTCGTATAGCTTTAACGGCAGCCTGAACTCTGTCATCTACGCATAATTTTTGCAGAATACTGCAAACATGAGCTTTGGCGGTATGCACACTTACTATCAATTCTTTTGCTATTTCGGTATTACTTTTTCCGTTTACCAAATGTCTTAGAACTTCTAATTCTCTATCTGTAAGCTGAGCTCTTGCGTCTTGAACTTCGCTTGTTTGGATTAATGCAATATTTTCAGGTTTAGGAAAGTAATTTAATACGTGTGAGGATACTGCAGGATCAAGCCAGCAGGCACCTTTAGACACATCATTTATGACTCTTGTTAAATCATCGGGAGAAATATCTTTAAGACAATATGCGCAAGCTCCGGAACCAAGTGCTGCAATCACTTCATCACATCTTTCGTGTGATGTCAAAATAATTACTTTTGTGTTAAGCCCCATTTCTTTAATTTTCATAGTAGCTTCAAAACCGTTCATTCCGGGAAGTCCTACATCCATTAGAACAACATCAGGTTTCATTTTTTTTATAACTTCAATTCCTTCTTCTGCATCTTCGGCTTCTGCAACAACATTAATAGTTTTATACTCATTCAAAGCAGATTTTAATCCGACTCGTGTAAGTTTATAATCTTCAATAATTACTACACTGGTAACACCAATGTTGTTACTTAATGTTTCCGCCATAAAATTACCTTCCTCTCTGATTTTAAGTATTAGCTGAATGGTGTTTATTTCCTTTTTAAACAATCTAATATTAGAATATATAATCAAGAAAGGTAATTAGCCAATCAGGTATTTTCCTTAGTTCAATACGGCTATTCTAAGGCAATATATATAATCCTGTTGTATATAACAAGAATAGTTCATACGCTATAAAGATTATTATTCTTTATCTTTGCCTACACCTGCAATATCATATACAAAAGTTTTTAAAGCATTTATTCCAAGCATAATACCTGCCGTTTTACCTAAGAATTTATGATTTTTAGTTCTTAAAGCAACAGCAGAAAGTGCGAGTTCGGGAAGATTACTCAAAATTGTATGTGCAGCACCTGCAAAATAACCGCCGGCACGAGAAAATATATGGAACCAGGAAAATGATTTCTGCATATTAAACCAGGAATTTTTACAATCGGCAACTGTTTGACTTTGTTTATCAAGCGACATATATTGTCTGTAATTTTTTTCATACCGGTCAGCTGTTTCAATTCTATCTGTAACAATTGATTTTTCTTTGCCGTTTATATGTGTATCATAAGCAACCGAAGCGATTGTTACTACACCAAGTGCTTTAGATGTTAATTCCAAAGGTTTCCCCGAGAATTTCCATGCGGCATGACCTAAATTATTTAGAATTGAAACTAGTGTCATTTTGAATATTTCCGTTATTTTCTTCTTCTGGCGGTGTTTGTTTTTCCGGTGAATTATCAACAATTTTTTCTCTTATTTGAGAGGTTTTTAAAATTGCATTTGTTGCCATTTTTGCCTCTTGACCGTACATTTTATCGGAGGCGGTTAAGTTGTTAAGCAATTGTATTGTATTATTATCTCCGTGTGCATTTCCTGAAGCTATTACGCTTAAAGCTATCATTCTGTTATGAACATCAGGATCCTGCAGTGCTATATTTAATAAAGCGGTTAATGATTCGTTATCGTATCTTGAATCATCTTCTTCAAAGCGTTTAACTAAATCCAGTACTCCTTGTTTTCTAATTGTAGTATCTTGGCTTCTTAAAAAGCTTTCTAAAGTTTTTATATAATCATCAGTTAATTTTACTACATTTTTTGTTTTTTTATTTTCCGATACAACTTTTTCACTTTTTAAAGAAGTATTAGCAATGGGCTGAGCCGGTAATTGCTGAGCTCCAAGTCCTTTTTGCTGAGGCGGCTGCGGCTGAGCGTTCGGTCCGAGCGTGCAGACTGTATTATTTACGGCCTCTGCATTACTTATTCCCGAGGGATTAAATACAAATATATTTAAGCCTGAAGCTGCCTGTTTAGCAGGGTCATTATATATTGACGTTTGAGGATATTGATAAACCTGTCTTCCCTGTGGAGTAGTGATTGCAACGGCAGGGGCAGGCTGCGTATTTTGCGGAACATTAAAATTTTGCATTGCCGTTCCCATAACAGGATAATTATTTGCTGTATTTGTTTCAATCACAGGCATTATAAAACTTACTCCTTACATTATAATAAACACATCAAAAGATTAAAATATGCCATAATTTTGCAAAATGTAAAATTTCTGTTACAAATACTTCCTGATGTAACTGATATAAAGTCCGGTAAATAACAGGACTTTTTGAAACAATAAAAATATATAAATTAAAGCAGTTACAGCTTGTCAGGAGATATAAAACTCCGCAATGCACTTTTTATTTATATCCCATGAACACCTTAGAAAAATTGTGCTTCGCAAGGTATATATTTTCAAGTGTAAAAATGTATTTGATTTTCAAAATGTATTTTACGTAAAACCAAATATTAATTTTTGTAACAATATTATATTATTATCCTAAAGAAAATTGAAAATTATACCGAATACATGTTTGCAGTCAATGTAAGCATGATATGAAACAGAAAGAAGGTAAAAAATGGGAAATGAAATACCAAGTGGACCAGAAACAACAACCCGCGCAGCATTAGGGGGATATAGTACCGTAAGGCAAAATGAAAAGGTAGGAAATTCTGAACGTGAAGATATAGGAAATTTATTAAGAGGCCAGATGGGGGAGGATGTTGATGAAGATGCCTTAAAAGAAGCAATTGAAGACTATTATAAAACAAATATTGCACCGGATGAGGGTTCGGAAAAATTAACTTTCACCAAAGTTATCCAAGGAATTGCCGCAAAATTTACAGGTAATAGAGGTGTAGACAGGCACGTAAGAAGTGAAGCACAAGACAATGCAAAAGGAAATGGTTTTAAGGGCGGATATAAGACCGGTTTTGATTATGAACATAGCGGTGATTATAATGATAAAGTCGATGTACTTGCTCGTTTAGGAAAAGAACACAATTTAACCGTAGCAAGTAAGGAAGATACAATGGAGCAACTTGGCAAATTAGGTTTTGCGTTAGATAAAACGGATGAAGACGGGAAACCCATATACGGTGATTATGATGCTAATAATGGAGCATTTAAACGCACACATCTAAATGAAAAAGGAGAAAGCGTTGATAGTTATCTTAAAGTTCTCCAAGATGAAAACGGTAAAAATTATCTTGTATCAACTGACATAACAAACGGACATATTGAAACAAGTGTTTACGGCATTGATAAAAAAACAGGAGATTTATCATTAATTGAAAATCCCGATAAAGCATCAGGTGATGGTGAAACACCACCGACGCCGACAGATCCGCAGACTTTATCTACCGAAAAATATGACAGCCTTTCTGATGATGATAAAGCTAAAGTTGATTCTCAATTAAAAAATCAACCTTGGGAACAAGTATATAGTGAATTTAAAGACAAAACTGATGATTTAAGTTCAAAATCTCAATATTTCCAAAGCTTCGGTTGGAATGCCGATTTATCTGACGCTATACAGGAAAAAATGCAGGCAAATGTTGCTTTAATCGGTCAGATTGATCAAAATGGAGGTAAAGTAACTCCAGAGGTGTTAAAAACACTTGAATCGGCAGGTTTAGACACTGAACAGCTTTCTCAGATTATCGGAAAACCTGTTACTGTTGCACAGTCTGAAACTGCTCCACAGGAAACAACTCCGCCGCAAGATACAGGAGCATTAAATGACCCTGCACCAACTCCTTGGGATGAGCCAGCAAAAGAACGCAACTAACATACTAAATATTAAATAAAAAAAATGCAGGATAAGTTTTTATATCCTGCATTTTTAATTGGAATGAAATGAAAATAAACCACCGGCTTAGCCGGTGGTCATGATTTATTTAATATTATGAGCTTCAATCATCACCATTAAAACAGAAATATCGGCAGGTTTGACACCGCCTATTCTTGAAGCCTGTCCTAAAGTTACTGGTCTGATTTTAGAGAGTTTATCTCTTGTTTCAATTGAAATATGATTTATTGAATTATAATCTATATCGGAAGGAATTTTTATTTTTTCAAGTTTATCGGACATATTAACCTGTTCTATCTGACGTTTAATATATCCGTCATATTTTATTTTAACTTCAATCTGTTCATAAATCTCGCGCGGAAAATTTAATGAAGCGGTTTGTGTATCTATTTCCTGTAATACTTTATATGAAATATTAGGGCGTTTTAACAGCTCAGCAATTTTAATACCTCTATCTATATGTTCATTGTATTTTGTAAGAATTTTATTAACCTCCTCGGAAGGTGAAATTTTATCATTTTGAAGCCGAATTATTTCATCTTCAATTGTTTTTTGTTTTTTTATAAAGTTATTATACCGTTCACAGGATATAAGTCCTGCTTCATAACCTGTTTTTGTAAGTCTTTCATCAGCGTTATCCTGCCTTAAAAGCAGTCTGTATTCACTTCTTGATGTCAGCATTCTGTATGGTTCATCGATATCTTTTGTAACAAGGTCATCAATAAGAGTACCCAAGTATGAGGACTCTCTTGATAAGGTTATCATATCTTTATTTTGTAAGTATCTTACAGCGTTAATTCCGGCTAAAATCCCTTGAGCAGCCGCTTCTTCATATCCGGATGTACCGTTTATCTGCCCTGCGCAAAATAAACCTTTTATTCTTTTGGTCATTAAAGTGTGATTTAATTGAACGGCAGGCATATAATCATATTCTACGGCATAAGCAGGTTTCATAACGTGGACATTTTCCAAACCGGGCAATGATTGTAGCATTTGTATTTGAACTTCGGCAGGCAGACTTGTTGAAAACCCGCCTACGTACATTTCATAAGTATTTTTACCTTCAGGTTCAATAAAAATATGATGTGAAGGATTATGCGCAAAGCGTACAACCTTATCTTCTATGGAAGGACAATACCTCGGACCTCTGCCGTGAATAAGACCGGAATACATAGGTGATTTATCAAGATTAGCTCTTATTATATCGTGGGTTTTTTCTGTTGTTCTTGTAAGATAACAGGGATGCTGTTGTTTTATGGGTCTATCTGGAAGAAAAGAAAAGAAATAAGGTTCTTCATCTCCGGGTTGAATTGTCATCTTATCAAAATTTAATGTTCTTCCGTCAACTCTTGCGGGAGTTCCCGTTTTTAAGCGTCCTATAGTAAAGCCTAATGATTTTAAACAGGGAGAAAGCCCTTTTGCGCTTGCTTCTCCGAGCCGTCCGAATTCTAAATATTTTAATCCGACCCATATTCTGGCTTCAAGCGAGGTTCCTGTAGTTAAAATAACACAGGGAGCAAAGTATTCCATCCCAAATTCGTCACGAAATCCTTTCACTTCGTTATTTTCAACTATAAGCTCCGTAACACAGCATTGTTTTAATGATAAATTTTGTTCCTGCTCAAGTATATTGCGGATAAAGCGCATATATTCTTTTTTATCTGATTGTGCTCTTAAAGCCCTGACTGCAGGTCCTTTGGAAGAATTAAGCATTTTTAGCTGCATATAAGTAGCATCGGCTGCAACTCCCATAATACCGCCAAGAGCATCAACTTCACGCACAAGGCATGATTTTGCAGGTCCTCCTATTGCAGGATTGCAAGGCATTAAAGCAATATTATCAAGATTTAATGTTGCAAGCAGGGTTTTTGCACCCATCCTTGAACATGCCGCCGCTGCTTCACATCCGGCATGCCCTGCTCCTGCCACTATTACATCATACTTAAACATAAATAAATTATATGCTAAAAAAATTTTTGTAATTATATATTTTTTTACACCGAAAAATATATTATGATGCATAATTAGCGAAAGCATTAACTTCAAAAGAAATTAAAAACGGCGGTCTGTTTCCTCAGTTATTAAAATTCTAAATT
>CAJOJP010000105.1 GCA_905234915.1 Candidatus Gastranaerophilales bacterium
CGCATTTTCGCTGTCCGTTAATTCATTTTTTTAAAATCAACAGGTATTTCTTCGTTCTTCATATTCTTTTGTCAATGTTCTATTTCTTCTCAGCAGAAACTTCTGTATTCCATTCCATTTCCACCTCAAATATCACATTATTGTGACTCCATTTATATTACCAAGTAAAAAATTATTGTCAATACTTTTAATATATTTTACTGTAAAAATTCAGCTTGGCATTTTGTGGTCTGACCACATCTATAAATCTAAATCAAAAAAAATTTAATTGCAACTGTTTTTTATTTTATACTAATATTTTTTTACAAAACGCAACATTTTATCTTAAATGTAACTGCTCAGCACAATGAATTCGACAAATAAAAATGAAAATCCAAAACGCAGACCTATTCCTCACTTCTTAAAATTTTATCTAAAACCTAAATTTTGTTCCTATATTAATCTGTGATTTTGCCGGCTCATTCCCGTTTGAAAAAGTTTCTCCTGCTCCTAAATCAAAATCCATTCTATCGTCTTTAAACGGCCGTATTGATAAAACTACTTCACTTTTTTGTTTATTTGAAGACATATTTTCGGAATATACATTCTTTAATTTTACATGTTTATTCAACGATATTTCAGGAGATACAGAAACCGTTCCTGCGCCTGCTCCCTGTTCTTTATATGTATCTCTATCCTGTGAATATGAAGTCGTTAATCCGAAATTTTTCTTTTGATATTTTGAATATACTGATACCGAATCTTTCAATTCCCCGGAATTCTCCGTAGTTGAATATGTTGCACCTACACTGGTTCCTTTTAAAACTTCTTTTTCAAGACTCTTTGATACCGCTTTTTTTTCGGGACGCAGTCTGTTTACATCTTCATAAAGCAATTTATCGTGCTGTTTTTGCATCGGGTCAATTCTGTATTCAACAGTTTCAGCTTCCATATTCACTCTGCCTTTTTTTACCTCTTGAACTTCTTGTGTTTCATCATCAAGATTTAAATATACAGCATTTTTCTCATTTATAGAATACACTTCAAAATTTACCCCGGACATAATAAATATAAATATTAAAACTAAACAATTCTTCATATCAATTATTATATAATTAAAATACCTTTTTTACCAGCTTAATTATAAATCCGCAAATCCTGCTTCAAATTTTTATAAAAGATGTTATTATAATTGTAAGAGTTTATAAAGGATTTAGAATGTTTAAACCTACACGAAATATTTATACAATAAAAAAAACACCATATAATGATAATGAAAAACTGGAAAATCTTTTGAACGAAATGTCTAAAGAAGGCTGGGATTTGTATTCTATGCAGGAATTAGAAAGCGATGAAGATATTTTCTATAATTGCATATTTATTAAAGAAGTGGAAAATGAAGATAAATTATTTGAAGATGACGGATTGATTGACTTTAAACCGCGTATTGAAAGAATTATCAATCCGGAATTAGCTCCTTATGAACTTTGCCTTGATATTTTGAAAAAAATAAAAGATAAACGACAAAAAATATCACAGGTTAAAACATTAATAGATGAAACCTCGGAGGATTCACGTTCTATTTTAAATGAAGAAATTTCAAGACATATAAATGAACTTGAAGATTTAAAAAAACGGCTTTCTGAAGTTATAAATCCTGATATAATGGAGAAAAAACTCGGTGAATCAAAATTAACACTTGTAATTTCGGAAGAATTAACCGATATATTGGATAGCAGCAAGGACGATAATCTTTTATCTCAAATTGTATTTATCCGTCAAAATTTAACTGAAACATTAGGTTATATTATTCCTAAAATAAAAATTGAAATAGATGATTCTCTTGAGGAAAATGAATTTGTAATAAAAGTTCGGGGCATTCCGGTTTTAAATGCTTATGCATATTTTAACCATTCCATGTTTTATGAAAATGAACTCAATATAGAAAAATTACCCTCTGATACAATAAAATCCACTGACGTTTTAACATCACTAAAAACTCTATGGATTAATAATGAAACAGCCAAAGATTATTGGATTAAAGGCTTTAGTGCCACCGATTATATATCTGCCGCTATTGAATTTGCCGTTACAAAATTTATTGATGATATTTTTGATTATTCTGACGTAAACAGATACATAGAAATTGTAGGTAATCAAAATTTATACCTGATTGAAAATATTATTCCCGATTTCCTTTCTGTTGCAGAACTTAAATACATTCTTTCAAATCTTATAAAAGAAAAGGTTTCAATAAAAGACATTATATTTATTTTTGAAAAAATCAATGATTTTGCTGATGAAGAAAATAAAGAAGATTTACTTGCAAGAATAAGAGTTTCACTTGCACGGCAGATAAGTTTATCTCTTTGTGACGGTAAAGACAATGTTATTAATGCATTTGAGCTATCTGCCGAATCACTTAAAGCTTTTTCCGGTACAAACGAAAATGAAGAAGAAGTTATTCGTATAGAAAGTAATAAAATTGAAGCTTTAGTTCAAAAAATAGAAGAACAATCGGCAAAATTACCGTCTGATATAAAAGAAACAGTATTAATTGCGCCTATGAAAATCCGCCATATAATTTATCTTGTTTTATCTCAGTTAATTACAAATATTAGAGTAGTATCACGCGAAGAACTTTTATTTGAATATCCCTTAAAAATATTGGGAAAAATTTAAAACTATTTTTATATATATTTCTGTGATAAAAAAGGAGTTTATATGAATATTATTGATATCATTGAAAACAAGAAACATGGCTGCATATTATCCGAAAGCGAAATTAAATTTTTTATAGAAGGTGTTACAAAAGGCACAATAGAAGATTATCAAATATCGGCTTTGTTAATGGCGATATATTTTCAAGGTATGAATTTAGAAGAAACAATCCTAATGACAAAATATATGGCAGAATCGGGCAAAATGCTTGATTTATCCGAAATATCAAATAATATTACCGATAAACATTCAACAGGTGGAGTAGGAGATAAAATAACCCTGATATTTTTACCGTTAATGGCAGCAGCAGGTTTATATACCGCTAAATTATCAGGCAGAGGTCTGGGGCATACAGGGGGAACCATCGATAAACTTGAATCAATTCCTAATTTTAAGACAAATTTATCAATAGAAGAATTTAAAAACAAAGTAAAATTCCATAAAACGGCAATTGCAGCACAAACTCCCGATTTAGCTCCTGCGGACGGAAAGCTTTATGCTTTAAGGGATGTAACTTCTACTGTCGATATAATACCTTTAATTGCCTCAAGTGTTGTTTCAAAAAAAATAGCCTCAGGAGCTAACCATATTATATTGGACGTAAAATACGGAAACGGGGCATTTATAAAAACTCCAGAAGAAGCTCAAAAATTGTCGGAAATTATGGTGCAGACCGGCAAAAGTTTAAACAGAAATATTTGTGCCGTAATAAGTGCTATGAATCAGCCATTAGGCAGAGCCATAGGAAACTCTCTTGAAGTTATTGAAGTTATTGAATTTTTAAAGGGTAATATCGAGTGGGATTTAAAAGAATTAACTTATACTTTATGTAAAAAAGCCCTTGAAAAGTCCGGCAGAAAGGAAACCGATAAATACCTTGATGAACTTATAGAAAGCGGAAAGGCATTAGAAAAGTTTAAAGAGCTTATTGAAGCCCAAAATGGAGATTCTTCGGTTATTAATGACTATAACAAATTTCCTTCCGCTTCAATAAAATACGAAATAAAAGCCGTAAAAAGCGGTTTTATAAGCAATATAGAAGCACTGAAAATTGCTAAAGCCTGCAAAAATCTTGGGGCAGGTCGAGAAAAGAAAACCGATAAAATAGATTACAGTGCCGGAGTTTATTTAACAAAACGTTATTCCGAAGCTGTCAAAAAAGGTGAAACAATATCCGTAATATATACAAATAAAAAAGAAGCGATAAAAGAAGCTGAAAATTTAATACTTTCAGCTTACAAAATATCTGACGAAAAACCTTCAAAAAGCAATATTATCTATAAGATAATTGACTAATATAACATTACTTTTGATTTTTCAGATTGTTTATTTTCACATCATATTTTTTTATTGCATTATCGCGCTGCTGTTCCAAATCTATAATTTGTTTTTCATAAGTATAGATTTTATTTCTTTTTTGTACCTCAGAAATAGCTGTAGATTGCTCCAGTGATTTAATTTTAGCTTTTGTATCTTTTATTCTTGAATTATAAGCTGATTTTAATGCCTTTTGTTCATTTCTTAATGTTTTCAAGGCTGCTTTTTTTTCTAAATCAGAAGCAGTAACTTCTTTTGAAGAATTTATATCATCAATAATAATTTTTGTTCCGGCAGCTGTTTTTTTAGCTGCGGATTTTGTTGCATCTACAGTTTTACGGGTAATTTTTTTTGTTTCTTTTGCTGTTTTTTTAGCCGCATTTTTTGTATTTGCAATAGTTTTATTTACAACATTTTGTTCATTTGAAGAAGCTGATTTATTTTCATATTTAATATCAACTTTTTCTACGGATGCTGGAACTTCAATTTTTATTACTTTTTCCTCTGCATATGAAACTGATGAATTTATAAATAAAATTCCTACAAAAATTACAAACAAAATATTTACTTTTTTCATTTTTACCTCCTAAAAATAAAAGAAGGAAAAACTAAAAATTCTTTCCTCCTTTTACAATGTTTAATTTTTAAATGAGTCTTTAAAACTGTCAAAAGCATCTTTTCTTTGTTGTTGATTTTTCTTTGCCAATGCTTTTTGATTTTCCAGTTTTGTTTTTACATTTGTTTGAGTAGTTTTTACATCATTTTCCGCTCTGTTGATTTCTCTGTTTAATTTATTTTCTGCTGATTTAGCTTCGCTTTTTACTTTTGAAGCATTATTTTTAACGGAAGTTTTTGTATTTTTTACATCTGTTTTTAATGCCTTAACAGATTTTTGCAATTCCGTTTCCTCCTGAGAGGTATTAATTTTTATTGAAGGCTTTGTTACCGTTACAGTACCTGCAAAAGAAGCTGCTGAAAAAGCTATTCCGACAATAACCGTTAAAAAAAGGGCAAATAATGTTTTTTTCATTTTAAATCTCCTTATTTATTAATTTTATCTTATTTTTGTAAATCTTATATTTAAATCTTGAAGAAATTTTTTGACTTCTGTTTGAGAATATAAAGTTTCGGTTCTATTATCATCTTCAGAAAATTTCGGATAAATATATTTAATTTTAAAATCCTGAACCCTAACCGGACCTGTGCCTATTTTTATTTCTTTAGCTCCAAAAGGACGAGCTTCAAACGAATAAGGAATATAATCCAATTTATTTTTACCGTCAGGCAGTATTATATTAGTAAGTTTAACATGTTTTAAATAAAGTTCTTTAATCGGGAAATTTTTTGTAAAAGGACTAAAAGCACTTGTTTGAAGTTTAATCAAATCTGCCTCAAAACAGTCATGGTAATCGCTGTATTTTGATGACCAATCTCTTATTGTAACTATTAACGTAAGATTAGGTTTTACCTCAAAATCTATTTTATCTATAGTTGTTATCAACCCGACAGATTCAAATACTTTTTTACCGAATTTTGTTTTATTAAAAGCAGCATTTAACAAAGAAGGGTACAAACTCAACATGCCGGCATAAGAAAGCAATATTAACGATATTACTATTAATATCAGATTTTTATGATTTTGCATAAACACCTCAACTTTATGATTTTAATCTACAAAGTTTATAATATCATATTTTACGATAAATGAATACACTTTATGCTTAATAAGCACAAGAACTTAAATAAAATTTTTAATGTATTATAATTCTGTATAAGTTCAGGGGGGGGAATGTTTTAAGTTTTTTGACCGGTTATGTACATAAAAATTTTGCAATCATCTATTTTTTACACCAAAAAATATATTATGGTGAATAATTGTCTTTATCCATGTAAAATAAATTTAAAACATACTGCGGATACTGCATACCTATTTTGCTAACTGCAACCTGTGGCGGGCAAACTCCTCACATTCGTTCGTCAAACAGTG
>CAJOJP010000106.1 GCA_905234915.1 Candidatus Gastranaerophilales bacterium
ATCAAATAAGTTAGGAGTTAGCAGTGAGGAGTTAGAAATTGAATTATCACTCCTAACTTCTAATTTCTCATTCCTAACTATTTGAAGTGCAGGCTTTAAGTATTCCGCCCCGATACGCTCACGAACATAATCTCTTACTTTTACTTTATCCGTGCAATCACGCATTAAATCGGTTATACCGTATAACTTAATCCATTGTATTTTCTGATTAAAGGTTTTTAATTTTTTCTTATTTATTTTATATTTCCATTCTCCGCTCTTAAAACTCCACGCTTTTAAAAGAGGCAGTTTTTCTCCCGTTTTTAAATAAAATAGCCTTGCTAAATATCTTGGATACTCTCTTTCTTCTAAATTCACAAGAAAATTATAGTCATAAGGCGGATTTATGATTTTATTTTTTGTAAAACAATTAAAAATATTATCCATAATTATACCGTAAATTATACGGGTATATTACCATGGTATTTTTAGTCTGTCAAATTACGGTTGAGGTTATTACTCTATTATGTGACGCTTGTATGTGGGGTTATTATGAGTATAAAAACAGAAAAAATAATTGATTTGACAAGAAATAAAACTAAAAAAACAAGCATAATGCTAAACGAGGAATTGTGGGATTTATTCAAACAGGCTTGTAGGCAGAACAATACTACACCAACTTTATGTGTTGAAAAATGGATAATAAATTATATAGATGAAAATGATTTATTGTAAAAATTTGCCGGAAAAATATTTAATATAAATTGCTCTATGTAATGTCTTGACATAATAAATATATATAAGACAATTATTATTGTGTTATAAAACATGTAAACCGTGGAATATCATTATGGTTAGTGTTTATTAAATTAATTTATTACAAAAAGGAGAATTTTAAATGTATTCAAAAGAAGAACTTGCAGAATTAATTATTAAAAATCCCGAAAAATATAATGCCTATAAAGAAACAGTAGAGGAACTTGATTTAACGGAACTGGATTTTTCAAATATTACTCTGGATGAAATTAATTTTTCAAATTGCGAATTAGCAGGAACATCGTTTAATGACGGACATATTTCAAATTGCAATTTTACGGGAGCTGACCTTAATGCTGCTGATTTTACAAGAGCAAATGTTGTTGAATGTGATTTTTCTGAAAGTATATTAAACGGAACTGATTTTAGTTATGCGTCAGTTAATTATTGCAATTTTACGGATGCCGATATGGCAGGATGTATTGTAAAAGAGGCAGATTTATCTGATTCCGATTTTTCGGCAAGCCAGAACCTTGCGGCAACGCGTGCTGACGAAACTACTATTTGGCCTGATAATGAATTATTACCTGAAGATTTTGATACAAATTATTCAAAAGATGATGAAGAAGGCGAAGAAGATACAGTTGAAGCTGATTATTAAATATTTTATATATAAATTGAAAATGCTCTGCAATCAATGCAGAGCATTTTTTTGGAATGAAATGAAAATAAACCACCGGCTTAGCCGGTGGTCATGATTAAGAAGTATAAAATATATATTGGTGTTAATAATTTTTTGAATTATAATACTTTTGAATATTTTGTTTGAGAGGATGTATATGAATAAATATTTATTGGAAATCGGAACTGAAGAGTTGGCATATAAATTTATACCTTCTGCTATGGAACAGTTAAAAACGGAATTTTCAAAATTATTGGAGGAAAATAAGATAAGTTTTTCCGAAATAAAAATATATGCAACCCCTCGTCGCCTTGCTGTTTTAATAGAAGATATTTCAGATAAACAAAAGGATGCGGAAAAATTAATAAAAGGTCCTATTGCTTCTATAGCTTACGATGAAAATGGCAGTTTGACAAAAGCGGCAACAGGTTTTGCCAATAAAAATAATGTAAGTACGGAAAGTCTTTTTAAACAGGATAATTACATTTGGGCCAAAATAGAACAAAAAGGACAATATACAAAAGATATTTTAAAATCATTAGTCCCTGAAATTATTTCAAAATTGAAAGGCACGCATTTTATGCGTTGGGCTGATTTAGACGTTAAATTTCAGCGTCCTGTCAGGTGGATTGTTTCTTTATTTAATTCTGAAATAATTGAATTTGAATACGCAGGAGTAAAAGCTTCAAACATAACAAGAGGTCACAGATTTTACGCTCAAAAAGAGATAATTCTAAATACTCCCGATGAATATTTGCCAAAACTCGAAACGGCGAATGTAATAGCTGATGTTGAAAAAAGAAAAAAAACAATAATAAAACTTGCTAATGAGAAAGCAAAAGAAATTAATGCCGATATTGTTATGGAAGAAGGACTTCTTGATGAAGTTACGTTTATAACAGAATGGCCTGTTCCCGTTATTTGTTCGTTTAACGAAAAATATCTGCAAATTCCGGAAAAAGTTGCAGTAACCGTTATGGCTGTTCATCAAAGATATTTCCCTCTGTATAAAGACGGTAAACTTTTAAATAAATTTATTACCGTAAGCAATTATCCGGGAGATACTTTTGATAATATAAAAGCCGGTAACGAAAGAGTTGTTACCGCCCGTCTTGAAGATGCAATATTTTTTGTTCATGAGGATACACAAAAATCATTAATTTCTTATTTGGATGATTTAAAAGGAATAACCTTTCAAAAAGGTCTTGGAAGTATGTATGATAAAACTCAAAGAATTGTTGTTTTATCGAAATATCTGGCAAAAGAGCTTAATGCACCTTTAAATTCAATTGAAAGAACAGCATTATTATGTAAAGCCGATTTGGTAACAAAACTGGTATTTGAATTTACCGAGCTTCAGGGATATATAGGCTGTGATTATGCAATAAGAAGCGGAGAAACAAAGGAAGTTGCAAAAGGTATTATGGAGCATTATTTCCCTTTAAATGCAGATTCACCTGCCGCTGAAGGAATAGAAGGTCAAATTGTCGGTATTGCGGATAAAATTGATACAATAACGGCTGTTTTTGCTGACGGAAGAAAAGTTTCGGGTTCGCAAGATCCTTTAGGTATAAGACGTGCTGCTCTGGGTATTTTAAAAACAGTTATTAAGAAAAATTTAAAAATTAATTTATCTGCTCTTATAAAACTTGCAATTGATAATATGCCTGTAAAAATTGATGATAAAGAAAAATTGTATAATACAATAAGAGAATTTTTGGTAAACAGATTGATAATTATGCTTTCTGATTCTTATAAGCATGATGTATTAGAAGCAGGTTCCGAAAATAAGGAAGTTTTATCTGATTTACAGGACTTTACCTTGAGATTAAATCTTATCACGGAAATTTTATCAAAACCGAATTATTCGCAATTCCACGAAGCTATTAACAGAATTATAAGAATAATTAAAAATGAAAAAGAATTTTCAACCGTGCAGGAAAATTTATTTGTAAATAATCAGGAAAAAGATTTATATAGAGAAATAAAACTAATTGATGAAAATAAATTAAACTATGAACAGTTGTCTGACAAATTATTCAAGCTTATACCATTTATTTCCGAATTTTTTGATAAAGTTTTAGTAATGGATGAAAATGAAAATATAAAGAAAAACAGAATAAATTTATTAAATGCGGTAAAAGTAAAATTTGATAAAATAGCAGACTTTAGTAAAATTGTTTTTTAAAACAGTTTAATTTTATTAATAAAGCCTGTCAAATGCAGTTTTAGCGTAATATAAAATATTGTTTGAAGGCAGTTTATAAATTCTTTTTTGACTTTTTTCTTCAATAAAAATCCAATTATACTCATCCCTATACGTCAGTTTATAGTCTTTTCTTTTCAGCAGAAAATCATTTATCAAAGCATCAGATGGGGTAATTATATAATCAGGTTTTATGTAAAAAATATCCTCCCGGTTTTGTTTAGCATTATAAAAATTATCGAGTAAATTTTTTGTTTCATCAAAATATACTTCTTCATAACGCCCATCCATATATATAGTATTATTCGGATAAAGTTTATATGCAATGTAACTGCCCATATCCAAAGGGGCAAGAATTTTACCTTTAAGATTATTTATTTTTAAAAATTCAACTGCCTTATATGGCTGGCAGGATAAAAAGAAAGAAGGACTGATTGATTTTGCAGCAAAAATCAAAAATACTGCCATAAGACCAACTTCAATAAATTTATTCTTTTTATCGGAAAAGTAAACAACAATATATTCATATAGAAAAACAAGTGAAGTTATAATAAAAAAAGGAGTTGATTTTATATTTTTAAACGAAACAACAGCACAAGCTATAAGCAGTAATAATTTTGTATAATCATATTTTAAATTTTTTAAATTTTTAATAATAATAAACAAAAATATTATATATGTTATTTTAAAACATATCATAAAATCAACAGGTTTATCGAGAAAAGGGCTTAACCACTCTGTTATATAAGGGCGGGGCATTGTTGAAGCCATAAAAATAAATTTTACATAATCTGTTCCGTAAGGATTAATGAACATAACCGCGAAACATCCAATTAGGGAAAATAAATAATATTTGAATTGTTTTTTATTCAAAAATTCTCCGATTGTATAAATAAAAAGCATACCGAGCGCGCTTACGCAGCCGCCGTGCATATTAGACCATATCAGCATTAATGGTGGCAATAACAATAATAGTTTATTGTTTCCTTGTTTGCGCACCAGCTCTAAAATATATAAGAATAGAGTGAAAAAGAAAAATGTGAAAAAATGACACCTGAGCCATGATTGACTGAGTGTAGAAAGAGAATATAAAGTTAAAGTAAATATTATTATGTTATATAAATTGTTGTTTTTTTGTGTTTGTAATTCAATAGTCTTGATAACTAATAAAAAAATTATAAATAACAATAAAATTTTAAAAAAAAGTACACCGATAAATCCAAAATTATTCTGAAGAAAAGAAAAAACAATACTTGAACCCCACTCATGGTCAAGCCAAAAATGAGTATCAGTATAAGAAAAAATATCTTGTTTCATAATTGAATGATTAAGCCAAAAAGCATTGCCCTGTAATAATCTTGCCCAATAATCCGGGTCAATGGTATTGTTTGCAAAAGTTATCAACGCAATTTGAACAATTATAAAAAGATAAAACAACGTCCTCATATTTAATATTTCCAATTTATCCTTATATATTTCAGATAATTATGTATAATCTAACACGAAAATAAAATATATAAAATTTTGTTGTATAATAAGTATGGTTAGTTGTTAAACAAAAGGAAAGAAAGAGGTTTAAGATGGCAAAATTTGTATGCAGCGTATGCGGTTATACTGTTGAGGGAGAACATGCTCCTGAAAAATGCCCGATGTGCGGTGTCAGTTCAGATAAATTTAACAAAGTTGATGATAATAAAGGTTTGACCTGGGCAACTGAACATGTAATAGGAGTAGGTAAAAATGTTGATGCCGAAGTACTTCAAGGATTAAAAGACCACTTTGCGGGAGAATGCACGGAAGTCGGTATGTATCTTGCCATGAGCAGACAGGCTGAAAGAGAAGGATACCCTGAAGTAGCAGAAGCATTCAAACGATATGCATTTGAGGAAGCTGAACATGCGGCAAAATTCGCAGAATTATTAGGCGAAGTAGTTACAAATTCAACAAAGAAAAATCTTGAAATGAGAGCGGAAGCCGAATCAGGAGCATGTGCTGCCAAAATGGCAATTGCAAAACGAGCTAAAGAATTAGGCTTAGATGCAATTCACGATACGGTACATGAAATGGCAAAAGATGAAGCTCGTCACGGTCAAGGTTTCCAGGGACTGTTAAAAAGATTATTTTAATTCGGAATTATCCCTTTAAGCACACCTAAAAAGTTTAAAACTATTACAGAGAGCTAATTTTAAGGCTCTCTGTTTTATATAACGGTATTTTGTTCCTAGCTACACATGTAAAGTTTTATGTCTCAAAATAAGCTAAAACACAAGTTATTCTTGAAATGCGACCGTTTTAGACAGGGTAAACCTTTATACTGAAGATGTAAACAGATTAAGGACAGATAAATGAACTTCTTAGAATTTAACAAAAAATTTCCAACAGAAGAAAAAGTCATTAAATACTTCATAAACATTAGATATGAAGAAGTTATTTGTCCTCATTGCGGAAGTCATAAGGTTTATAGAAGACATGACCAGCCTAAATTATTTACTTGTAAGCATTGTAATAATACATTTTCCGTTTTTAAAGGTACTATCTTAGAAAAGACTTCGACTGATTTAAGAAAATGGTTTTAT
>CAJOJP010000107.1 GCA_905234915.1 Candidatus Gastranaerophilales bacterium
ATCTCTCATTAAAGGTTCAATTAAAATTTTAGGTTTTATATTACGGTAATTTAGCTCAAAACCGCCCCATAAGGAATAATCCTGTTCAAGCCAGCCTGTAATCTGCCGTTTTGTAATTTCAATGAGTTTAGGAGTATTTAAATATTCTTTTTTGTTTTTAATAATAAAATGCCATTTGCACCCATGGTTGCACTTGATTACAAAGCTATCGGGGAGTTTTTGAAAGTCAATTTGGTCAAAGTAGGTTGTTACATCTTTATTGTCACTGCGAGGAGCGATAGCATCATCATTATTGTCATTGCGAGCGGACAATGTCATTTTAGTGTCCGCGTGGCAATCTGTTCTGTCACTGCGAGGACAAAAGTCCGAAGCAGTCCAGCCGGTTTTATTATTTAAATCAGCCGGATTGCTTCGCAAGTCCTGAATTGATACTGACTTGTCGCAATGACATTTAGGAATGATTTGCAATACGGGTTTTAAATATTCCGCTTTGATACGCTCACGAACATAATCTCTTACTTTTACCTTATCCGTGCAATCGCGCATCAAAGGAGTTATCCCGTACAATTTAATCCATTGTATTTTTTGATTAAATGTTTTGCATTTGTTTTTATCAATAATGTAATTCCAAAATTTTTGTCCGGCAACTTTTAAAACTCCACTCTTTTAAAAGCGGCAGTTCCTCTCCCGTTTTGTATTTAAAAAGCTTCTCTAAATATCTTGGATATTCGCTTTCCTCTAAATTTTGCAAAAAATAATATTCCCAAGGGAGTTCAACAATTACATCTGTTTTAAAAATTTTGTTTATTAATTTTAGCACTTATTATCCTTTTATATTAAGTTTTTATCGGTTAACTCAAAATGTCAGACCATATTTTAAGTATAATCATTCTTAAAAGACATTGTCTTTATAAAATTCAATAATATAACGATTGCGTTTTTGATTTGATTTGATAGCATGTTCTTGAAAAATGAATAAATTATCATGGGGGATACAGCCTTATTTGCATAAGTCTGATTATTGTTTTATTTATAGTAATTTTAGGTTTTGTAGTATTTGTATCTTCATGTTATATGCGAAAGCTTCATTACTAATTACAAATCTTTCATTATTAATCTTAAAACTTACATCAGTATATTAAGACAAAGTCTTAAAAAAATCAAGAGAATGTCGTAAGAATTTCAAAATTTTTATTTACGGAGAGTACAATGCTTAAAAATTACACTCATAACGAACTTTTAGATACTTTACAAAAATTAACCGGCAAAAAACCTACGCAGCAGTCAATTGCAAATGCTATCGGCTGTGAGTTATACAGAATAAATAAACGTGCCTCAAGAAACAGCAAATACTCTAACGAAGAATTAATTAAAATAGGTAATTTTTTTAATGTCAGCTTGGTTGATACAGACATTGTTAAAAGTATTCTCTCTAATTATAATCCAATGTATGATAACTTATTTCCTGCAGATTTTTATCCTGATGAATTAGGTAAATTTGAAAATGGCAGCTTTAAAATTTCAGAGAATAAAATTCGTACATATATTTCAAAAGATTTAATTAAATTATATTCTCCGTTTAAAACATATTTTGTCATTAATGCATACGGGGACAGCATGAATCCTGATATTAAAAACGGCGATAAATTAATTATTGAAAAAACCGAAGATGAAATGATAAAGGATAATCAAATATATGTGTTTTTTTATAACGGTCAAATTTTTGTTAAGCGACTTATTAAAAATATAGAACATATAATCATTAAATCTGATAATCCAAGCAATATATATAATCCTGAATTTATTACACAAAAGGAAATTGACAAAATAAAAATTCTTGGCAGAGTAACAGGATTAATTAGAGAAGTGTGTTAAATGCTCTATTCCAAAAATTTTATTCAAAAGATAAGGTTAATTGAGGCACTTCCGGGTAATTTTGTTTTGCTTTTTTAACGGATAAATCTTTTGAATAATCTTTTTGCATTCTATCCATAAGTATTTGGGCTCTTGATATAATACTATTCGGTAAACCTGCCATTTTTGCAACTTGTATTCCGTAGCTTTTACTTGCGCTGCCTTCAACTACCTTTCTTAAAAAACGAATTTCTCCATTTTCTTCGCTTAATGTTATTCTGTAATTTTTAATTTGTTCTATAGAATCAGCCATAACATTTAATTCGTGATAGTGAGTTGCAAAAATTGTACGGGCTTTAATTTTTTTAGCTATAAATTCAGCTACAGACCAGGCAATTGCTACTCCGTCATAAGTTGAAGTACCTCTGCCTATTTCATCTAGAAGAATAAAACTTTTTTCTGTTGCACTATTAATAATATATGCGGTTTCATTCATTTCGACCATAAAAGTAGATTGTCCCAGTGACAAATCATCAACTGCTCCGACTCTTGTAAAAATTTTGTCAACTATACCTATTCTGGCTTCAGAGGCGGGAACATAAGAGCCTATTTGCGCCATTAATACTATTATTGCATTTTGCCTCATATATGTTGATTTACCTGCCATATTAGGACCGGTTAAAATCATAAATTGAGTATCTTCATAATTTTGAGCATCGGCAATAAGTTTTAAATCATTAGGAACATATTGCCCCATTGATAAAATCTTTTCAACAACGGGATGTCTTCCGTCTTTTATATATAACTCTTTTTCATCTGTTATTGTTGGTTTTACATAATTATTTTCAATTGCACAAACAGCAAAAGACATAAGAACATCAACTCTTGATAGAAAATGCGCAGTTTGTTTCATTATATCGATGAAGTTTTTTGCGTATTCAATAAAATTTGAATAAATTTTCTGTTCTGTTTCTATAGATTTAAATTGAGCTGAATATACATCATTTTCGTGCTTTTTCAGTTCCTCAGTCGTATATCTTTCGGCATTTGTAAGTGTTTGTTTTCTTACATAATGCATCGGCACCTGCTGTAAACTTGATTTTGTTATTTCTATAAAAAACCCGAAATTCTTATTATAATTTACTTTTAAATTTTTAATTCCGGTTTCTTCTTTTTGTTTTTCTTCAAATTCCCTAAGCCATTTTTCTCCGCCCGAGAGAATATCTCTATAATAGTCAAGAGTACCGTCAACTCCCTGTTTGATAAAACCTCCGTCTTTAATATTTGCGGCAGCATTTTCATCAATAGTTTTATTTATTATTGAACCAAACTCATAAAGTTCATCAGCATTAAAAGAAAAATCATTTAAATATTTACTGCTAAAATTTCTAAAAATACTTTTAAAATTTGGAAATAACTGAAAAGTATCTTTAAGAGCAAGAAAATCTCTCGGATTTACTGTTGAATTACTTATTTTTACTGCTAAACGTTCAATATCGCATATTTTGTTAAATAAATTTTCAAGATTTAATCGGTTTTGTGTATTTTCAATTAATTCTTGAACAGCATTTTGCCTGGTTACAATTTCATCAATTTTTTTTACCGGCTGAGTAATCCAGGTTTTTAACAATCTGGCTCCCATAGGAGTTTTAACTCTATCTATAGCCCAATAAAGACTTCCGTATTTAATTTTATCTCTTGAGGTTTCTAACAGTTCAAGATTTTTTCCCGTATTTGCATCTATTGCAACGAAATCGGAAAGTGAATAAGGTTTTATAACATCAAATTTCGGAACAGTATTTTTTTGAGTCTGAAATATATAATCAATAATAGCCCCTGCCGCTAAAAATGCAATTTTATATTCCTGAAAACCGAAAGCTTCAAGTGATGTAACATTAAATATCTGCTTTATAAGAGAAACTGCCTTTTCCTCCGTAAATGAGGAAGGATTTAATTTAGTGCAGGAATAGAATTTTGTAATTTTTTCAGGCAAATCGGGAACTTCTTCAGGTACAATCTGAAATTCTTTAATTTTTTGTTTTTTAGAAGGAGCCAGTAGTTCTGCCGGTTTAATTCTTGCAAGTTCAGCAGTAATTTCTTCAAGATTTCCTTTTGTAATATAGAATTCACCGGTTGAAATATCTGTATATGCAAGTCCAAATGAATTATTTACGTTTATAACAGCACAAAGCCAATTATTTCCGGATGGTTCAAGAAGATTTAACTCGGTAATCGTACCTGCTGTAACAGTTTTAACTATTTCACGGTTAACAAGACCTTTTGTATCTTTAGGATTTTCCATTTGTTCGCATAAAGCAACTTTATAATTAAGCTTTAAAAGTTTTGAAAGATATGTATTAACTGATTTTACGGGAATCCCTGCCATAGGAACTTTGCCTATTGCTCCGCCGTCTTTATGTGTAAGAGTTAACCCCAGCTCTCGGGAGAATAATATTGCATCTTCAAAAAAGCCCTCATAAAAATCGCCTAGCCGATAAAAAAGCACTACTTCAGGATTTTTACGTTTTATATCCAAAAACTGCTTGAACATATCTGTTGCTTGTTCATAATCAACATCAAGACTGTTTGTATTCTTAATTTCATCATTTAACATATCTATAATTTATTACGAATATAGTACAATTACAACAGAATAATTTTTAGAATACTTATCGGAACATCAAAATTATTTTATAGCCATATAAAATTTATAAATTAATTTAAGTAATTTTTCATTCTTTTCTAATGCCCCAAAAAGCTCATATAAGGTTTTATCATACTTATCACTTCTAAAATCAGACCATTTAAAAGTATATCCTGCTTCTTCGTTTTTTAATAATTCGGAAGTAAATGAAGCCTCCTCTGCAAAACTCATCATTTCTTCATCTTCGGGATTTTCCATTATATCGTGAAATTTTATACCTAAAACTCCTGAATAACTGTTCTCAATTTTTCCAAAAACATTACTTCTGTAATCACCCATCTTTATGTGATTTTGATAATCTTTCAAATACGCTCTTCATTAGTTATTTCATCTAAAAGATAATTTTGAAGTTCCTGTCTTTTCTTTGTAAGTACAAGTGAAACATTTGCAATATAATTTAAATAGTCTATATTCCCTTGATTTATACCGTTTTATTGATACAATAAAACTTTTCAATTGTTCATTGATAATGTGAATAAATGCATAAAAATTTTAACTAAGAATTTCGACTAACGAAAAGAGGTTTGAAATGTTAGTTGAAATTACAGCAAGAGAATTAACACTTTTAATAGTATTAATTCTCATTATTAAATCCCATTAATTTGGGTAGGTATAGGGTGTTAGCTCCACCCTTTGCCTTTATTCATATTATTAATGATTTTTTATTATTTTTCAATAGTTTGTGCAATTTTAATAATGCTTTAAGAAAAGTTAAAAATTTCAGACAGAATAAAAAAGCTCTTACAAAACTACAAGAGCTTAACCGCAGCAAAAAGCATACAGCAAGGAACAAAGAAAAATTATTTCAAAAGCTAAAACAAAAAACTTTTAAAGAGTTATTACGTCTGCAATTCCCACATTTCTGCTCTTAATTTTATTGCTTTGTTTCCTAATTCGTTCAGTCTATGAGGCTCATTTTCTCTTAAAGCTCTAATTGTTTTTGTATCAATACTGTCAAGCTCTTTCAAAATTTCATTAATCCTTTTTTGCTTAATGCCGTTATTATTACGTTCTATAATCTCATCAAGTTTTGCAGCATAAATTTCAGCATTCTCAATTTCAAATCTGTAATCATTAGACATCAAAATTTCATCATACTCATAGGATATATTGCCATCCTCATCTTTTTTTTCTGTAATGTTTTTCCGATAGTAAACCCCTGTTGCAGAGCTTATTTTGCCTATCACAGGGGGGAATAAGCAAGCCGATCGTAAACAGCAACACAGAACAGCCCAGCATCCGACCCAATGGTATAGGCACCGCCAAAACGGGAAAAAGGTTATAAGAAGTGATGTTTGAACCGCCAAAACAACCTTTATCACAGTAATAAGTACTATCAGAGCCACTTATGTTATCTGGTATTGCGAATAAGCCATCAGAATTTAATGTCATTTTATTTATTGCCTGAGATGTTTAGATTAGCGCTTCCGGATGTAAAAAGAGAAATTATTGTAAAGTAACAGTCGGTTTGAGAAAAAGTAACAGTACGTTTGAGAATTATATATTAAAAATATCTTGATATCCGGTTAAAATTCTTTGAATATACAACTTTTCATTACTTACCGTATAAACAATTTGATAATGTTTAGCAACAATACAAACTCTTATATTTTTGGATAAAAATTTCGGTTTATGTCCAATATTTGGGAAATTCATAATATTATCAAATTTTTCTTCAAAAAGATTTAGTAATTTTGATGCAGCAATTTTATTATCTTTTGATATATATTCAAA
>CAJOJP010000108.1 GCA_905234915.1 Candidatus Gastranaerophilales bacterium
GATGTAAGAAATAAGGCTTACATCCAAATTGTAGAAAAGAAAACAGGCAAATTTAAAAAATTTCCTATTAATGCGAAATTGAAACCTTTAATTGATGAATTCGTTAAGGGCAGACGGGATAAAGAGCCTTTGTTTTTATCTCATTGGAAGCACAGGCTTGACCGTTCGACAGCTTACTATATGATTAAAGATGCCTGTAAACGTGCCGGACTCGAAGAAAAAATCGGTACGCATTCTTTAAGAAAAACATTCGGCTATCATCATTATAAGCAGTTTAAAGATATTGTTATCCTGCAAAAAATCTTTAACCATTCCTCTCCTCAAATAACTATGCGCTATATTGGGATTGAGCAAGACCAAATTGATGATAGTTACAACAACTTTGTTTTATAGTGAAAATGCTTATAGAGAAAGCGTTTACATTACTTTTTATCGTCAGACAAAATATACAATTTGTCATACGTTTCAAAGAAAAATCCTTAAAACTATTGTAATATAAAGATTTTTTCTTTTCTAACTTATAAATTAATAAAAATCCATTCCCCGAATGGCTAGATTTTATGCCATTTCAAAATCGTCAGACAAATTGTATAAAATGTCTGAAACCAATGGAAAAGGAGTAATCCAATCAATAAAAAGCGTGCGAGAGGCAGTTTAAGGAGACATTATGAAATTTGAAAATATAAGAAATTTTGTTGAACCGTCAATAAATACTGTTGATTTAACCGAAAAAGAAATTGAATATATTTCTCTCTTGTTTTTTGCTCTCTCTCGAGCCTGTCACTCCTTCGGCTAACGCCTGTCGTCGTTTCGGCTCCGCTATGTTAAGATTAGATGTTGATTTTAATAAGTATAAAGATGTTTTTTCAATGTCTATTGCAGAGGAAAATAAACTTTATAGGAAATTCGGAGTACCGGAATTTTATGAAAATAGAGAACGATTTGTGCTTGCCCTATCTCTGACGAATAATATTGTTCCTTATGAAACATTGAAAAAAGTATGCGAAAAATACAGCCTTAAAGGGTATGATAAAATGTTAGAGGATATAAAGAAGCGGAATTTTGGCAGAGGCTGGAGTGCTTTTGTTGGAAGCGGTAAAACCGCTGAAACAAAACACGAAATGCCGTTTAATGCCAAAATTACAAGACACGCACCAAAACATCTGATAAATACTTTGAAGAAACCAACGAGGCATTAATATCATTGTGCGAAAAGATAAATGAAATGTTTAAACAATAATGCTCTTTCCCAAACAGCGAAGCCGGAGAGTTCTTGGAATAAAAAAACCAATCTTAGAGAAGGGTCGGTTATGCTCCTGTTATTACAGTGGCATAATTGCTGCATTAATCAGTTTGAATTTTTGCATTATATTTAAAGTTCTATAACTTGCGGCTTTACATCTATATCGTGGTTTGCAAGAGATTTTATGCAATTTTCATTTAAACTTTGTTCTCGTATCCATTCAAGAGATATTTTTTGGTGTTTTTTATTTGCGGCAACGCCTGAGGTAATCATTTCTTGCCAGCTTTTTGAAGCATAACCTCCGTCAGAATATAGAAGAACAAATTTGCCTTCTTCATTTGTAATTTTTACTGCAAATAACCCGTCAGAATGTCCCGGAATATTAATTAGTTCAATAGAACTGTCGCCTATTAAATCATAAGATTTTTTGAATGGTCCTTGATTATCATTCCATTCAAATTTAGTTAATTCAACATTTCGCAGCCAATTTTTGTTATAGCGGATTGGATTTTTGAGTGCAAATTTGTATTCATCATTTGATACAAGAAATTTTTTAGCGTCTTTTACCTGATTCAAACCGTTTGCATGGTCGCAGTCAAGATGTGTTAATAAGACAGCATCTATATCGCTCGTTTTAATACCGATTTTTGTCAGCTGTTCATCAATACATTCACCAAATTCAACTACCCCCTGATTAACAAGATAAAGTATAAAACTGCCGAGTGATTTAATTTGTGCTTTTTTGTCATATAAACCATTCGGACTCATAGCTCTTTCCCATCCTGTATCAACAAGAAATTTACCCTTTGGGTGTTCGATTAAATATGATGAAACGGGAAGCCAAAGGCGATTTTCTTTCTTTTCAAAAATCCCTGATGCTTTTATTGGATTACAATTACTCCCTCCAAAAGGAAGATTTGGCGAAACACAGACTTTTCCTGTATGAAAAATGTGGATTTTAATATTGCTCATTTTGCATCCTTATAACTTTAGCAGGAACTCCTGCAGCAACGCAATTATCCGGTATATCTTTTGTTACGACAGCACCTGCACCAATTACAACATTATTTCCTACTGTTACACCTGATAAAATTGTAACACTGCCGCCTATCCAAACATTATTTATAGCCGTAATCACAAATAAATGGCTGCTCAATCAAACATTTCTTCCCGGCTTTACCTAATATCTGTCTTATTAGAGAGTTTCTTTCTTTAAATTTATCATAATCTAAATTGCTATATTTTGGGCATAAAAGTTTACATTTTATACGTTCATTTTTTAAATTCTTGTCTTCTGCATTATATAATTCGCCATTTAGCATTTTTTCTTTTTTCTGTCATTTATAATTATCCTTCTGCTTCAATTTTGAATATTACGGGGCGTAGTCCGTCATTGCAGGAACAAATTGCAACGCCCGGTTTTTTTATCCAATCACCGTAATAGAATAATTCTTTTGCGGCTCCGCCATGAGCTAACGCAAAAACATATTGATAAATTGCTTTCCACGCTTCATTACAAAAACCTTCAGGACATTCCCAATCAGCATAGAAAACTTGTCCTTCTTTTAACATGGAACAAGCAGTTAAACCTTCAACGCCGTATTCTTTCGCCAGTTCTTCATCAAAATTTCGTTTCAAAACAGTTATTTTACATTTTTTCATTGCAGTACCTCTAATGTAAATATTATAGCAAAAAGCAAAAGCCATAATAAAGACTTTTGCTTTTTATCAATACTAATTATGCTTATTCTTTGGATAAAGTATCATAAACCTTAGCAACGATTTTCCATTCGCCGTTGATTTTATTCAGGTTTAAGATGTCTGTAAATTTATATCCATGCCAGTTATCTTCTATAACCTGAACAACTGCAATAGTTTTTTCTAACATCAGAATATCAATTCTTGAAATATAATCATCGTCGCAAGCACCGAATGTATCAATGGTTTTGTAAAATTCTTCAATAGAACCCGATTGATATGTTTCTTCGTTCAATTGTCCGAAGAAACTTGCTTTTTCGTAAAAATATGGTTCTTTGCAACATTTTCTACTGCATTATATTCTTTAATATCATCTCTCATTTTAAGCCCCTTTCATTTTAAACATCTATTATGTTAAACTACCAGTATAATTTTTACAAGTACGGTAATAAAGGTAACTGCTATGAAAACAAAAGAAAAAGATTGCTTAAAAAGCGTTGAAAGTTTTGATAAAACAGGGTTTAACTATACAATGTCTAAAATAAACGGAAAATATAAATTGACTGTTTTATATGCACTATACAGGCACAAGATTATCAGGTTTAACGAACTTCAAAGATACTTGAACATGATTTCACACAAGACTTTAAGTAACACTCTAAAAGAACTTGAGCATGATGATTTGATTATAAAAAAAGATTACAAAGAAATTCCGCCAAAAGTTGAATACAGTCTATCTGATAAAGGAAAATCGTTTATCCCGATTTTGTATGCTATGTGCGATTGGGGTGAGAAGTTTATAAAGGAATAATTTATGATAATTCTAAAGTTTCCAAATCATCAGGAATATAAAGATTACCGGTATAATATTTTGAACCTTCTTCTGTATATAATTTTTTTCGATTTTTTATATTCTTATCTTCGCTGTGGTATAGAATAAGGTTTTTGATATTTAAGTTTTGTGCTAATTCGCAAGACTCTTTTACTGTTGAATGTTGCTTTTCATAAGGATCAAAAATATCTTTTTCAGAATACAGACAAAATGCTTCGTGCATAAGCCAATCAGAGTCCTGTGCATATTTTTCACATTCTTTTGTCAAAGGTTCATCACCGCAGCAAGTCAATTTTTTACCGTTTCCTATATCCATACAAAATCCAAATTGTTTTGCTTTTGTAGATTTAATATCAAAAAATGTTGTTTTATGTCCTATAATATCTAATGTTTCGCCGTCAGTAACTTCAATTAAATGCAGCCTTTTATCAATGAAATCAGACTCTTTTTTGCGTAAAAGATTTTTTGCCATATCACGGATTAAATCCAAAACCTCTTTATGAGAATAAATATAAGCTTCTCCCTCATAATCACCATGTCCCGTAAATTGACAAATCATTCTAACCATCCAAATAACACCTAAAAGATGATCAATGTGTTTGTGTGTTACAAAAATATGACGAATTTGCATCCAATCATAACCTGCGGATTTTATTTGATGAAGAATAGTGTTTCCGCCGCCGCCGTCAACTAAGAAAGTTTGTCCTCTGTCTTCTAATAAAAAACAGGTGTTATAACAATCTATTGCAAGAGCATTACCGCTGCCAAGCATTGTGAGTTTCATTATGTATCCTCTGTAATTACCGTCATTATTATATTATAAAAACTTGTTTTTAAGAATTTATGTTTTACAATATTTATATCCCCCATAGGGGGATAATGTATATAGAAGTTTTGCCGCCAATAATTTTATTTTTGGAAAGAAGTATATGGAAGAACACTCTCACAAACACACAAAAGATGTCATAAACAGGCTTTCTCGTGCAACAGGACACCTACAAGCCGTAAAAAAGATGATAGAAGAACATAAAGACTGCTCAGATGTTTTAATTCAATTATCGGCGGTAAAATCGGCATTGAATAAAATCGGACAAATTATTTTAAAGGACCACATTGAACATTGTATTGTTGACGCTGCTAAAAATGATGATAAAGAAACTCTTGAAAAATTAATGAAAGCAATCGAGAGGATTGTATGAAAAAGGGTATATTTCTTGCAATTTTAGCTGCTGCACTGTATGCAGTAAATGTTCCGTTTTCAAAAATACTGCTTAATTATATTGAGCCAACCATTATGGCAGGGCTTTTGTATATCGGGGCAGGTCTTGGAATGGGGGTAATTTCTTATGTAAGGAAACAAATTCATTCACCCGAAGAAAAAAGCCTGACTAAAAAGCAACTGCCATATATAATTGCTATGGTTGTACTTGATATTTTAGCACCGATTTGTTTGCTTGTCGGTTTAAAATCAACAACTGCCGCCAATGCTTCACTTTTAAATAACTTTGAAATTGTTGCAACGGCACTAATAGCTTTATTTATATTCAAAGAAAAAATCAGTAAAAGATTATGGTTTGGTATTTTCTTTGTAACTCTTTCGTGCATTTTATTATCGGTTGATGACTTAAGTTGTTTAAAATTTTCAATAGGTTCATTGTTTATTCTGCTTGCCTGCATATTTTGGGGAACAGAAAATAACTGCGTTAAAATGTTATCTAATAAAGACCCATTGCAAATTGTTTTATTAAAGGGAATATTTTCAGGCGGCGGTTCTTTAATAATCGGTTTATGTATAGGAGAAAAACTGCATCAAACGCTGGGGGTGATTTTATCTGTTTTATTGCTTGGGTTTGTCGCTTACGGGTTAAGTATTTTCTTTTACACTTATGCTCAAAGGTTTTTAGGTGCGGCAAGAACAAGTGCATATTATGCAATAGCACCTTTTATAGGAACGGCATTATCGTTAATTATATTTAGAAACACACCGACTTGTTATTATTTTATCGCACTTTTCTTAATGATAATCGGAGCTTGGTTATCATCAAGCGATGAATAATAATTTTAGTCTTTTATATATTCAAATGCAATATCGGCTCTTGTATAGTGATAATCGCCTAATTGTATTTCTTTAAACCCGAATTTTTTGTAAATATGCAAAGCCGCTTTTAATTTACTGTTTGAAACTATATAAATTTTTTTTGCACCGTTTTTTAGAGCATAATCAAAACAAGCCTTAAATACTTTAGTTCCTGCTCCTTTATGTTCAATATGTTTATTTGAACATAATTTGCATATTTCCCATTCTTCCCTGCTGTCTTTTTTTTGCCATACAGCCAGAGAGCAATATGTCATTAGCTGCAGCCATATATATCATAGAGCCAGATTTTAGAGAATTTTCTATATTTTCAAAAGTTTTTAAATCATTTTCTTCAAGAAAACCAAAGTTATCCAATCTTTGTTAAATTCAATAAATTGCTCTTTATATTTTGGATTATATTCAATTATCTGCATTTGTAAGAAATCCTGCTGATATAATTATTTCAATTTGCCGTATTCTTCATCATTTACAGGTTCAAGCCAAACATTATCCGTTTCAATGCCGTCAACCTCTACTGCAATATGCGAAAACCATGAATCAGGTGCAGCACCATGCCAGTGTTTAACATTTGCAGGAATGTTTATAACATCACCGGGTTTCATTTCTATAGCTTCTTTTCCCCATTCCTGATAATAACCTCTGCCTCCTACTGCAATTAAAATTTGTCCGCCGTCTGTTTTTGCTTTATGAATGTGCCAGTTATTTCTGCATTTAGGTTCAAAAGTTACATTATACATTTTTACCTGCTCTGTTGAAATCGGCGAAATATAACTTTGACCGATAAAATATTGTTTGTAAGCATCATTTTTGCTGCCGATAGGAAACATTATAGTTTTTTGATATTCCTGCAAAGTCTGCATATTTTCTCCTTTTTTATTAAAACTGAAAGCATAACTTAAATTTGATGTTAAAAATAAAATAGCAAATGTTAATAATAATATTCTTTTCATAAATTTTACTCCTTTTTAGGTTATCATATTTAAATTTCTTACAAACTTTTACCTAATTCGTAAGCCATTTGAGGATATTGTGTGTTATTTACACTTCCTTCTGTCCAAACACCTGATGCTATTATTTCACCGGCACTTGTCCAGCCCAAATTTCTTCTGTTCATTATTCAGCCATTATTTCTTTAACTGCTTTTAATGCGGCAAAAGCATTAGGAAAACCGACATAAGGCATAACCTGAATAATTGCTGTAGTTATCGTTTCTATTGAATTACCCGCTTTTAAATTACCTTTTATATGGCTTTTTAAAACTCCTGTATTTCCTGCTGCTGTAAGTATTGCTATTGTCATAAGCTCTCTTGTTTTTATATCTAAACCGCCTCTGGTATAAAAATCGCCAAAACAAACTTCTGTTAAAAATCTTGCAACGTCACTTCCCATATCATCAGGTAACCCCTTCATATTTTGTACGATTTCATCACCATACATAGGGTTTTGTATTTCAAAGCCTTTTTGGTATCTATCACTTTCGTTAGTTGTTTTTGTGCTTTTTAATTCTTTTTCCGGCCCTCTTTCTTTTATAACTTCATTAAAGACAGAAATTGCATTTAAAGTTTTCGGGAAACCGATAAAAGGTGCACACTGGTATATTGTTTCTCTTATTTCAACAGGTGTATTTCCTGCATTTAACGCACCTGCTATATGTGCCTTTAATTGAGGAAGTGTCTGCATAACAGTTAAACTTGTAACTGTCAGCAGTTCTCTTGTTTTTATGTCTAAATCACCAATCGTGAAAACTTCGCCGAAAATATATTTCTGCAGAATATCCATGAAATCTTTATCAGAACCTTTATTATCTTTAGTTTTGACATTAAACAAAATTTCTAAATTTTTATCTGCAATTTCCTGCCTTGTCATATTTTTACCCTCTTTTGCTTCTGCTGTATTAAACATAAATAGTGATATTAACATTAATACAAGTATTTTTTTTATCATATATTTTCCTTTAATAAACTTGACACAATGTCAAAATAAATATATCATTTTATTAACGTTGTGTCAATTTAAGTGGAAATACTTAATGAAAATAAATTCTGAAAAATTAATATCCAAAAGAAAAGAAGAAATTATAAATGCTTGCGAAGAATTGTATAAAATTAAAAATTTTAAAGAGATTACATTAAAAGATATTGCGGATTTAACAACCTTTAAAAGAACATCTATTTACAATTATTTCCAAACAAAAGAAGAAATCTTTTTGACATTAAATAAAATTGAATATGAAAAATGGAGTAAAGATTTAAACAAAATTATAGATAATAATGAAAAATTATCAAAAGAAGATATTGCTGAAAATATTGCTAAAACTCTTGAAAAAAGAGAACAAATGTTAAAGCTGATGAGTATGAACCATTTTGAAATGGAAGCAAACAGCCGGCTTGAAATATTAACGGAATTTAAAGTTGCTTACGGTAAGTCAATTAAAACCGTTAATAATTTAATTAAAAAATTCTGTCCCGATATGCAAGAAAGTGAAATAAACGATTTTATTTATGCGTTATTCCCGTTTATTTACGGAATTTATCCTTATGCAGCGGTAAATGAAAAGCAAAAAGAAGCTATGAAAATTGCAGATACCGGATTTATTTATCACTCTATATATGAACTTGCTTATAATTCAATTAGAAAATTATTAGGTGAACGAGGTGAAAGATGAAATATACAAAACTTGGAAATTCAGAGCTTAATGTATCCCGTATTTGCATGGGATGTATGGGATTTGGCGATAATCAAAGAGGACAGCATTCTTGGACTATTGATGAAAAACACTCAAGAGAAATTATAAAAAGAGGACTTGAATTAGGTGTTAATTTTTATGATACCGCAATCGCATACCAATCAGGTACAAGCGAGCAATATGTCGGGAGAGCCTTAAAAGATTTTACAGCGAAACGAGAAGATTTTGTTATTGCGACAAAGTTTTTGCCAAGAACACAAGATGAAATAAATTCCGGAGTAACAGGTCAACAGCATATTGAAAATA
>CAJOJP010000109.1 GCA_905234915.1 Candidatus Gastranaerophilales bacterium
CTTTCTGATATTTTCTAAGGCATAGATAATATCAATTCTTGCGTAAGCTGTTAATCGTGCGTTTTCGGCAACGAATGTATTTCGAGGTTTTTCTTCATACGGGACTAAGGCTCGTGAAAATATTTCGTCATCATCAAGTTTTTCTTGTATTTCAGGTTCTAATGATGCGTATAATATTTCATAAGAAGTTCCGCCATTTACTTTAATTTCACGAGCAATATATTTACTATTAGGTTTATTAATTTCTAATCTCAGAGAACGAGTGCTTGTCAGCCCTTTTAATTTGGCTACGGTATTAATATCAATGTATTGTTCGTTTTTAGAGTTTTCGTTCATGGTACAAACAGTATGGCTCTTAAAAAAGAAGATTGGAACTCTGCTTCCGAGCTTTCTGCCGTTTTCGTATCAAAACGTAACACCAATGTTGATGTTACAAATTTACACTAAAAATTGGATGTTTAAGGCTTTATTGCTGCGTTTAAGTACTTCCGACCCGAATTATCAAAATGGGTGTTACTTTTATTAAAATTATCAAATGTGCTGTTACTTTTTTAAAAATTATTGTCATTTTTAAAAATGTCCTCTTCCAAATTCGCATTTGAGGCGTACACTTTTCAAACAGGACGTAAAGTCCCGCCATTATTGCATTTTGATTTCTGTCCAAGCTCAGGACATTTTCGGACACAATTTTCGGACTTTTTCAAATGCGAATTTTGGAGTACTTCCGACCGCCATTTTTAAAACACACAGCGAGTTTCAGCCTAATAATCATTTGAACCGTCAATAATTATTTGAGGTGAAAAATTACATTTGAGGTGAAAAATTACATAAATAGTTATTTATAATTATTGATTACTGTGTCAAACTACGAAGTGGACAAAAAGTGGACAAAGAACTTAAATTTAACAAAAATAAAAAGGGCTTGGAAGCCCTTATCATAAGTGGTGCGTCTGGCGCGATTCGAACGCGCGACCTATCCCTTAAAAGGGGAGTGCTCTACCTACTGAGCTACAGACGCTTTTAATATCTACTTTTATAAAATAACAAGAACATCTGTCTAAGTCAACTATTTTTTCTTATAAAAAAATAAAAATTGTAATATGTAGAATTTGAACAATTATGATAAATGGCAAAAAAAAAATTCAGGATTTTTATTAAAATGCAAAACATTGTTAAATTGAAAGAAAATTAAAACTTGAGAATACAAACATTTAATACAGGATTATATAATCGGATTATTGTAAATAAACCTGATAAAACCAGAGATAATATGGGAATAAAAGCAGATACAATCAGTTTTTCCTCAAAAAATTATGATTATGCAGATATAACAAATCCTACAAACCACTGTGCTTATTGCGGATGCAAAGTTTATACCGAAGCTCAGCTTGAAAGTATGGCAAAGGAAATAATGCAGCTTAAATCGGCGCGATTACAAGGAAAAATAAAAAGTATTACTGAAAAACTCACCGGAGCTAAATATTCTGATGAAATTGCACTGGCAAAACGAATGGAAAATAACGCTGAAATAGAATTTTTCAAAAATTTTCTTGAAATATCAGAAAAGAAACCTTTTTTAAAAGGTGAAACTATACTTGAGCAAATATATAAAAAAACTTACGAGGAAGCAATAAAGCTCCTGGCAAGGAATATGCGCCCAATTCTTAAAACAATTGACCATATTTCTCCTCAAAACCAAAAAGAAGAAAATCATCACTCGGATATTAATCTTGTTGAAGCATGCTATTGCTGTAATCACGATTTAAAAAAAGGAATATCCTTTAATGAATTTCTTGCAATGTTTCCTTCAATAGAACATAATATGCCACAGGATAAATTTAAATATGCGGTTACAAATGTTTTACAAAACGGAAAATCCGGTATAAATCAGCGTTTATCCGCATCAAATATATTAAAGTCATTTCATCGTTTATTATTACAAAGAGATGAAGCCGTAAATAATCTGCAAGCCATAGACTATAGACTTGAAGGTTTAAAAATACAAACAGACGAAACTATTGCAAGTATTAAAAAAGATATTTCGATAAAAAGAGCTGCAATTACCGATTTTGAAGCTCAATTAGAGGAATTAAGCAAGAATCCGGAATTTTTGGCAATGCAAACAAAAGAACAATTAGAAAAAGAATTTATTAATACGGAAATAGCAATTAAATCTCTAAAAGAAAGACAAGAAGCTTTAAGCAACACTATTGAACAATTATTAAACTCAAAAACAAATTTAAAGAATAATAAAAATCATAAAAAAGAATCAGAAACTTCATCACAAAAAATTTTGGAATTAAAAAATATTCTCGAAAATATATCTGCAAGCATCAAAACACAAGAAGAAAAACAGAAAACTATTCTACAGAAACTTGAATTTTTATATAAAGAATTTCCTTCAATTGAAAATATTCCTTCCGGAAACACAAAAAATACAACACTAACAAACCAAATCAAATCATTAAATTCGGAAATAAGCATTCTGGAACGAACAATACTTGATTTGGAACAACAAAAAAATACAAAATATAATTTTGTTCTTATAAAAAAATCATAAATCTTTGATTATTTTATCTATTTCGTGTGCAATATTTTCATTTAGAACACTGTTTACAACTCTGTTAACAGAACCTGAAGGATTTTCCTGTTCTGTTTCTTTTTTTAGTTCCGAATTATTTTTTATTTTTGAATCCTGATCAATAAATCGTTGAATAGCTTCCAGAGTTTTTTGAGTATCTCCGAAAATACTTTTACAAAATAATTTTCTTGCTCTCGGCATATACGTTTTTCCTTTTTTTGCTTATAATTCCGATATCGGCAGTAAATAATAAAAACTTTAATAAAAAATCTTTAAATATTAATTTTTCTTAATAGTAAGTACTCTCTGTTTTTTGTGATATAATTTCAACTGAACATTATGAAGGCTGAGTGTTTAAAGGATTATAGAAAACAGCCTTGAAGGAGAAAAATGTATGATTACACAGGAGCGGCAAATGCAATCCGAATATTTAAGAAAAGTAATAGAAGAAACAGAAGCAAAAAACAGCTATGAAAAAGAATTTATTCAGGCATTAAAAGAAGTTTTGTCGTCAATTGAACCCGTAATCATTCAACATGAAAAGGAATTTAGAGATTCTGCACTTTTGGAAAGGCTTGTTGAACCTGAAAGAATTGTATCATTCCGTGTGCCATGGACGGATGACAAAGGTCAAGTACAGGTAAACAGAGGATACAGAGTTCAATTTAATGGTGCAATAGGGCCATATAAAGGCGGTTTAAGATTTCATCCTTCCGTAAACCAGAGTATAATGAAATTTTTAGCATTTGAACAAATTTTCAAAAATGCACTTACAACCCGCCCCATAGGTGGAGGTAAAGGCGGGAGCGATTTTGATCCGAAAGGCAAATCAGACAGAGAAATAATGAGTTTCTGCCAGAGTTTTATGAATGAACTTCAAAAATATATCGGGCATGATTTGGATGTTCCTGCAGGAGATATCGGTGTTGGAGGCAGGGAAATAGGATACTTATTCGGACAATACAGAAAAATAAGAAATACCTATGAAGCAGGTGTTTTAACAGGTAAAGGTCTTGAATACGGCGGTTCTTTAGCAAGAAAAGAAGCAACAGGCTATGGTCTGATGTATTTTATGCGCGAAATGCTTAAAGCAAATAATATATCGCTTGAAGGTAAGACCGCAATTATATCGGGAAGCGGAAATGTCGCAATTTATGCATGTGAAAAAGCTCATCAGCTTGGTGTGAAGGTTATTGCAATGAGCGATTCCACCGGCTGTATTTTGGATGAAAAAGGTATTAAACTTGATGTAGTTAAACAAATAAAAGAAGTTCAAAGAGGACGAATAAAAGAATATTTGAATTTTGTTCCCTCTGCCGTTTATTTGGAAAATAACGGAAGCATACCTGCTGTTTATACTTTAAAAGCAGATATTGTTCTGCCGTGTGCAACTCAAAATGATATAAATCTTGAAGCGGCAAAATTGTTAACCGATAAAAAAATAATAGCGGTTGGAGAAGGTGCTAATATGCCGTGCACAAATGAAGCTGTTGCTTACTTTTTAGAACATAAAGTGCTTTTAGCTCCCGGAAAAGCTGCAAATGCCGGCGGTGTTGCAACTTCCGCTCTTGAAATGACACAAAACTCTATGCGTGATGCTTGGACTTTTGAAGAAGTTGACAGAAAGCTTGAAAGTATTATGATTAATATTTTCAGACAAATTCAAGAGGCTGAAAAAGAATATAATTTAAATCGCAATTATGTTGCGGGTGCTAATATTGCGGCATTTAAGAAAATATCGGCAGCAATGACAGCTCAAGGTATAATATAAATTTATTACATAAAGAAAATAAACTGTCCAAAAAGGGCAGTTTATTTTTTGTAATTATGTATTTTTTTACACTAAAAAATATATTTGGGTGCATAAGTCTAAAAATTGTATATAATTGCCTAATCTTTTTATAATATAATCAAAATATGAAAAATATAATCGGTTTTTGGGGATATCCGCATCCTGACATAATAAAAAAATATAAAAAAATGTACCCGCAGGCAAAATGGGTAGATTTTGATGTCGATTACGGCTTTACAAAACAGAATATTCTTCCTGAAACCTGCTGCACAATAATACAAAATATTATAAATGCAGCAATCTGTTATAGGAATGAATTAATTACGGTTATAGCTTCTGTAGGTAAAGACAAATGCGATAACGGAATGTTTGCGGCTGAAATATTGAAAGATATGGGATTTAGCGTTATTACATCAATATTTGAAGAAAAAACTTACAGGCAAAATACAGTAATTTCAACATCTGATTTGCCGTTAAGAAAAAAAGTCGAACTTATAACGCAAGGAATTATAGAACCAATAAAAACGGATTTTAAACAAAGTAAAGCAAAATTTGGTTTTTGGGGTGTACCGCCAAATGACCTTTCTATTTTGGAATTATTTCCCGATAATACGCACTTATACGGTTGGATTAGGTGTGTTGAAGCCAGGACACCTGCAGATACAGCACTTGAAATGTTTGTTGACAGGGAAGTGCCTACAGTGTTCTATTCACAGTCTTTTTGTGCAAAAACGCAGCTTGCAAAATATCTTGCGGATAAATATAACGGGCTTTATATTGATATTGACGATAAAGCAACCAATTCAACAAGAGCGAAAATAGAAGCATTTCTGAGGTTAAGATAATGATATTTCTTGATGCCGGCACAACGTGGTCGAAAATAATAGAAAACAAATCTTCACTTATGAATAATTATGCAGCTTTTTTAATAAAACAGGAAAATGGATGTAATTATTATGTTATGCCATCGCAAAATTTAAAAAACATAAATTTTAAATTTGACAGAGCAACAGGACACATGTCTTTAAACTTATTAAAAAATAAAAAAAATTATGAAAATGAAGTTATTGCTTTAATAAAAGGTTTTCAATCAAAAGTTACGGAGGAAAATTCCGTAATTTTAGATATGGGCAGCAGAGATTCCAAATGGGCAGCGTTTAAAAACGGTAATTTTAAGGATTTGGATTGGAATACCAGCTGTTCAAGCTCAACGGGGGCAACGGTTGAAATGTTATTGAAATTTTATAATATAAAAATTGAAAATTTAAAATTTTCAAAAGAAAAATATATAATAACCTGCGGTATTTTCGGGCTGGAAAAAATTATGGATGATATAGCAAAGGGAACGAGTGCCGAAATTGCGATTTCAAGGTTTATACATGGAATAGCATATAACGCATGGAGTTTTGCAAAAAGACCGGAAAAATTATATTTGTCAGGAGGTTTTTGCGAAAATCAATGTTTTGTTGATTCTCTAAACAATTACTGCAAGACTGTTCCACTAGGCAGATTTTTACTCTGCGAAGGACTTATTAATTAATATAAGGTTTTTATTTTTTAAAATCCAATTGTTATACCGGTTAATTGCCGGAATAATAATATCCTATCAGTGTCAAAGTTCAGAAACATATTAAACTATTAAAGTTAATATGCATCAGAAAGTATATTATGATGAATAATCGTCTTTTACACTTTTCCCCAAAAAAACAATAAAAAACAAAAAATAGCGTCCTGATGCTACGCACAGATAACATCAATCTCAGTCGTGGCTTCGTAACTCGTACCCTTCGGGTAC
>CAJOJP010000110.1 GCA_905234915.1 Candidatus Gastranaerophilales bacterium
CCGTATTAATTAACCCGCATAAAACTAATTTTTGTTGTGCAAATAATGCGTATCCCATTTCTTTTATCCTTCTTATCGTGTTCTGTATATATATAAAAACAAAATAAAATGCATAATTGCTATATAAAGTATATACTTTTAAAATATTTTTATTTCATTCCCTCAAAATTACCGATATTACTTGATTACAAAGTATATATCATTTGTAATAAAACTTAATATTTTAAACCTAATATGAGTTGTTTTAAAAAGGGGAAAATAGAAAAATTAAGTTTTATGAAGCTGAAAAATCTTATATAATAAGGTTTTTTTCATTTTTATAAAAAAACTTATTTAAAAGCTAAAGTTAAAAAAAATAATGTCGATATATAAAGTATGAAGGACAATAAGTCCATTAAACTTCCCTCCCCCAAAAATAAGTCTAGTAGCCGCCAAGTCTGGTCGGCTTTTTTTTTATACTTTTTAAAAAATTTATTTGCCAAAAACTATAAACGGAATATCATTTTCCTTTGCATATTTTTGAAGAAATTCGGTTCTTGTTTTTACGCTTGAGTGTTCAAATTTTTCAGTTGTTTCTCTGTTTAAAAAATCAACGGGATTTTTTATTTCTTCATTATAGTTTTCTGAATAGGCGAAAACAGCCATAGGAGGTTTTGGGTTAGAAATGTACATTTCATTATATGCTCGTTTGCCTTTTCTTATATTTGAATTTATTGTAGCAAATGCTTTTATTATTTTTTCTCTAATTTCTTCGGGTTCTATTTCAAGCAAAGAATCATTTTCGTGTTTTTTTACAAAATCAATATATTGTTCGTCATCGAAGTCTAAAGTTTCTTTAATTAAGTCAGCAATATATGTTCTGTCTTTTTCTCTAAACCCGCCAAAAATATAGTTATCTTTAAAATTCTGTATATATTTACCGCAGCCGCTTCCTGCATCTGTATTTCCTCCGCCGTGTACATATTTTGTATCACAGTCAAGAATTATGCCTTGAGGTCTAAAAAATCTCGATTTACTTTCGGGGCGTTCAGCGTAACTTACAGATAATAATACATCTGAATCAACGAGAGAAAAAGCATCAAATTTAGCAAGCTGGTTGGGATAATCAAGTCCGTGTACAAAAAACTTTATGTTACCCGTATCAACATCTTCATCTGCACTCGTTTTTGTTTTTATTCCCGTTGTTATACTTCCTTTGGGAAACCCGATTTTTTCCAAATCTTCATTTTTAAGCTCATTATATTTTACAACAATAAGTCCGTCTTTATTTTTGTAAACGCCCTTTATATTTGTACTTCCGTCAGGATTTACGGTTGTAATTGCTTCTTTTATTTCGCTTGCTTTTGGAATTTTTGTAACGGGCAGTAACGGTTGTGATTTTTTTAATTCTTCAATATCTTTTTTTATTGCTTCAGCGTGGAAATCGGCCGCCTCGCCGAAACTTCTTTTAACTCCTTCAAAATCAGTTCTGCCTTTACCGTCTGTTGTGTCGTGAAATTGGGAATTTACACCTTTTAAATCAGCGTGGGTAAATATTAAAGCCATTTTAAACATATTATCGTGTCTTAAATCGTAAGCAATGGATTGTTGTCTTTTTGTGCGTTCCTCTATTGATTTAACAGAAGTAGAATTTACATAATTAAGCCATTCATGATGTTTTATAAGATTAAATAATTTTATTGTTTCATCTTGAGTTAATTTGAATTTTTTAGAGATAAAGAAAGCGTCAAAACTGGAATTAGTTGCGTGAGTTCCGTCTGATTCCCCTTCTTTTTTAGTTAAATCGTGTAATAAAGAAGCAAGCAGAATGATTTTTTTATCAGAAGGATTTAACGTATCATATTGGGGGTTTTTAACTATTCCCTGCATTACTTTCAATGAATGCTGAAATATATCAAATTCATGACTTCCCTCGGTACCATTCATACCGGCTTGAATATTACCTATTGCAGGACGCAGTTCGGGGAGTACTTTAATAATATCATTTATTTCTTTTTGCAATTCTTTATTATTACAGATTACTTTATTATTTTGAGAAAAATTTATAACATCTTTTTCTAAATTTTTAATAACTCTACGTGTATCAGGGTCTGTAATTTGTTCTAATTTTTCTTCGTTATTCAACTTAACGGGATAACCGGTAATTGAAAAACCTGTACCATCAGGAGTTTTATAGCTTGCATTTTCATTTTTATAAAGTTCATAACCGAAATAGTCATAAACTTTTTGTCTTTCCTTTTCGGATAAATTTTTAACTTTATTCAGCGTATATTTAATAAAGTCATCTTTAGAATACATCTGCTTTATATCAAGATTTCTAAAATCTTCATCGGATAATTCTTTAAGTGTATTCCCCATTTTATTTATATTGTTATTAAATTCCGTTATTTCATTATCAGAGAGCTCTTTTGTTTCAATACCTAATGAACGGACTATAGAAGGCAGTAAAGAGCAATAAGCTTCTTGATTTGCAGGCAGGAGCGGAAACATTTGTTTCATATCTTCAGAAATATTAAATAATCCGTTGTTTAAGGATATTAAACTTTTTAAAAATTCTTTTTTTGTCTGCCTTGGTATTTCATTAATATTTTTTGTTTTAAAAAGGTCAATAAATTTTAATGCAATTTTAATATCATTAGATGATAATGAAGCAGCTTTATCTTTACCTGCAAGTTTATAAAACTTTTTAATTGTTTTATATTCGGGAATTTCGCCGTTTTTTATAACGTCAGCAATCTGCTCAATGGAAAAATCTTTATCATCAAGTATTTTTAAAAGATTTTCCGCTTGTTTATCAGTATTTATGTTTTCTGTTATATTTCTGATATGGAATAAAAGACTTTGGGTTTTATATAATCTTTCCTCCGATAAAATTTTATTGGTAATTTTAAATTTTTCGGGACTATTTGAAGCTGCTACAATATTAGGTGCATAATTCATAAATTTATCATCATTAAACCAGTCTTGGTTTGAGATAATTTGGTTAGCAATATCAGATTGTTCCTTTGTATTTGCATAAACAATTAATCCTGCAATGTTATGTGTCCGATAAACATTATCACTTAACTTGTCTTTTAATTTATCAAGTAAATCAATTTTGATTTTTGCAGTTTCCACTGTGCAGGTATTAGCCATGATGCCGGGAACAGTACCCAAAAAAGTTTTATTACCGTAAAGTTTTGTATTTGATAAAATTGTATTTGCAACTTCTGCACATTCAGGTGTATCAGAATACTTTACAAAATCATGTGCTTTTTTCATAAAATCTTCATTGTTTAAAAGACTTATTTTTGACATAATGTGTTTTATAATTTCATATTGTTCTTTTGTATTTGCAGCAAAGATTAAATCCGGTGCATACTGCATAAACAATTGATTATCTGCTAATTTTTTAGACGGGTCTGTTAAATCGTTTAATAAATCTAATGAAAATTTAATTTGTTCGTCTAATGGACATTCTTTTCCGAAAAAGAAACACTTATTAAATTTTAGAAAAGTATTTTCCATAAATTTTTCATTGCCGTAAAGTTTTGCATTTGATAAAACTTTTGCTGCAAGTTGAATTTTTTCAGGTTTATCCGCTTCCTTAATAATATCGACGGCACTTTTCATTAATTTTTCATCTTTAAAAAATGCTGTTCTATACATAATATTTTGTACAATTTCGCTTTTTTCTTTAGTATTTGCAAAGCTTATTAACGATGGCGCATACTGCATAAAATTTTCATTTTTATAAAGCCTTTTTTCTGATACTATTTTCCCCAGAATTTCTTCTGAAAATTCGTTATTTGAGTCAAATACCATATCCGGTATATATTTTTTTATATTTTCATTGTCCTTAAAAATTTCACTTAATTGTATAAATTTATCAAGCTGAGCTATTCTTTTTTCTGCATTTTTTTCATTTCTTGAACTCATAATTAACATGTATGAATTTTTCATTATATCGGGATTAGTGTAGAATTTTTCATCGGACATTATTTTTGATGCTGTTTTTAATTGTCCGTCTGTTTTTGCGAACTCAAAAAATGATGTTATTGCGGGCTTCATAAAATCATCATTACCATATAATCTTTCATCAGACATTATTTTTTTTGCGATTTCATATTGTACTTTTGTATCGCAGTATCTGAACATCTTGCTAAAATTTGTAATTTCTTCAGGTTTATAATTTCTGCCGGAACTCATAATTTCATTTAACAAATCGGATTTTAATTTTATTCCGCTTTGAGCTTTTTCTTTTTCTTCGGGTTTTAATCCGCTGTAATGACTGTAAAATAATAAATCATTGACGTAATAAAGAAATTTATCATTTCCGTAAAAATTTTTATCGGTAATAATTTGTTTTATCAAATCAGCTTCTTGTTGCGTTTCCGTATTTGCAATAATATAGCCGATATGTTTCATAAATGCATCATCTTGTGTTAAATCACTGTTATTTGATATTGTTTTTAATAAGTCTGATTTTACATCAGATTGTTTGTAGCTTTTTTGTAAAATAGCTTTTGCCGATTTCATAAAATCATCATTACCATATAGATTTGGTTCTGACATAATTTGTTTTAATAAGTCTAATGAATCGGGAGTTAATGCCGATAAAACCAAATCACTCGAATATTTCATAAAAACTTCATTATCACCGGCTTTATTTTCGCTATTTATAATTTCGTCCAATACTTTTGAAATTGGTTTATTTTCTGATGAATCGCTGCATAAAGAGAGCAAAAATGTTGAACCTTTCATAAAATCAGGATTATTATACAATCTTGGACTTGAGAGAATTTTCTTCGCAATATTAATATTTGTACAAGTATAATTTCCCCATGGAGCTTCTATATGCCAATTAGAAGTTAACGGCTTAATATTTTCAGGCAGAGTTTTTATTTTTTTCTTGATTTCTTCTTTTAATTTTTTATATTCTTCAAAAGACATGTAATGATAATCGCGGCCAAAATTAACTTGAGCTCTGCCTTGAGTATCTAAAGCATCAAGAGAACTTGCCTGAGCCGTTTTTGTTTGTATTTCAGTTAAATTTTCGGTTTGTTTATCTTTATCATTATTATTTTCAGGAAAATGCACACCATAAATATTATTTATTTTCAAAACTTCGCTCCAAAAAATTACACATATATCTTCTTGTAATATAAAAACAAAAGATATTTTAAAATTGCTTTTTTGTAATAATAAGCGGAAATAGAATTATGCAAATGAGAAACGGCTGCTATATAAATTTTTACAACGAAAAATATATTTGGGTGCAAAAAATAATTATACCTTTGACAGAGAAATATATAAATAATTAAAAATTCAGTCTTAAGAAAAAATCTTCAAAGCTGCTGCTACGTATTCTACTTTGCTAGCTTCAACCCAAAGCCGCTCGGATG
>CAJOJP010000111.1 GCA_905234915.1 Candidatus Gastranaerophilales bacterium
TCAATCGTTTGAATTAAGTAAAAAGTTATCAAAAGATTTTAATTTTGTAAGAGCAGATTGGATGATATATCAAAATAAACTTTATTTTGAAGAACTGACTTTTACGCCATATAGCGGATTTCACAAATTTAAAAATAATATTTTGGATAAATTTGAGATAGAGAGGTAATTTATGGATTTTGATTTAATAGATAGTTTATCGCCCGATAATATTGAGAAGTTATATGATGACATGCTTAATGAAGATAATAGGCTTGCAATATGGCACGTAACTCTATCAGGAAGGTGTTCTGACGGAAGAATAGTTACTTCAAAAGGAACTGTTGCTCCGGGTTTTGATGGTTCTGCTATGCTTGTAGGTTATTGCGTCTCGCCGACAAGCAACAACAATCATTTTGGAGCAAGAAGTTTTGCACCCTGCGGCGGAGAACCTACTACAGTATGTGTTATCGAAAGTATTGAAGAAAATCCTGAAGATAATACAAGAGTGCAATTAGAAGTAACATGCGAGGATGGAACTGTTTCTTATCCCATAGGAAATGTACATACACCGGGCGGAGCTGCAAGTTTGAGAGCTACAGTCGGATTTTGTACATATAATTCAGTTTCTTTTGGTTCCTTTGCACGTCCCGAATGTAACGGAGATCCTGCTGAAGTATGTGTAGTTGACGTTTTAGATGATGAATAAAACTGTGGTTTAAAAAATTGCATATTGAAAATTGAATATTATAAAAGTTTCCGCGCCATAAAGTATATTGGCATAAAACAGTATTTATACCGTTATTTATTAATCACCAAATACAATAAAAGGAATGTTTTTTTCTATTGCATATTCGCGTAAAAATTCGGTTCTTTCCCTTACTGCTTTTAATTCATGCTCTTGTATTTCCGTTCTGTTCAAAAATTCTAAAGGATTGTTTATTTTTTCGTGATAATTCTCTGCATAGGCAAATACTGCCATTGGCGGTTTAGGGTTTGAAATGTACATTTCATTGTACTCTCTTTTTCCCGTTCTTATGCTTGAATTTATTTCGGCAAATGCTCTTATAAGTGCATTTCTTTTGTCCTCCTCTATTTTAAGCATAGAGCTGTTTTTATGTTTATCGACAAAGTCAATGTACTCTTTATCTGATTCAATATTCAAGGCATTTTTTATGAGTTTTGAAATAAATTTTCTATCACCTTCACGGTCGCCGCCAAAAATATATCTTTTTTTGAAATCTTTTATTTCTTTGCCGCAGCCGGAGCCTGAGTCCGTTTCTCCTCCGCCGTGTACATATTTTGTATCGCAATCAAGCAATATTCCCTGTGCTCTAAAAAATCTGTATTTACTTTCCGGTCTTTCAGCGTAGCTTACTGATAAAAGTACATCTGAATCAATAAGAGAAAAAGCATTAAATTTTGCTAATTGATTTGAATAATCCAGACCGTGTGCAAAAAACTTAATATTACCTGTATTAACATCTTCTCCGGCACTTGTTTTCGCCGTAATCCCTTTTGTTATGCTGCCTATTGGAAATCCTATTTTTTCCAAATCTTCATTTTCAAGCTCGTTATATTTTAAAACTATAAGTCCGTCTTTATCTTTGTAAACACCTTTTATATTGGTGCTGCCGTCAGCATTAATATTTGTTATTGCTTTTTGTATTGTATTTGAGGAAGGTATTGGGGTAACAGGCAGTAACGGCTGTGAAGGCTTAAGTTCTTCAATAAATTTTTTTATTTCTTTTGCGTGAAAATCAGCTGCTTCTCCGTAGCTTCTTGTAATTCCGTCAGCTTTTGATATCCTTTTTTCATTTTTTAAGTCGTGAAATTCATCATTTACAGCTTTCAAATCCGCATGAGTAAATATTAATGACATATCAAATAAATTATCGTGTCTTAGATCATAAGCAACTGATTGCTGCCGTTGGGTACGTTCTTTGGAAGTTGCCGCGCTGTTAACATAGTTATTCCATTCGTGATTTTTTATAAGAGTGAAAAGTTTTATTTCTGTTTCTTTTTCTAACTTGAATTTTTTAACAATAAAAGAAGCGTCAAAACTTGAATTATCTGCATGATACTTATCTAATGCCCCTTCTTTTTTAGCTATATCGTGTAATAGAGAAGCAAGCAGCATTATTTTTTTATCCTCGGGATTTTTTAAATTTTTATATCCTGCATCTTTAACAATTCCCTGCATTACTTTCAGTGAATGTTTAAATACGTCAAATTGATGACCTTTTTGAACTTCTGTTCCATCCTGAATTTTAATTTTTTCTCCGTGCTGATTACAGCCTATTAAAGGTCTTAACTCCGGCAGAAATTTTATTATATTATTCAAATCATTTTCCAGCTCTTTATTTTCACATATTATTTTATTGTTTTTAGAAAATCTTATAACATTTTGTCTTAAATCTTCTATTATTTGTCTTGTTTTTGCACTTTCAATCTGCGATAATTTTTCTCCGTTATTTAAATTTACAGGGTAACCCGCAATTGAATATCCTGTTGCGGCATACTTTATACCATTATTTCTTTTTTCATCATTTCTATAAAGTTCAAAACCAAAATAATCAAAAACTTTTTGTTTTTCCTTTTCAGGTAAATCTTTAATTCTCTTCAGTATATCTTCTATAAATTCATCTTTAGAATATTCCTGACGAATTTCAAGCTTTTTAAAATTTTCCTCGGATATTTTTTCAAGTGTTTCACCTAAGTTATTTAATTTTTTAACAAAATCTTTTTCAATCAAAATATTTGTATCAAATCCTAAGGAACGGACAACCGAAGGTAAAAGCCTGCAATAATCTTTTTGATTATCGGGAATTATCGGAAAGAATTTTTTTATATTATAAGGAATATTAAATATACCTTCTTTGGAATCGACTAATTTTTTCAATAAATCCTTTTTACTTTCTCTTGATATTTCGTTTATATTTTGTTTTTTATATATATCAATAAATTTAGAAGCTGTTTTGTTAGTTAAAATATTCTTAACTTGAGATTGAGATATTTCTTTATCTTCAAAAACAGGCAGTATATTTTCTATATTATTAACATAGGTGTTGTTTATTATTAATTTACTGCATGCCATTAATGCGGAATTATTATAAAAGCGTTCATTAGAAAGAATGTCAAATCCGAGTTTTGCTCCATGCGGAGTTTTTGAAAAAGTCATTATTTTAGCAGCTTTATAAATATATTTTTCATCATTTAACAAATTTTCATTTTTTAATATTTTGTTTAATATTTTTATTTCTGTTTTTGCGCATTCGGAATTTTCAGCATTTCTTATAATATACCAGGCATTTTTCATAAATTTTTCATCTCCGAATAGTCTTTTATCAGACATAATACCAATGGTTAATTCCCCTTGCGCTTTTGTTTCAACCGCTTTTAACAGTTCAACGGCATTATTAATAAAAGAAGGTGTTTCTAATAAATCTTTATTTTTCAAAATTTCATTTAATACATTTGACTTTATTTTGGCTTTTTCAATAATTTCCTTTCCGTAAGATGAGTCGGAATCTTGAGTGCTATATATAATGTTTTTAACTTCTTCCATTAATTTTTCATTTGAAAATAATTTCTTATCTGAAATAATATTAAAAATAAGTTGTGCTTGCTCTTTGGTTTCTAATGATTTTAATAATTTAATAAAAGATTTATCATTTAATAAATCTTTATTTTGTAATATTCTGCTTAGTAAATTTATTTTTATTTTTGCATTTTCTTCTTCTTCGGCATTTTCAATAAATTCACCTGATATTGCCATAAAATCGGGATTTTCGGATAATCTCTTATCAGACATAATTAAGGAAATAATTTTAGCTTGTTCCAAGGTTTTAGCATTTTTTATCATTGAAGTTGCTTTATTAATAAAAGTTCTGTTATTTAATAAATCTTCATTTTGTAATATTTTATTAATTAAAAACAGTTTAATTTTTGCTTCATTCTGAGTTTTAGTGTTACTTAATATTTCGGGGGAATTTGCCATAAATTCTGTATTAGCATATAATCTTTCGTCCGAAAAAATTGCTTGAGCCATCTTTGCCTTAACGGAATGATTAATTAAAGGCAGCATGTCTGCAATATGCATAATTAACTCTGTTTTTTCGTGTAATTTTTTATCTGACATTTTATTAAGTATGTCAGTAATTGCTCTTTTGGGTTCTTCTTTTGAAGAATTAATGATTATAGTATTTATATTACGAATTTTTGAGTAATGAGGATAATCTAATAATATAGTTCGATTAAAAATATCTGATTGTTCGTGGGTTTTTAAAGCAGCAATTAATTTTGCGGTATCAGAAGGATTAGTATTTAAACCTTTTATGTTTTTTGATATATGGCTGATTGTTTCAGCTTTTATTTTTGCATCTTCTTCTGTTGTATTTTGCAGTATATAAGGAACATACTCATGTAAAAACCCAAATAATGCTTTATTCTCTAATATCGGGTTTACAACGCAGGCATTATAACTTTTTACATTCCATGACATTACTTCTTCAAGTTTCATGTTTGGACATTTTCTTTTATTTCTGCAAAATCTTACCCATTCGCTTTCTCCTTCTCCTTTAAAAGCTACAGGAAGCTTAGCCATTCTTTGAAATTTAAATAAGTTTAAAGGCAATGTCTGTAATGTCAGTCGATTTTTTAAATTTTCATTATTAATTTCCGTACCGATATTATTTTTATCAGTATTTATATTTTCAGCATTTTTTCTGCACGATAAAACGCTAACAGGGTAAATTGTTAAATTCATATATTCCAACCTTCTTTTCTTACGTTTGGATAAAAACTCCAAAATAAAAAATTTGCTGGTGCGTTCACACTATCAGAAATGTCAAAAAGAAGTAAATACAAATAAACTGTCCCTTGACGAAAATATTTAAAAATTCTTAGTGAAACAACAGCAGGTCGTCGTTTGTCTGAGCGAAGCGAGTTACGACGACTTGGGTTGAACTTAGAATTTTAATATTAGAGGAAGCGGGGCAGTGTTTTGTATTTACTTCGACAAGATACAAATAGTGTGTTCACGCTCTAAAAATAAAAAGGCTCTTGAATAAAAATCAAAGAGCCTAAAAATTACCTTACCATACCTTATAAATAAAAAAATTTTTTACATATATAAACATATATAAATCTTGGCATAATCATAAAACTATATCATAATTCCCTCTTATATAATAAAAGTACAACAGAACAAAAAAATTTACTTTTCTTTAATTTTAGTACTTAATATAAATTAATACATAACTTTAAATAATTTTATTTTATAAGTAATGCATAAAAAAATATTCAGGCGGATACTTATAAGCCTGAATATTTTTTATTTTTAAGATATTATACGAAAAGGAATTAATTAAGGACTTTTTAGCCG
>CAJOJP010000112.1:0-1062 GCA_905234915.1 Candidatus Gastranaerophilales bacterium
AAATAAGTCTTTGATAGATGCAAGAGCTTGCGTTTTCACGCGTTTTGGCTGAGTTTAGATGTTTTTATATACATAGCAGTTGGCTTCGTTTTATATCCCATGACAAGCCGCCAAAGCATTATTTATAAAATTTATGCACCAAAATATACTTTCTGATGCATATTAACTTTAATAGTCTAATATGTTTATGAATCGGTATAAATTGTTGTAAAAATTTTATATTTAGTATAATATAAATAATAGTTACAATATGCCGGAGTGGCGAAATTGGCAGACGCATCAGACTCAAAATCTGACGCAGTTAACCCTGCGTACCGGTTCAAGTCCGGTCTTCGGCATTTATTTACTAAGTTTAAGTTAAAAAGAAGTATTGGTGATAACTATTTACATCGATTGAAAATTGCTTGCAGAGATTGAGAGATTGGAGGAACAGTTGTTTTAGTTCCTGAAAAATGCGAGTTGATAGCATCAATATGTTATAAGAGTTTACTGGCAGCAACAATTACAACGTTAATAACCGTAACGGTTGCAGGATTATTTTATATCAGTTAAAGAAAATAATATTGAATATCAAAAGCTTCAAATTTTGCCTGATAAAAAATTTAAAAAACGGTAGTTAAAAGAACTTTCAGGAATACTCTTTTAAATTTAAACCTTTATGAGCAAGTACTAAAACAGAACAATAGTATTCTCTTTCTTTTTCATCTTTTGCAGAATTTAATATTTGCATTGATTTTATTGTATATTTATCAGGTATTTCAATACTATCACAAGAAATATCGTCAAAATTACGAATATCAAAATTAAATATTTTGGCAAGATTTTTTATGATTTGATAATTGGGTTTATGATAACCCTTTTCTATTCTTGAAAGGTGTTTATTATCTATACCTATCAGCTCTGCAAGCTGTTCCTGCGTCCATCCTTTCGATTTGCGAAGCTGTCTTATTTTATTTCCTAATATTTATTAACAAGGTCTTTTTGTTTTGCTCCTTTTTGTAATAATAAAGTTTTAATTAATTCTTTCGCTCTCAATTTCATAATAAAAATTTTATATTTTCA
>CAJOJP010000112.1:1101-2828 GCA_905234915.1 Candidatus Gastranaerophilales bacterium
TTAGTTAATCTTTATTTACAAAAATTGGTAAATTATAAATGCAAAATATAATTAATTTTTTAATAAAAAATAATATCGGAAATCCGCCATGGGATTATTTTAAAGTTTAAATATATATTTACGTAGCAAGCGGAATTTATTGCAATTCCGACTTTCTTTAAAGAAATCCAAGATGAAAGGAGTAAAAATGTATCAATTTTCAGCACCAATGCCTTATACAATAGAAGATATTAATAAAATACTCGATATAAACAAGCAAGTTGAAAAAAGTAAAATAACAAGTTTATATGCGTGTGTTCCTCGTGGATGTGAAGTATTTACAGGATTTGAACAAAGCCGTAATTTTACTTTTGAACATACCGATTTTGAATATTGGAAACGATTAATTGAACATACATTTGATTTGAATTGTGATTTTATTTATTTTTTAAATTCACCAAGACCGTTGGATAATGAAAATCCCGATTTCACAAAACAACTTGAAAAACTTGATTTGTTATTAACAGAATTATGAAAAATAGGCGTAAAAAAGCTAAGAGTTGCAAGTGCGCAGTTAATGACTTATATTGCTAAACATTATCAAGATTTTGAAATTTTAGCCTCAACGAGTTTAGAATACAAAACTATTTGGGAATATCAAAATTTTATTCAGTTTCATCCTGAGATTAAACAAATAGTACCTTCACACGATGTTAACAAAAACTTTTTGCTTTTAAAAAATTTAAGAAAACGCTATCCGAATGTTGAAATAGAACTTATGGTAAATGAGGGATGTCTGCAAGGCTGTTCGAATAGAATGTTTCATGAAATGATAAGTATTGATAAAAATACGGTAATAAATAATGATAAATCTTTATTAAGTACTTATGCTACAAGTTTGTGTAATCATATAATAGAAAAATATCCAATTCAAAGTTTAGTAATAGGAACACATATTTACCCTTGGGATATTAATGAATATGCAAAAATTGGAATTACTAACTTTAAACTTGTAGGACGTGACGGGTATGAACACTTTGTCGATTATTTAAAAGGCTATACAATATATTTAATAGCAATTGAAAATTTAAAAGAAATAGAAAATTGTGCTATTTCAGATTTTTTACATCATTTATACAATAAAATTATTATTTGGGGTTTTGTATTTTTGTATTGAATTTCAAACCCACCCCAACACCAAAACTCCTGTTCTAACCAACCTGTCATTTGTCGTCTTAATGCTGAAAATAATTTTAGATTATTCAAAAAATTTTCTTTATCTTTTATTATGTATTGCCATTTACAGCCATTATTGCATTTCAAAACAAAACTATTAGGCAGTTTTTCAAAGTCGATTTCATTAAAACTATTGCAAATTTGTAATACGGGTTTTAAATATTTTTCACCTATTTTTTCTTTTACATAATCTCTTACTTTTACTTTATCAGTACAATTACGCATTAAATCCGTTACACCATATAATTTCAACCATTGTATTTTTTGATTAAATGTTTTACATTTATTTTTATCTATAATCCAATAATGCATTTTAAAATCATATTTTAAAGGAAGATTTTCACCTGTATTTAATTTAAACAACTTAGCTAAATAATTTGGATATTCTTTCTCATCAAGATTTTGTAAAAAATAATAATCCCATGGCGGATTTCCGATATTATTTTTTATTAAAAAATTAATTATATTTTGCATTTATAATTTACCAATTTTTGTAAATAAAGATTAACTAA
>CAJOJP010000112.1:2875-12319 GCA_905234915.1 Candidatus Gastranaerophilales bacterium
TGAAAATATAAAATTTTTATTATGAAATTGAGAGCGAAAGAATTAATTAAAACTTTATTATTACAAAAAGGAGCAAAACAAAAAGACCTTGTTAATAAACTTTCCGAAATTACAGGTCGAAAATATACTCCGAGTTCTTTTTCGCATAAAGTCGGAAATGGCTCGATATCTTATAATGAGGTATTATTAATATCCGAAATTTTGGGTTATGAAATAGATTTTAAAAATATTCAAAATTCTTTAATTTAATTTATGATTTTTGTCCTCTTTTGGTTCTCCCTGTTTGCTTTGTTTGTTGCCACTTGTAAAGGAACACCTGAAATGATTATTTGTAACACTTCAGATGATTATTTTGGAACACTTACTCTTAGAAATTTCTCAAAAATGCCGCATTAAATTTTATGCATAAAATACAAATTATGCACCTGAAAAATTTTTATTAATAAATTCTAAATTTTGTTTTAACGCATCTATTGTCCAAATTTTTTCATAAATGTACTTATCAAAAGATATTATATATTTTTCATAAGGATGAAATACATCTATAATACGGATATCGTAATAAAATTTTCCTTTAAGAATTTTATCAATAACAAAATTAGGAACAGTAATTAAAGCCGTCAGCATTTCACTTTCATATTTTATCTGTATCAGCACTTCGTTTTTAGGAAAATCTGTTCCTGCCCATACTGTTCTTTTTATACCTAAAGCCATACTTTCACAGCCGTTATATATTCTTGGAGTCTTATTATCAGTAATTTTTCCGTCTTTATTAACAGATAAAATTAAAGGCTGTAACTTATTCTGTTCAATGATTTCTTTTAATTTTTGTATATCCGCTGCCCAAATTTTACTTTTTTCTTTTCTTTGCTGCCATTCTTGTCTTTGTTCTTCCTCTGCTTCTCTTTCTGCTTGCTTTTCATATTCTTGAATTTGCCGTTCTTCTTCTTTTATCAGCTCATTTGCCATTTGTTCAAATTCAGGTTTCATTATATTAGCAAAAAATGTATTATACTTTGTAACTCGATTAATAAAAGTTTCTTTATTTATGCATATACCGCATATTGTTCTATCCCAAAGATAATATTGTTCAGGGAATACACACCAAAGCCATTTTTTCAGCTTATCATTTTCATAATCAGAGGCATTATGCAGACCAAAGTCAAATAAAACCGGCACTGAAGCATCCAGCCATTTTTTAGGAAAAACATTTATTTTTTCAATATCTGCATAAAAATAATTTCTATACTCTTTGTAATGCTCTAATACCTTAGATTTAATACTGTTTCTAAAAATTTCATAATATTCTGAGGCATCGACGACCCATACCATATTTTTATAGAACTTTTCTCTCGCTGTTTTTTCTTCAGTTCTAATATTTGAATGCTGAAATTCAATGACTAAACTTGTATCTGTACAAACATCTGCTCTATGATATTCATTATTGACATCATCAAAAAATATTTTTTCTCTCCAGTTTTCAGAAAATTCATTTTTCCAAGTTCTATGCCAAAGAGTTTCAATTTCTTTCCATTTATCGCAATCATATTTTGTTTCATGCGTCCAATGGTGTATTCTTACATTCCCGCATTTTGAAATAACCGGTGTTTTACAGCATGGACAAATGCCACGTAATCCTGTTTCTGCTGCTTCTTTTTTAATGCCGTTAATCAATGCATACTGCATTTATATATTACCTGTTTTTGTTTGCTATTTTGCTGAATGACAATTTATATTTTACAGCATCAGTTAATCTTAATTCGCATCTTTTTTGATAATTTTCTTTTTTATTATCATTTATACATTGTTCATTATCAAAAAATAATACAATACAAGTTCCGTTTTTGTCTTGGGCACTGTTATATTTAATTCCGTTTAATCCTGTATTCATTTTAAAATATTCAGCAAAAATCTGTGTCGGTACATATTCAATTGCTTCTAAATTATCAATAGGCATTGTAAGCTGTTTATTTAAATCTCTAAAAAACATTATTACTTCCCTGCTGTTGTATTTTTCAATATCAAAAATACTCGGCATCGGGATATTGCTGATTTCTGTTAAATCCAAATATTTTAAATCATTAACAGTTTCAAATTTTCCAACAACAGCAATAGATTCTGTAGTAAGACAAGGAGTCATTATTTCTTTTAAAGAAGTATCACTGCTCTCTGCAGCGTAAAATACCGAAATACCGGCTGCATTCATTCTTCCATTTTCGGCATAAATGCTTGGGGGAGAGCCGAGATTGGCATCATCGGTTTTAACAGCTTCAGTACTATTAAAAATGCGTCCTCTGTATAAAGCTGTATTTTTCGGTAATGTTTTAATAAGTCCAAAATTATCTGCCCATTCTTCAATTATATTCAAAATAGATAAAGGCGAATATTTTTCATAATATTTATTATCATCTGTTTCTTGTAAAAAGAAGTATCTGTTTTTATATTTAACTAAACTAGAAAAAGATTCCCAAGAATCTTTATATATTTCATGTTCGCTGGAGCTATATAAATTTACATCACACCATGTTTCATCGGGAAAAACATTTTCTATATCCTTCAATACTTCATCACAATTGCTTATAAAGATGGAAAAGTAATCTAAAATGTCAGAACTATCATAGGTTATACATTGATATCCGCCTTCTCTGCCGTCCCAATGTGCGTGTTCAACTGCATAACCATAATACTTAAAAATTGCCGGTATAATAATTTCCAGCATTAAATCATCAATTGAAGCCGCTTTTTCATTATCTCCGCAATAATCACAAATATGATTTTCTGCATTATTATTAACCCAATTTTTTAAATATTGGTCATTTAAGCAATCTGCACAAATATATTTATCTATTTTACTAAAATTAATTACTCCCTTGATACGATTGTTCTTCCGTTTGCATAATGAATGCAGGAGGCAGTCAAAACTCCAAGTTCAACAGCGTTTTCGAGTTTGTAATCATCCGGTGTCGGAGGTGTATCACCAGTTCCAACGAATAAAACAAATCCGTTGTATCTGCCGTAAAGGTCAGAATTGCACCTGGCTCCTGTAATTCCAGTCCAAGCATAGGTTTTTTGTTCGCTTGTATAATTATTAGAGCCTACATTTGGATTATAGTTATAAAGTAGTAGAGCGTTCCTTAAATAATTGGACTTTTTGAAATAAAAAATGAAAAAAAGAAAATACTTTGAGGAGCATTGAGCACGCGCATTTCTTTAGCAAGCACCTTGCTACATTAATTTATTTTTTATCAATAATAAAAAAATAGCGTGTAACAGCTCCGAAAAGTGTTTTCTTTTTGCAGTATTCTAAAATTTCGGAAATAAAAAGTCCAGTTAATTACAGAACGTTATAGTAGATTCTTTTGTATAAGTTGAGCCTAAATTGCTGTCTGATGTAAATATTGATGACTTATCCTTTTTATGAGTTGAATCTAAAAAATTGTCTGTTACATATATCAAAGACTTATCTTTTTTGTGAGTTGAACCTCCAAAGTTATCAGTACAAAAAATTGCTGTTTTATCTTTCTTATGCAACGAACCTAAACAGCTGTCTGTAAATACGGTTTTTTCAAAAGATTTTATAAAATCAGCATACCTTGAAAATGGTGTTTCATCCGTAATTTTTGCACCTATTTCAAGAAGTTTTGATTTTAAACTTTCTTTTATATTCATTAAAAGATTTAACTGTTCAGCAATATTCATCAGTTTTCCCCTAAAATATTGCCGAGAATTTCTTGTATTTGATTTAAAGCGGAGGAAACGGCTGAACGAACTTCCAATACGGCTTGATTTTGAGCGGTATTAATTTCATCCAAAACAGAAGTTCCTGCGCTGTTAACATTGTTTACGGCATTTGTTTCTGCGGTTCAATAGCAGATAATGCTTTTATTTTCGCTTTTTCGATTCTGTCTAAAGCGTCATTAGCGGCATTTTCAATAACAATTAAAACAGCAGCGGCAGTATTTTTCGATTGACCGGAACTATTCCTTAATTCTAATGTTTCAACTCCATGAAGATAATTTGATGACATATAAACAAAAGCCTTTATTTCCTGAGTGCATAAACAAATAGGCAAGTTACAAAGAGAACTCCTAATTGGAGTATAACAATTGTTCAAATCCCTTTCAAAAGTTTATTTCTTTGTTTTTTTATTTGAATTTTGCAAAGAAAAATATTTTAATTAATAATAAAAGAAAGGATAAAGGGAAACTGATTTATATAAGAAAAAATAGAAAATATACTTGCCCTTATTCCGAAGAACCGTATAAATGCTGCTTTGAGTATTATGACAAGCAGCAAACATTGATTCTTCCAAGTGAATACTAAATAGCAAAAAATTAAAATAATTTTACTATACATTCTATTGACATGTCGAGAATAATAGATATAATAAAAATATGAACAAGATAGAAATATTTAAAGCATTATCTAACGAAACACGCCTTAGCATATTAGAATGGCTGAACGAACCTGATAAGAATTTTCCTCCGCAGGGTACTCATTTTGATAAGCCTATTGATTTAAAAGGCGGTGTTTGTGTGGGCAGTATAAGAGATAAAACAGGCATTTCACATTCAACAATATCTCATTATCTTGATATTCTTCAAAAAGCCGGCTTATTGATAGCAGAACGACACGGAAAATGGACTTATTACAGAAGAAACGAAAAAACTTTATCTGAATTATCAGAGTATTTTCGCAAAACAAATTAAAAATGATTAGGCTTTTGCCTATTTATTTTTGCAGCAACATATCTATAAAACGAGATATAAGGATATATAGACATATAAAGGAGATAAAATGCACTTTTCTTGCGGTATAGTAAGACCACCATACGAAGCAAATTCTTGTTTTTTACAGGTTACAAGAGGATGTTCACATAATTCTTGCAGATTTTGTACTTTTTATAAGGAAGCACCATTTTCGGTTTCTCCCGATAGAGAAATTATAGAAGATTTACAAGAAATAAAAAGAACAGGAATAGAAATAAAAAGAATTTTCTTGCAAGGTGCAGACCCATTTGTTTTAACTTTTGAAAAACTAAAACACATAATGAAATTAATTAATACATACTTATATAAAGGTATTTCTGTCGGTTGTTACAGCAGAGTAGATAGTTTAAAAAATAAAATGGTTGAACAATTAAAAGAATTGAAAAATATCGGGTTTGATATGATTGTTTTCGGTATTGAATCGGGTGATGATTTTGTACTTGAAAAAATGAATAAAGGTTATAAATCAAATGATATTTTAGAACAATTATCCAAAATGGATAAGGCAGGTATGCACTATTCCGTAATATATTTATATGGACTTGGCGGACATAATTACGGAATGAAAAGTGCATTAAATACTGCGGAAATTTTAAATAAATTGTCACCGTCAAGAGTTTTAGCTTCAGGATTAAGTATATTCCCGGATACACCATTAATGGAAGAAATTAAAAATGGTGAATTTATGGAAGCTGACGAAATTGAAAAAATAAAAGAATTGAAAACATTTATTTCTTCATTGAATATACAAACCATTTTAGATGCCACAAATGTTTCTAATTTAGCTCCTGTATTTGGGATTTTACCTGATGATAAGGATAAAATTCTAAACATACTTAATGCCGCTTTAGATAAATATAATGAGCAATATTTAAGATTTCAAAGAAAAAATATGAGTAATTTATAAATGAAAGAAAGGACAAAATTATGAATGACAAAACTTATGTAAATTACATACCGGATTTAGATTCAAACTGTAATGCCGCAAAAGAGTTTATAGAATATTATAATACTTTGCGTACAACTTTAGAAAAACCCGATTGCACACTTGAAGAAGGCAGAAGGTTATTTGAAAAATGGGGTGATTTAGCTGCTGAACCAAGAGAAGTCGATTATATAGAATTTGACGCAGACGGAATACTTTGTATGTGGGTTTTACCTAAAAAGAGAACAGATGATAGAGTGTTGATGTGCTGTCATGGGGGAGGTTATACATACGGAAGTATTTATTCTCACAGAAAAGCGTATGCGCACATGGCTAAACAAATTGGTTGTCGTGGGCTTTTGATTAATTACAGAAATACACCCGAAAACAAATGGCCTGCTCCACTTGAGGATGTTGTAAAAGTTTATGAATGGCTTTTGAAAAACGGTTATAAACCCCAACATATTGCAATAACAGGCGACTCTTGCGGCGGGGCATTATCAGTTTCAACGGCATTAACAATTTTAGAGAAAAAACTTCCTATGCTTGCTGCCGTAATGCCTATATGTCCGTGGTTTGACTTAATGGGAACAACACCAAAATATGAAACAAATGACAAAGATGCACTTAATCCTAAAAAATCAATCCAAGCCTATGGTAATGTATTAAAAAATGCAGGAACGGATATTAAAGATCCGCACCTTGCTCCTATGTATTTAAAATCAATGGCAGGTTTTCCGCCAATTTATATACAAGTAGGCGGTGATGAAAATATGGAAGATGAAGCAATAATATTTGCCGATACTGCTTATAAAACAGGGGCTAATATACGAGTGGATGTTGTAGGTCACATGCAGCACGGATTTCATCAACTTGCAGGAAATTGTAAAGATGCTGACGAGGCAATATTACGATTTGCTCATTGGGTAAAACCGCTGCTTGGATTATAGAAATTAAAATCAAATAAAAAACAATTACAAATAGCCGATAGTTTAATTACTTTCGGCTGTTTGTAACAGTAGCAAATATTTATAGAAATTAAAAGAATTATTTTATAAAGGAGAAAAAATGAGCATTTTTGAAGCCGGAATGATGGTTTGTTTTGAATTAAGAATAAAATTAATCATCTTTATGAATATCGTAATTACTTAACAGATATTCTGCAACACCTTCGTTATCAGGATTATGTATGCCGTAACCTTTATCCAATGCACGAATTTCGTTCATTTCATCATCTGTTAAAGTAAAATCAAAAATATTCATATTGCTTTTCATTCTTTCTGGTTTCGTTGATTTCGGAAATACAATTACACCCTCTTGAATTTCAAATCTCAAAATAACCTGTCCTGAATCTTTATTGTGGTTTTGGGCAATTCTATTTATAACAGGGTTTGTAAGTAAATCTTTATTCCCTTGTCCTAATGGACCCCAACTTTCAATACGAACATTCAACGGTTCTAAAATTTTTCTGATTTCTTTTTGTTGATAAAACGGATTAAATTCAACTTGATTTACAGACGGCATTGTAGCGAATTGAGGTATAAAATTATTCCAAATTTTTGGTGTCATATTGCTAACACCTACTGATCTTATTTTGCCTTGCTGTTTTGCTTCTTCCATAGCATTCCAAGCACCTGTTACATCACCATAAGGTTGATGAATTAAATACAAATCCATATAATCCATATCAAGTTTTTTTAGAGATGTGTCTATCGCTTTTTTAGCATTTTCATAGCCGTAATCTTGCAGCCACATTTTACTTGTAATAAATAATTTTTCTCTATCTATTCGGCTATCTTTTACGGCTTGACCTACTTCTTTTTCATTGAAATAAGCAGCCGCCGTATCAATATGTGTAATTCCTAATTCAAGTGCTTCTCTTACAGCTTTTCTTGTGCTTCCGTCAGCAGGAATCATAAATGTACCAAATCCGAATACAGGAATTTCAACCCCGTCATTTAATTTTATAGTTTGCATATTTTTACCTCTATTTTAATTTGTTATATTCTTCATCACTTACATGTTCTAACCATTCGTTTGATGTTTCAGTTCCATCTATTTCAACTGCTAAATGAGAGAACCAAGAATCAGGTGCTGCCCCGTGCCAATGTTTAACATTTGCAGGGATATTTATAACATCACCCGGTTTCATTTCAACAGGTTCTTTTCCCCATTCTTGGTAATATCCTCTGCCGCCTATTGAAATTAGCATTTGTCCTCCGCCTGATTTTGCGTGATGTATATGCCAATTATTTCTGCATTTTGGCTCAAATGTTACATTATAAATTTTAACTTGACTTGTTGAAACAGGTGAAAGATAACTATTACCTATAAAATATTTTGCATAAGCAGTATTTGGTTCGCCTATCGGGAACATTATGGTTTTTGCATATTTTTCTTTTTCTGTTTGGCAGTAGTATTTTCATTCCAAACTTCTTTTGCTAAATTAAAAGTTGCCCAAGCCTTAGGCCAGCCCGCATAAAAGGCGGTATGTGTAATTGCTGCTGCAATTTCTTCTCTTGTTACGCCGTTATTTTGGCATTTTGAAGATGATACTTTATTGAATTATCTGTTATCCCCTGCGACATCAGAGCAACAATTGTTATTATACATCTTGTTTTAACTGAAATATTTTTATTATTCCAATTTTCCCCGAATAAAATATCATCATTAAAGTGTGCAAATTCAGGTGCAAAGTTTCCTAAATTATCTCTGCCTGCCGTTTGTACGATTTTCCTTGTGTCATAGTTTTATTTACCTCTTTAGTTTTGTGTCCTAATGCAAAACAACTGCTTTGTGCAAAAAATGTCATTATTAATATTGAAAGTAATATCTTTTTCATTAAAATCCGATTCCTTTCAGCCAACTTTTTTATCAGCTTCTGTTCTGTCGTTTTGTGCGGTATGACCGTATATTGCAAAACCTGTCAATAGTTTTGCACCTTTTGCAGCATTTTGAACTTTGTTTTGTGTGCCGCCGAGTCCGCTTCCTTCGTGGGTACAAAATGGAATTACATTTTTACCTGTAAAATCATAACTTTCAATAAACGTGTAAACAGGCATTGGAACATCTGCCCACCAATTAGGGTAGCCGATAAAAATTGTGCCATATTCTGCAAAATTTTCTATATTCCCGATTATTTCAGGTCTTGCGTTTTGCTGTTTTTCAGCTTTGGCATATTCTGTTAATTCCATATATCCTTTTGGATAATTATCGTTTTTTACTTTAATTTCAAACAAATCGCCATTTGTTTTCTTTGCTATCATTTTAGCGATTATTGCGGTATTACCCTCTTCAATATTTCCGACTGAATACTGTTCGCCTGTTCTTGAAAAATATGCTACTAATACTTTATGATTGTCATTTACCCCTGCCATTGTTTTACCTCCGTTATTTTTAAATAGTACAAATCCGCCTGTAATTAAAATTAAAATAGTAATTATAATTATTTTAATGTTCATCTATTTATCCTTTTTTATTAACTTTATAGATTATTTTGTCTTGCTCAAACTAATGTGAAAGTTCAGGTTTGAGGTCGCCGTAAAAATAGCTTGCTGTTGCTCCGCCGTCTATTAAAAAGTCTGAACCTGTAATAAAATCAGCTTTTTCGCTTAATAATAGTTCTGCGACATTTGCAACTTCATCCGCTGATCCCGGACGTCCTGCGGGACATTTTGCAAACATATTTTTATAAAAATCGCCTCTTATACCGTTAAATTCATCTATTGCAAGAGGGGTAACAATAATCCC
>CAJOJP010000113.1 GCA_905234915.1 Candidatus Gastranaerophilales bacterium
CCCTGACATGCCGCCAAAGCATTATTTATAAAATTTATACACCAAAATATACTTTCTGATGTATATTAACTTTAATAGTCTAATATGTATTTGAACTATTACACAGCACCAATAATTTGTAGATAGCAATTTTATTTTAGTTTTAAAACATCAAGAGAAGTTATACAGTGCTTAAAATTTTCCATTGACATTTTATATTTCCTTTCAATTCCAAGCGTTTTATCATTAGAATCAATAATTGTAACATCACTATCAGTTATATTCACTATAGAAACTTCATGGGGACAAAAAGATTTTTCTCCCGGATATGCAACATTAATTCCTATAGTTGCTGCATTATCATTAATAGTTCCGTCTTTTGCGTCATTAATAAGCCTTGAAATGAGTTCTTCTTTTTTGTACTCATCAAAGCTTATATTTGCAGTCTGCATAAAACCTTCCAGAGAAATATAATCTTTTTTCGGCGGTTCCGGCATTGGATTTTCAATATTTATGTCATTTTTTATAACAGCACTGTGATTTGTACTATCTAATAAAACTCCGACTCTATCTGTTTGGTAGTCTTTCTTATACCAAACATCGGGTTTTAAGCCTGTAAGAAGAAATTTAACTTCCGAACCGAAACCGCCGTCAATAGGAATATCAGGATTGATATATCCTTCTAAACCTGAATAATTATTTGTTTCATAAGGATTAATATTATTTGCTTCAACTGTTTTTTTTACATCATGTCTATATTTATCAAAAGCAATTTCATACAAAAGTATGTCCCTGTCACCGATTGAATATGCGTTTATATTTGCAGCAGCTTCATCTATTTCACTTTGAAGGACAGTATATGCTCCTTTAATATAAATATTATCCTCATCAAGATTATTTTTTAAACTTTCAAGAGCTTTTTCTGCTCCGGGGAATCTGACCGTATAAAATGTTTGTCCGTTTTCATCCGTACTTTTTGAAATATTATTTCTTAATATTTCTTGTCCCGTATTACTTTGTGAGAAAGAATTTATAGCAGCAAGAAAATAACAATCCCCGATTCCCCCCTGATATGCTGCTGTATAATTATTATCGAGGTCAAAATTGCTTTGTTTTGCAATAATATTATTTTGTTTATCATATTGTGAAATTGATTCTAACGCCCCTGTTTCTCCGAGTTCATATATTCGTTTTTCTCTAATATTTCCATTTTTATCATATTTCGTATTTTCATTCGGGAAACCGTTATAATTTTCTCCGTTAAGAATACTGTTAAGTGCAGCTTCACCTCTTTCACCTTCAAACTTTGAATAATAAACAGCTCCATTGGCTTCTCTATACTTTCGTTCGAGAGAAATCATATTTAATTCTGAATCTCTGTTAATTATATATTCGCTTTCGTATTTTTTACCATTATAATTTTGAGAAATTTCTATTTTACTTAAATTTTTATAGTTTTCCTCGTTTGTATTATATATATATTTAGAAATCGATCTGTCTTTTGTTTGTTGAGATTTATAATCATAAGTAAGAATAACCTGATTATTTTGGTTATCAATTTTTTTATTATAAGTTTCTTCTCCAATAACTTTTTTACCTTCGGTATCATAGTACTGAATTATTTCACCGTTTTGAATTTTTCTTGATTTTGTATATAAAACAAATTTTCCATTATTATCTTTTGTGTATATTTCTTTTGTATTATCTTTATATTCAATGCAAAAATCGCCATATTCATTGTATTTGGTATTTAAAATCAGTGATTTATCCTTAATATTAACCGGAAAATCATTATCTTCAAATGTTGCCTCTGAATGTAATATATTTCCATTTTGATTTATTCCGTCATTGGGTTCAGTTTCAAATATAGAAATATCATCATTGTCATTATTTAAATTATTACTGCGGGAAGTTTGACTTTTATTATATAAAATACTTTCTGTATTTCCCGATTTATTTAATTTAATCAAAGTAAAATCCTTTTTTGTATTAAATATAAAATCGGAATTTAAAAAAAAAACTTTAGTTTTTTATATTATTGATTAATTGAATTTATTTCTGTCATGCCACTTGCAAAGTATCAATTACCGCAATTATAAAGATATTTATAAATCATATCAAAGCAAATACAGCTTATATTTACATAGAAGAATTTTTATATAAAATATATTAATATAGCCTTATGGAAATACTTTTATGATAAATAATATTGTTGAATTTATAAATAATATCTTGTGGAACTATATGGTATTAATACTGCTTGTAGTTTCCGGAATTATATTTACGCTAAAGACAAAATTTGTTCAAGTCAGAATGTTAAAAGAAATGTTCAAGATAATATTTTCAGGTGTCGGACAAAAGACACGAGGTAAAGAAATTAGTGTTTTTCAGGCTTTTTGTGTTTCGGTTGCCTCTCATGTCGGTGTTGGTAATATTGCAGGAGTTGCAATAGCAATTGTTACAGGTGGGCCGGGGGCTATATTTTGGATGTGGATTATGTCTTTTTTTGGTTGTGCCATAAGTTTTGTTGAATGTACGCTTGCTCAGATTTATAAACTTCCGAGAGGTCGAAAACAATTTTATGGAGGACCTGCTTACTATATTAAAAATGCGCTTAATAAACCAATGCTTGCAAATGTCTTTGCAATTTTAATTTCAATAACTTTTGGATTAATTTATGTTTCGGTGCAATCCAATACAATAGCTCAGTCTGTAAAAACGGCTTTTGGTATAAATACTATAGTATCAGGTCTTTTTTTGGCAATTTTAGTAAGTCTGGTAATTTTTGGAGGTATAACCAGAATAGCAAAATTTACGGAAAAACTGGTTCCTATGATGGCAGGAGTTTATTTATTGGCGGCTTTAATCACAATAATAATATATATAGATAAAGTACCATTGATGTTTTGGTTAATAATTCATGATGCTTTTAGTCCTCAAGCCGCTGTAGGCGGCGGTTTTGGCATGGTTTTTATAACCGGTGTAAAACGCGGATTATTTTCAAACGAAGCAGGTGAAGGGTCAATTCCAAATGCTGCTGCAACTGCCTCTTGTAGTCACCCTGCTCATCAGGGGTTAATACACTCATTCGGAGTTTATGTCGATACTTGGTTAATATGTTCTGCTACTGCATTTATTATTCTTTTAAGTAATCAATATACAATAGGGAGTGAACTTACCGGAGTTTCATTAGCACAGTATTCGCTTGCAAATGTTTTTGGTTACTATGCGCCACATATTCTTTCCATATTAATATTTTTATTTGCATTTAGCTCAATTGTTGGAAATTATTATTACGGAGAAGTTAATATATCCTTTTTTAAAGGTTTCAAATCAAAAGTTTCACAAATTAAAACAATAAGCAATCTAATTAAGTTTTTTAGATTTGGTGTTGTCATTATGGTTTTTGTTGGAAGTATAGCAGACCTTAAGTTGATATGGAATTGTGCAGATTTATTTATGGGGCTTTTGTGCATAACTAACATTTTTGCGATTTTACAACTTGGAAAATATTCATTTATAGCATTAGAAGATTACATTACCCAAAAAAAGAATGGCATTAGTGTTCCTGTTTTTGATAAAAATATAATGCCTGATAAAACTGGTGTGTTTGCTTGGAATTTATAAAATAATCCTTACATGAAGCTCTTGATATCTGATTAGTGTGAGTAAATAATCGGCTAACTTAGTGTATAGTTTCCATTGTATTAGTGAGAAAATATATATTATGTTTAGATATATAACGATAAAACTTAAGATAATTTTCAATAAATATTTTTTCGATATATATTGATAAAAAAATTAGATCAGAAAGTATATTTTGATGCATAAAATAATTATATCTTTGGCTTCGTTTTATATCCCCTGACATGCCGTAACTGCTTTAATATAAATAATATTTAGACTTATGCAACATAATATAATTTTTATTGTATATTTAGTCCGAAAATGTTATTAACAGGCAAATAATTTGCACAACAAATAAGTTTATTATATAATTATTGGCACTATGGGATATTTTAAAAATATAAAATTTGAATTAACAGCGGATAATTCAGCGGGGTTATTTGATGAAAAAGTCGGTGATATTTTTCACTCACGCACCGGAGCTCTAAAAGAAGCTCAAGAAAAGTTTATTAATCCTATTTTAAATTTGCTTTCTTATTTCCCGGATACAATAAATGTTTTAGATATTTGTTACGGTATCGGTTATAATACTAAAGCTCTTTTTCAAAATCTCGGCATTAATAATATAAATGTTGATGCACTTGAATATAATCAAGAATTAATTTTTCTTTCACCTTTTATAAAAGATGAAATTTTTAATGATGATTTAAAATTATTTTTAATAAATCAAATTTTAGCTTTTGCTGAAAAAAAAGAAGATATTGCCTCTGTTTTAGCGGCAGTTACAGAGCCTGAGTATAAAGAATTTATTTCTCCCTTTACAATGCAATATATTGATAATATTAACTCTAATTCTTATGTAACTAACCCTTTTGATAATAAACAGTTATTCTTACATAATATATATTATAAGTATATATCTCAAAGCATGAAATCATACATTAAACCCGCTAAATATCAGGACTCCTCTATAAACTTCTATTCAGGTGATGCAAGGAAATCTATTTTCTTAACTAAAAATATGTATGATGTTATTTTTCTTGATGCATTTTCTCCACAAAAAGATCCTACATTATGGACAATTGATTTTCTTGCAATTTTAAAACTAAAAATGAAACAAAATTCTATACTTGTTTCTTATTCAAAATCGGCTCCATTTAGAAGCGCGCTTTTGGAACTCGGATTTTATGTGGGGAAAACAATTATAAATAATACTGATATGGGGACTGTTGCTTCTTTTAATTCCTATTTAATTCAAAATAAACTTACAAAAGATGATATTAATATTATTGAAACAAGAAGCGGAATACCTTATCGGGATATAAATTTATCTCTCAATGCAAATGAAATAATAATAAATAGAAGTATAGAAGGTGCTGCTTCAACAAGGGTTTCCCGTACTCAATTTGAAAAAATGTTTTACTAATAAAATAGTTAGTTATATATTTTTTTCAACAGAAAATATATTATGTTGTATAATTAGCAAAAATATTAACTTCAAAAGGGATTAAAAACAGTGGTCAAATTCCTTTTTTCGTTATTTAAAATTAAAAATTCATTCTTAAGAAAAAATCTTCAAAGCTGCTGC
>CAJOJP010000114.1 GCA_905234915.1 Candidatus Gastranaerophilales bacterium
TTGATTTTTAATCAATTTTTGATATATTTTAATGAGAGATTAGAAAAATTTCTCTAATCTCTCAAATCAAGGTTTACACAAAACTTGTTACGGAATCTACTATGGATAATGTACCGAATATCTCTCATAATGGAATAAAACAGCTGTATATATTAGATTGGTTGCTTGATAAATAATTGCATTTATACAAAAGTATTACGGATTATATGTATATATATACTCTTCTCCATTGCGAACTATACAATCTAATTTATATGAGATTGAATTCATAAAATTATCTACTTGTTCTTTTTTATCATTAAATGTTTCTATTGCTATTACAGGTTTACTTTTAGATATTGTATTTATCCCACCTTTTAAACACTCTATTTCGGCACCTTCTACATCTATTTTTATTAAATCTATTTTTTCTAAAATTTCTATATCATCTAAACGTTTAAACATAAAATTGCCTGCATTTGATTTTTGGAAAACAGTTCCTCCTATATTATCATGATAATATTGACTGATTTCTCCTTTGCAGCTCTCATCCATTAATCCTAAATTATATGCCTCGATACATTCTGTACATAAATTAAGCTCTATATTTGTTTTTAATATTAAAAATGTATCTAGCATTGGTTCAAATGCATATATCTTTTTTGCTTTTCTCTCTACTGCCCAGTATATTGAATGATTCCCTATATTCGCACCTATATCACAAATTACGGCATTTTCTGCCAGATAATGGTCTATTATATAAAGTTCTTGATAGTCGAAATAATTATTTAACCCCACAATTACTTTTGAAATATAGTCAACAGGATAATGGGGAAGAAAAAATTTTGCCTTCTTTATATTAAAAACTTTTTGATTAATTTCTTTTTCCCATATATCATATTGTATCTTTTTATAAGGATACAATTTTGATATATCTTCCTCTGTCAAAACTCCATTTGTCACTTATAATTCCTTTTTTGTTTTAATTCTTTTGCACTGCTGTATTCTTATAGTATTGATTATATATACGGCGCAATAAGACTGCTCTATTCTTATATAAACCCCTTATTTCTTCTTCCTCCGAAAATTCTGAAACTATCCCCTTTTGCATAAAATTATGCACTAACCTCTTATCGCTCTCTAACAACTGCTCCCATATTTCCTGATTCTTTGCAGCTAAGCCGAATTCCTCTTTTGCTGCTTTTACCTGCAAATATGTTAAATATTTATTTATTTGCTTATTTTCATTCTCTAAAACTTCATCAGCTATATACTGATTTACTTCTTTTATATTTTTTCCTTTTTCTTCTATAGAATATAAGTTATATACCTTCCTTAAAAGTTCACTACGCTGCTTCCTCATATCAGCTATATAATTATATCCTATCTGCATATTATAATTGCCGCTCTTTGATATGATATATGCATATATCAATTTTTCTGTGTCTTCTTCGTACTTATTCCACAACCTTTGATTTTCTTCTATCTGCATATATTCATCTGAATCTATTTTTGCTTTTAATAAAGATAAACTCTTTTTTATCTCCCTCTCCCACGCATAAGAAGCATTTATTTCACATTTATACCTCTCAAATATATTTGAGTTGTTTATACATTTTATCCTTTTTTTATTTATTCCATAGTTATACTTTAATTCCGGAAATTTATCACTTTCAATTTCCCGCTTTATATTCGCTTCATTTTTTTTGTCTGTTAAAGACAACTCCTGCTTTTCAACAGATTTCGTTTCCTTTATCCTCGGTAGTATTGCCGTACGAAAACCATCTATAAACAACGCAATTCCTATAACTATACATATTATAATTAATCTTTTGTTACTCATATCCGTATTATATTTTATTTAGCTTTTCAGGGCAACTTATTTATTTAAAAATCACTTAAAAGTATTAGTCTATTTTGCCCCGATTTTATTCTTTATCACACTATTTAATAAGAAAGGAGAAAATTTATGTGCTCAACACCAAAACTTCATTCAGCAGCTGAGGTACCTCAGCCCGAGGTCATTAAACAGGCTACTCAGGCTAATGCCTCAGTTCAAAAGGCTAATGCCGAAAATAGAATAGGTACGCCTAATCTCGCTTCTCAAAATATCAGAACCTCTAACAACGGTATTGAAGATGATATCATTTCTTCTAAGAAAAAATTATTGGGTGAGTAATTATGAAACAATCCAAATATTCAAAAAACTACTTCAACTCCCGTAAAATGGAACTTGAAACCGCTTATAATGCCATTAAACCGGATTGGCAAGACCTCGCTGATTACTTCCTGCCAAGAAGCGTTCGCTTCCTCGCCCGCAGCGTTAATAAGCAGCCTGTTAAAAATAAAAAAATTAAAGACTCTACTCCTCTTATCGCTGTCAGAAACTTTTCCTCCGGCATGATGAGCGGTGCAACCAATCCCGCTACTAACTGGTTCCGCATGAAAGTTAAAAACTATAACGGCGATGAAAGCTATGATGTTAAACAATGGTGCCACTCTGTTGAAAATATCTTCCGCGATATTTTTAATTCCTCTAATCTGTATAGAGTCCTTCCTGCTGTTTACAAACAGATTGGTGTCTTTGGTATCTCCACTCTCGCCCTTACCTCAGATGAAGATACCCTCCTCCATTGTCAAGTACTCCCTATCGGCTCCTACCGCATCGCTAAAAATGCCAAAGGTGAAGTTGATACCATTTGCAGAGTCTATATGGAAACTGCTAAAAATCTTTATGATAACTTCGGGGAAGAAAACGTTTCTAATGAAATAATTAATGCTGTTAATTACGGCAGATTTGAAGAACTCTTTGAAATTGTCCACTTCGTGGAACCTAATAAAGATTATCTGCCCGATTCCCCCTGGGCTGAAGATAAACAATTTATCTCCGTTTACTATGAATATGCTTCTAATGAAGAAAAATTTCTGTCTAAAAGCGGTTTCGATAAATTTCCCTACGCTGTTTTTGAAGCCGAAGTCAACGGCGAGGATGTTTACCCCTCGGAATGCCCCGGCGTTAACGCTCTGCCTGATGTTAAACAGCTTATGAGTATGGTGGTAGATGAAGGTAAAGCAGTTAAAAAAATGATTAGCCCCGCTTTTAAAGGCCCTGCTTCTCTTAAAAATAAAAAAATGATTGATGCTCCAGCCGTCTTCATTGAAGAAGACGAAAACGGCAGAGGTCTCTCACCTATCTATGAGGTTAATCCTAAAGTTCTTGAAGTTGATTCGATTATAGAAAAATTAAAAGAATCTGTTAAAGAAATTTTTTATAACGATTTATTCGCTATGATTCTCAATACCGCTGAACGCTCTCGCACAGCTACAGAAGTTAACGAACTTAAAGAAGAAAAAATGGTGCTTCTCTCTCCCCTCTTACAGCAAATTCATAACGGTTTGACCCACGTTATGAATTGGGTATTCGATGAATGTATCAATCAAAATCTCCTGCCCGAAGCTCCCGAAGAAATTCAGGGTGAAAACCTCGATATCGAATTCGTTTCTACTCTCGCTCAGGCTCAGAAAACCGTTAAAATCGCCGCTATGGAACGATTTACCAACTTTACCGTTAATTTGGCTCAGTCTATTGATAATTCCCTTCGCAACAAACTTAATGCCAATAAAATTATCGATGATTATGCCGATTTCGTTAATATCTCCCCGGAACAAATCGTTCCTACCTGTGAAGTTGAAAAGAAAAAACAAAAAGATGAAGAAGCTCAACAAACTGTTTCTATGCTGCAACAACTTAAAACAGGCTCCGAAATTATGGATAAACTTAATCCTTCTTCCTTAAATGAATTATCATCTCAATTAGGTCAAAATTAAAGTTTGGCTTCATTCCAATTATTAATTTGAAAGAGGCTGTTGTATTACAGCTTCTTTCTTTTCTTTATTTAAAATTAAATGAAAGGAAATTTTGATGTTTAATAAAAATTATAACTATAGTTCTTTAGATAATAAATTCCAAAAAAGAGCTGAAATATTATTTAATCATCCTGATAACGAAAAAAATATAAATAAACTAAAAATGAAAAATCTGCCGCTTGGTAAATCAGTCTATGATGAGGATGATGACGACGATAAACCGTTGAAATTGGCAAAATCAGAAAAAATTAAAGGCAGCGAGCTTGATATCCTTGATGAATTTGATAAAAATAACAAAAATGCTTCCGAAAAAAATCCCGATAAAAAACAAACAGAAATAAAATCTAAAAAAGAAAAAACAGAGGAAGAACAACAGGAAATCCTTGATTTGATGTATCCTTCAATGAAAAATATTGATAAAAAGGAAATCTCATCAAAAATTAATAAACAGTCAAAAACTGATGAAGATAAAAATAAAGATGCCTTAAAAATTTTAGGTATGGATGAAAGTAAATATCAGATTAAAGGTAATACTATATCCAAAAAACCTGAAGATTACGAGGTAATTAACGGAATAAAATATCTAAACAAATAGGTGAAGATAAGGTTGATTCTACTAAAGGTATATATATTGATAAAGAATCTGATTCTTCAAAAAGTTTAGCAGATAATTTAATTAAAAATAATAATTTTATAAAGAAACTGAAAAATTATGAAAAACCGATGAAACATAATTTTGAAGTAGATGACAGCATATCTTTAAAAGGTTTTAATTGGCATAGTGCAGTAGGTAATGCAGATATAAAGAAAATGCACATTAATAAAAACGGTGATATTGAATTATATGTTACCGATACTTATGATTTTAATAAAGGCGAAAAATCAGGCGCACCTGCTGTCGGTAGAAATAGACAAGAAAAAGGCGAAATTAAACCTTATTTTGAAATATATCATGTTATAATACCAAAAGAAAACAGAGATATTGTATTAAGTGATAATTATAAAAAAATGGGAACAAGAAAAATCCGATAAAAATTATGTATGAAACTGATAATTTGATATCAAATAAAAATATGATAATATTTTTCATTATTTCAATAATTTATACAGTATTATTTCTTTACATTATATCCGGATTTGTAAATA
>CAJOJP010000115.1 GCA_905234915.1 Candidatus Gastranaerophilales bacterium
GGGTCATTTGTATATAGTGTTATTCCATATTTTTCTTTTATCGTTTTGTAGCTTTCATCTTGGTTAAAATATTCAAGCAGCTTTAATTCTTCTAACGATAATTCTTTTAGTATTTTTTTTATATCTTCAATGCTTGTAAATTTAAGAGTTTCTTTATCAAAATGTATTTTTACAGTGCCTGTTTCTCCATTTCTGTTTTTTGCAATGATTATTTCCGTTTCGCCAATATTAGAATTTTTGTTATAATAATCATCTCTATAAATAAACAAAACTTTATCCGCATTTTCTTCTATTGAAGGAGAACTTCTTAAATCACACAATAACGGATGTTTATTTTCTCTTGTATCAACTGCTCTTGATAATTGAGAAAGCAGTATTATCGGTATATTTAATTCTCTTGCCAAATTTTTCAAATTTTTTGTGATATCAGCTATTTCATAATTTCTGTTATCACCTTTTTTGTCTGTTTCCATAAGCTGGAGATAATCTATAATTAAAATATCAGGTTTTGTATTATTTTCAGTTAGTAATTTACACTTTTTTCTTATATAATCAAGACTAATTAAAGAATTATCATCAATTAAAATTTTTTCCTCCGCCAACTTTTTCATTGTTTCACAGCAATTTTCAGATTTGGGTGTGAATGTTTTTGAAGAATCAAAATCTTTTAGTTTAATATTTCCTTTAATCGCAAGAAATCGTTTTACTATTGTATCCTTTGGCATTTCTAAAGAAAAGACCACAACATTTTTCTCTTTTATTTGTGAAATATTTAAAGCCAAATTTTGTGCAAATGCACTTTTGCCCATAGAAGGACGACCGGCTATAACTATTAATTCACCACTATTTAAACCGCCGGTTAAATTATCAAGTTCACTAAAACCTGTTTTTATAATATTTTCACAATTCTCATAATTTAATTCTTTATTTATTAGAACCTTGTCACATTTCTGCACCTTTATATAAGCATCATAATAAGCTAATAGTGATATAGATAATGCGTGAGATTTCATAAAACAACAAGCAGATACTTTATACATTTTGTTCCACAAATCTTGAGCTTTTGAATATTCAATACCTTTTGATATAGCATTTTGAATAAATGTTTTTTCATTATTTAACATCATTTTTGAGTCATTTTTTTTAGCTAAACATCGCCTTAGCATTTCTGAGTCAGATAGCGAAAATTCACCTATAACATTGAGTATTTGAATAATTTGCTCCTGATATATTATTTCTCCGTAAGTTTCCTCAAGTATCGGTTCAATTAATTCTGTATATTTATTTTTGATTTGTGAATTTTTTGCCCTGAGAAAATCATTAAACATGCCTTCTTCAATAGGTAAGGGTCTGGTTAAAGATAAATAAGCAGCAAGTTCATTTATATTTTGCGGTTTTAGTCTTTTCAAACAATCAATTTCTATTTTATTCATATTACATAATGAATATATTTTGTTAATTTGGGGATTTTGAAATAATGAAAAAACTCTTTCATCATTTAACGGTATAGAATTAACATCAATTCCTGATTGTTGTATTCTGTCTAATACTTTCATAAAATGAAATTTGAATTTTAAGCAATCAGATTTTTTAAATTTTTCATAAGGTTCAATCGCTAAATATGTATCGAGTGCTATTTTCTCGATATGAACATACTCTTTTATCGGTTTTTCCGTAACAACAAAAATAGTCTTAAATAATCTCTTATTATCAATGCTATCAGAATATGACGGTTGAAAAGCAATACCAACGTGTTCATTCCCATATTTTTTCATTATATAATCTACTAATAAATCAGACTTTTCTTCTCCGATTTCAAGTTCAATATCAGGATTTATAAAAAACATTCTTTCAAATACAAGATTGTATTTAATCGGGTCAACGTTTGTTATACCAAGTATATAACATATTAAAGAACTTACAAATGTACCATTTCCTGTTCCAATCATAATATTATTGTTTTTTGCAAATTGAATAATATCATAGTAATGTAAGAAAATATCAACAAAATTAGTCTTTATAAAAAAAGATTTTTCTTTTTCATATCGTTCAAGAATTTCTTTAGAAATATTATCCCCATATCTTTCTTTTAACCCTTTATTACAAATTTGTTCAAAATATTCTTCTTTTGATAAATTATTTACTGTTTTATATTCAAGAAAATTTAATTCTAACTTTGTGCTGTCTGATAATATTTTATCAATCCATCCAAATTTATCTTTAATATCATTACTCGGTATAAAGATTTTCAAATTTTCAGGAGTTCTTGGTTTCTGTTCCATACACATATTTTTGTTCCTTTCGTTTATCTATATTTTGATTATATAAATAAACTATGTCAGAATCGGGGGTGTTTTTTGCTTATAAATATGATTTAACTTTTTATTATTTTATTTCTTTAAAATCATATTCAGTAAGATTTAAACCTTTATATCTCATTTTTAGTGCATCATATAAATTCTTACAATCAGGACTTACTCCCTCAAGGTGATATTCACTTGTTGTTTGATTTTTCATACATAAAAACGGGGCATAGTTATATTTACTTGTTCTTACGGTTTTATTGTTATTTGAATATCTTTTTATAAGTATTTTTTTCATGTCGATTAATTTATATTCCGATTTTGCCCACAATTCATTATCGGGATAATTTTCAAAAGTATCTACTATTTTGCCTTGACTAATAAACTTTTCTATTCCTGCCTTTTTCAAAAATATTGTTCTTACATCAACATTTTCTATTTTTGCAAAATCTTCGGGTAAAAGTTCTTCTTTTTTTGCTTTGTATAACCAAGATGGAACACTAATCCCATCGCAGTAATATTCTACAGTATTATATCGACAATGTGTAATACCATCTTTTATAAATATTTCATCAGGTTTTTTAACTATATAAAAAGAATTTTCATAAAAGTTAAAAGAATATAAATCCATTGTTTTTTTATAAAAATTCCAAAATTTTCTCAATCTTTTGTTTGGAATTTTTATATCTAAAAAATCAAAAAAATAAATAAATTTATAAAACCTTGAATTCAAAGCTCCGGCGACTCGATTTCTGAAATCAATATTAATAATAGGTAAAATTAATCCCAAATCTTCAAGAGGATTAAAGTCCTTATCATCATAATACATATAATATCTATCAATATTATTTTTAGTCTGCGTGTATCTATCAATAATATATGCAAGCTGCAACCATTCTTTTTCAAAATCCAAATGAATTGCGAAATTTTGGCTTATATTATTATCGAAATAAACCATAGGCTCCTTTTTGTTTTTATAGCCGATATATGAAAGAAAATCCAAACATATATTTCCTATTTGCTTATTAGTTAATTTATTTGAGTCTAAAAGTGTGCTATAAAGATATTTTTTAAACTCCTCACAACATTTGAGATTTGAATCTGCATAATATTTTGACCAATATTCGGAATTATTTGTATCTTCAAGTTCATTTAAATACATTTTTGCTTCTTTTAAATTTTTAGCATAAAAGAAATGTGCTTTCTTGTTATCATTTCTGATTTCTATTTTTTCAGGTTCATTAGTTTTTAATAAAATATACATTATCAATCTCTTACATCTACAATTTCTGATTTAAAATAATCATATTCAACGGCTTTATCTATTTCCCAAATACCCTCAGGGATTTCTATTGTATCGTGCCTTTGTTCGTGCAGACAATATACTTCTGTCGGCATAGTATTTTTCATATAAAGTATTCCGTTTTCATCTTCAAAAAATTCAATGCCCTCTTTTACTTTTATACGGTGTTCGTTCCCTTCTGTTTCCGATTCCGCTATCATAATTGAATTTTCACAATTTCTTTTTTTTATATTTTGCGGTAAATTATCAATTTCTTTGATAATACATTCACCATGTAAATATACTCTTTTCTTTTCCATGCACATATTTTTGTCCTTTCATTTGTCTTTATATTTTAATTATAAATTACATATATGCCAAATAAGGACGTATAATTTTTATCCGAAAATTTTATATGTTAAATTTTTCAGTTCCTGCCATTCGTAAGTATTTTGTAAAGCTGATAATGATTTTACGATGCCTTTATAATACCGGCCTTGTTTTTCTTTATCTTGAACATTAAATCTTTCCCATAATTTATCTCCAAGTTTAGAATAATCATTATAAATAGATCTCATATTTGACAATTTATCGCTTAATACAACAATTTTAACTTCTATACTTTCATTTTCTAATGTATTCAAAGTGTGAGATTTCCTTTCTTCCCAAAATTTTGATTTATCTTCGCTTACGGATTTTACAATATCTGCAATCAGTTCTCCGAATATATTTTTAAGTTCATTGTATGTTACATTTGTATCTTCAATCGTATCGTGTAAAACAGCACCGGCAATAACATTCGTATCATTGGTAATTCTTGCAGCAATAGTTGCCGCTTCAACAGGATGAAGAATATAAGGTGTTTTGGTTCCTTTTCTATATGCTCCTTTATGTGCTTTAATAGCAAATTCAAAAACTTCATCTAACATAATTTTACTCCTTATTAATAATGTGTTTCTTTTTAAAAGCATACTCCTGATACCTCTTTAAATCTTTATCTGCATACTTCTGCATTTTTGTCAACCAATCATCACAAAAGTCGAAGAACCAAATCTTATCAACAAGAACATCAAATACGATTTTTGCACTAATTTCCCTATAGTCCTGATGAATTATTCTGACTTTATCATTTTTTATCCAAACAAGCCATTTAAAAGGTGAATATTCTTCATTAATATAAACTGCGTGATTATATTGGTTTAATTTTTCAATAAATTTAGGAAAATCTTCAATAAATATTTGAGATACAATGCCTAATTCATCCATATCTTTATTTATTGAAAAGTTAGTTATTATATCTGTCCATAACTTTTCACCGTTATATACTTCATCATAATCTATATCATTAAATTCATTTTCTTCTTCCCAATTTAAAAATAAATCAAATTT
>CAJOJP010000116.1 GCA_905234915.1 Candidatus Gastranaerophilales bacterium
TTCATCAATTAAAGGTTTCAATTTCGCATTAATAGGAAATTTTTTAAATTTGCCTGTTTTCTTTTCTACAATTTGGATGTAAGCCTTATTTCTTACATCCCCGACATTCAGACGAAGAATGTCAGAAATTCTTAAACCGCAATTTGTACCGATATTGAACAGTAATAAATCACGCTTGCTTTGTTTTGCAAGCAGTTTTTCGACTTTTTCAATATCTTTTTTACTGCGGATTGGTTCAACAGTTGTCATATTTTTCTCCTTTTTTAACCGTACCAATCTAATTGTCTTGTAATCAAAGGAGTAAAAGTAAAAATACAATTTGCACTTTAAAGCCGATTTAAGGCTGTTTTAAAACAAAAAGGTATTTTATACCAACTCGATAATAAAAATGCAACAACAAGCCTGTTGAACACCGATTGAACAATAAAATTTAAATTGAGTTTAAAAAGTTATTTTTATTGATTAATAAACTTTCTTTTAAGATATTTTTATGATAATATTAGCTAAAGGAGCTATATATAATAATGGATTTAGGCAAGTTTTTACAAGACAAGATGTTGCTAAATATATGATTTCTCTATTTCATATAGGCATTGATTCCTGTGTTTTAGATCCTTGTTACGGTTCCGGAAATTTTATAAAACAATTATTATCGTTAGGTTTTAATAATATTGATGGTTATGAAATTGATAAAACCTTATATATAAAACCCCAAAACGAATTTAAGGCATGTAATCTTTATAATCAAGATTTTTTATCAGCTAATATCTCTCAAAAATATGACGGAATCATAATGAACCCTCCATATATAAGACATGAAAAAATTGATGAACTTAAAGAGTATGGTATATCAAAAGCTGTTTGGCGAAAAAATAAAAACAAAAAACGGTACTGAATTTAAAAATTTGTTAAATAATTACTGCAGTTTAATTAATGAAATCAATATTACTGGTGATATCTTTGAAGATTCTCCAATGGTTGAAGTTATTATTTTACATTTGAAAAAAGGTTGTTCAAATGTTGTTCCAAATAATCAAAAAATTGAAGTAAAAAATGGAGTTTTAAAATTTATAAATGATAAACTGGAAAGTTGTAATTTAAAATTTTCTACTCCGTTTAATAAAATTGCAAAAATTAGAAGAGGATTAACGACTGGCTGTAATGAAATTTTTATAAATCCACAATTCCAAAAAGAAGAATCAATGGTTCATCTATGCCCAATAATTTCGTCTCCTAAAAGTATAAGTGGTTATCAAACAAAAATGTGTTTTTAGATAAAGTTTTTATGCCAAATTCTAAATATAAATTTACCGAAGAAATAAATAATTATATATGGTAAGCATCATTGAGGATATTCATCAAAATGGACCTGTTAATGCAGTTAATTTAGAATATTTAGCCTATATCAAACACTGTTACCCAAAAGAATTTAAAAAATATGAAAATTTGTTATTACAAGAAATGGGTCTATTTTATAAACCTTTAAAAGTCAACTCTTTAAAAGAAAAAATATATTCTTTATTTGCAGATACTATAAAAGAACGAACTGGATATAATTATACTCCAGTTCAAGCACATATGAATATGAAAATTATGAGGCAATATCCGCAGAAGAATATTATGCAATTGAGGAAACGGAAAGGCAAAAATTAAAAGATTCATTTAAAGCAATATATTGTCAACATCTTAAAAGAACAAATATTTCTTCTAATGAAGAAAGGATTTTAAGTGCAAGTTTACCGATTTTGTTGTGGAGAATACAAGGCAGATCTTTTAGACAAATAGTCGCATTTAGATACTTATACATAACAAAATATAAAGAACGTTCAGTAATTAGAAAAAGATTTGAACAAGGGGAATTATCTCTCGACGAATATAGAAAAGCAGAATCAAACATAGAATTGATAGTAACACCACAAGCAGTACCATTGCCGGATAAAAAGCTATGTATCGACCCTTGTTTGAGGATTTTCATGTTAAATTTAAAGATTTTGATTATGACCTTTTAGTTTATGACACATATGATTACATAGATAAAGTTATTTCTCTTTCCTTGTGTAATCCAATATCTGCGGCTTTTCAGCTTTATTACAAAAACACAAAAGACCAAAAGGCATTAACGCTTTCAAATTATATTAAATATGGAACTAATAATAGTGATGAGATTCTTCTTTTAAAATATGGTTTTAATTTTGAAGATATAGAATGGTTAAAAGATTATATCACTAGCATAAATGAAGATGAAATTATATTTAATGACAAAATTTCAAATTTACCTGCAAGTAAATATGAAATAATAAAAAGATATATATACTAAAACTTTCTCAAACTTCCTTGTCACTTTTTCTCAAACTCGTTGTCAATTTACAAATAGCTTGATTTATCTGTAGGTCAGGCATTGCCTGACAAAAATAATTTTATTCGATATTCATTTTATTAATACCATATTTATCATTCAAATTACACCAATTTTCATCATATAATCCTTCTTTTACAAATTTATTAAAACTGGAAAAAGTCCAATTTTTTGGCGAAGTAGATAATCCATGTTTTACGGGATTATAGTGAATATAATCAATGTGTTTGTATAAATCATTTTCATCTCTTATTGTATGTTCATAAAATCGTCTTTGCCAAATATTAGATTCTCTATTTTCATTAATTGAATATTTAATATTTGAAATTTGTGTAAAATGTTTTTTTATTATTCCGATAATTTTAGGATAATTATTTATATTTTCAGTTTTTATTATCATATGCAAATGGTCTGGATTTACAACTATTGCAATAATCTCAAAATTAAAAACACTTAAAGCATATTTAAAAGATTTTCTTAAATATTCAATATTATCAATTAAAATATTTTGTCTTTTATATGTACAGACTGTTATAAAAATATAAGAATTCGGTATAAAAAGTCTTTTGTAATTCATAATTTAATTTTATTGTTTTTAATTTCATGTTGCAATAATTCATTTTGTCAGGCATTGCCTGACCTACTTGCTATTCGTGCATAATCAATTTTTTGAATAACATTCATATTTTGAGTATTATTATTTATGTATTCAGTCAAATTACAGCTATCATTAATAAAACTTTCGAAATCGTTATATTGCTTTTTCTTATCCATATAAAAATTTTATCATAAACGTGTAAAGAATTTTTAAGTTTTAACTCTTTTCTATTAATTTCATATTTTCACATATCTTATGTATTATGTAAAACAATAAAGTAAGGAATATCAAATGAATATTAATAGTTTGAATGGTGTTCAGAATTTTTCTGTATTGAAAAATTCACAAAATAATAATGTATTAAGCAATCCGAATTTTGAAGAGCAAAAAAATGACGCTGTTGAGCAAACGAAACAAAAAGTAAATGCACAAACAATTTTAGCTAGTTACGGAATTTATTCAAAAGAACAAGAAAGAGAAGAAATTTTGAAACAAATGGCTGAAGCAAAAGCTAAGTTTATTGAAGAACTCAAAAATAATCTTCCATCTGCTGAAGAAAGATACCAAGAAGGACTTCGCCGTGGAGTAAGAGGACGATTTGATATGATTCAAGGGCAAGCAATATATTTTGTTAAGTATCCTGACGGGTATGTTGAACATATGTGGAGATATTCAGCGCAAGCACAAGAACTTAGCTTTAAAATTAAATTAACAAAAATGACGTCTGAAGAAATAGAATTGTATAATAAAGCAGTAAAAGTATTTGAGGAAAGAAACTTACCATATAGTAAAAACCAACTCGCAAATCTGGAACCGGATGAACTTAAACGTATTGCAAATGGTGAATTTGCTAATTGTGCCGGTGAAGTAATGAAGCATGGAAGTGCACACTTATTTAATGCAAGATTAAGACAAGGAATAGATGTAGATGATACATGGCGAGTTATTTTAGATGAAGGTTTTAGAACAGTTAAACCGCTTGAACATCCTCAAACTGTATATAGACAAGTTGTTGGTAATTCTGAAGATAAAAGTATCGAATTTATAAATAAACTTGTAAATGCAAAAAAAGGGGATACAGTTTCTGATAAAGGCTATTCGTATGCATCTTATATAAGAGAGCTAGCAACAGCTTGCCATGGAACGTCAGAACCTGGTACTCCAATTTTTAAACTAATAATAAAAGTTCCTGAAGGTGCAAAAGTTTCACAAGGGAAAGATTTTGAGCAATGTGAAATGTTATTTCCACGGAATGCGGAATTTAGAGTTGTTGAAGAAGCTAAAGTAACCACCCCAGGATATCTTTATGAAGCAAGTCCAGGAGAAATGAGAAAGAGTGGTGATACAATGGAAATAGTGTTGGAATATGTAATACCAAAAACATAAAAATAAATATAATAATATTCCAACTACTGCTTGATAAAACAGAATGTCCTATTCCAAAACAGCCTGCTATCTTTGCACAACGGCAATTTTAAAAAATCTTTTGTCTGGGCGGTGGACAAAACCGGACACATTTTCCACAAATCGGACTTTTTCAAATGCGAATTTTGGAGTACTTCCGACCGCTATTTGTCAAACACACAGCCACTCTTGCCCCTATTCGCATTTGAACCGTAATGTAAAATAACACCTGGTTTGATAATTTGTAACACTACGTTTGATAATTTTGCAGTATATTCTTATATAAAAATATAGTAAATCTATTGATTTTAAGTAAAGTTATATTTTGTAGTAAATTCCCCATTAGGTAATTCAAAAACTATTTTACCATTTATACAATAAACATTAGGAATCCCATTTTTTAGGTTGCTTTCCTGAGCTTTTTTTACTGCTCTATTTCCTAATCTTAATATTCTATCAGATAATTTCTCTGTCATTAATAAAATCCTTTATAAAATTATTATACATTGTTTCGTCAAGTATTTCAATTTTATTGTTGTCAAATTCAGCTACT
>CAJOJP010000117.1 GCA_905234915.1 Candidatus Gastranaerophilales bacterium
TGAAGATTTTTTCTTAAGACTGAATTTTTAATTAATTTGTTTATCGAAACTACAGCGGGGCGGGCACTGTTTGACGAACGAATGTGAGTTTGCCCGCCACAGGTTGCAGTTAGCAAAATAGGTATGCAGTATCCGCAGTATGTTTTAAATTTATTTTACACGGATAAAGACGATTATTCACCAAAATATATTTTCTGTTGTATATTTAGTCCAAATGTTATGCACCGGTATTGTGATTAACAAACTAATGAAATTGACTTTTATAACTTTGTACTTTATACTTCAAAAATAGTTAAATAATGTAGTGTAATAAAATAAAAAATGAAAATAATTCTTCAAAGAGTAAAAAATGCATCCGTTACAATAAATAATCAATTATACAGTGAAATAAGCAAAGGCTATTTGATTTTATTCGGCGTCGAAAAAAATGATACAAAAGAACAAGCAAATTGGCTGGCTAATAAAATATCTGTTTTAAGATGTTTTCCGGATGAAAATGAAAAAATGAATTTATCAATAAAAGATGTAAAAGGAGAAATGCTTATAGTTTCTCAATTTACTTTATGTTCGGATATAAAAAAAGGAACAAGACCGAGCTTTGATAATGCAATGCCGCCTAAAGAAGCAGAAGAAATGTATGAGTATTTTTTATCAAAGGTACGTGAACAAAATATTCCTGTAAAAACAGGGGTTTTTGGAGCTCACATGGAAATAAATCTTTTAAATGACGGGCCTGTTACTTTTATTATCAATGCTCCTTAAAATTCTAAATATTTAACAAAAATTAACGCAAAAAATTTTATTTCAGGTTTTTTAATATTGGAGTGAATTGATATGATTTCTGCAATATATGGTGTAAATGGTGTATCTGATGTAAAAATTCCTGCATTTAAGGGCAGAGAAGTTTTTCATGCTGATAATAAAAATGATAGGTTTACTCCTTCCGTTCATGTAGTTCACGGAAATTTAACAGGTGAAGAAGCAAAAAAAATTTTATCGGAAACAAAAAATAATAATAATTTTGTAGGAAAAGGATATACCGCTAATGTATATAAAATAGGCAATTATGCAATAAAAAGTCCAAGAACAGACCATAGTGATAAATATTGGATTGGTGTAGGAAACGGTAAAATTCTGAAAGAATATGCAATATTAAAAAAAATTTCGGAAATATCACCTGATATAGCCGTAAAACCTTCAGGATTAATACAAAAAAAAGGCTTTTATCATATTGTTGAAGACTTTATTAAAGGTTCTCATCCTTATGATAGTAAAATGAAAGAACCTAATTTAAGTGATTTAATTTCTAAATTGACAAAATTAGATAAAAACGGAATTTGCAGCACTGATTTACAGAGTTCAAATATATTCTTTTTAAAAGACGGCAGTGCAAGATTAATTGATTTCGGGTCATATTCTATATTGTCCGACACAGGAAAATTAATATCATCAGATGCATTATCGGTTGATTTGTTTGATATATATTTTAATGATTTCCTGAGTACTAATGCCGAAACAAAATTTGCTTCATCGTTTTTTAATAAAAACAGAACCGATATAGTTTGTGATTTTAAAAATTATGCCGATAATCCTTATTTAAATACAAAATCCAATATTTCAAATTTTGAATTTAGAAGTTTATATACTTTTTTAAGAGAAGATTATGTAAAAAATCCTATTGAAGTATTAAAAAAATATGTTAAATCAAAAGGTAAAATATATCATTCAGGCATGCTTGATTTTTTAAAAAAAGTTGACATTGATGCCGATAATGATTATATAAAAATAGCGGAAAATAGTTCCCCAACAAATAAAATTGAAGCCAAAGAAGCTTTAAAAAAAGCAATTCATTACGAAGAATTAGCAAAAGAGGTATTATCGAACCCGACAGAAGAAGTTTTAAAAGCGGAAGCGGCAAAAATTCAGCTTAAAATGTTTTGTAATCCCGATTCATGGCATTCTTCAATTCCTCACGAACAGGGATTAAAAGATGCTTATGAACAAACAATAGAAATATTAAAAGAAAATATAAAAAAGACCGAAGGCAAAACAAAAGAATATTTTGAAGAAACATTAAAAGGTATTCAAGAACGTTTTAAATATGCTTTATTTTCAGAAGAACAATTAAAAATTCCCGATAATGAGAATTTAATAAAAAAGCTGTTTTCAGGTAAACAAAATACAAAATCAGAGGTAAAAAAATATAATATACCCAAAATTATGATTTTCTCTGCATTTTGTGCTGCTGCTGCAAAATTTATAGAATATAAACATAATCAAAATAATAAAGATAATAAGAATAAGAAGCATTAAGCTTATAAAACATAATGCTTCTTATTAAGTATTTTATATTCGATAAAGATTAAATTGCTTTATCTGCAACAGTTGCTCCGGCTGCTGCCGTAAGAGCTTCATGCACAGCTTCATAACCGTATTTTTTAAGTGCTTCGGAATACCCTATTTCTTTGATTGCATTGAAGGCAAGCTGAGCTTTATCTGACAATTTAACTTTTAAATCACTTAGATTAATATTTTTAATTTTATCTAAACCGCTTTTTGCTACTTGTACTGAATTTTCTGCACCTTCTGTAATAGCTGATTTTACATCGCTTAATTTAATATTTTTAATTTTATCTAAACCGCTTTTTGCTGCTTGTACTGAATTTTTCGCACCTTCTGCAACAGATGATTTTACATCGCTTAATTTAATATTTTTAATTTTATCTAAACCATTTTTTGCTGCCTGAACCGGTTTTCCTGCTGCATCTTTCACTGAGGAAGCAAGACCCTCCGCTTTTGTTTTTAAAGCACTTAAATCTATTGCCTCTTTTGCGGTTTCAATTTTTGCTCCGGCTGCTTCTTTTATACCGGAAGCATTATTTTTAGTTGAAGAAACCGCATCTTTTCCAAATGCTGAAAATTTTTGAGCTATTGTAGCATTTTCTTCGAGTTCACCTAATGCGCTTGTACCTGCTTTACCTGCTGTTGACGTTGCTTTTAAAGCACCGAGCGAAGATTTTGCACCGACAGCCGATGCTCCTGCTGTGACAGCACCGCCGCCAACCTCCTGCCATGCTTTTTTAGCTTCGGCATCAGTTTTTGCAGTTGCTGCATTATATATTCCGTGTCCGACTTTAACTGCCCCGACAGCAGCACCTGCTGCACATGCTGCCAGCCCTAACGGAGGAAATGCTATGCAGGCTGCTGCCGTACCTAATGTTAGTAATGTTTTTCCGATTGATAAATCTCCTTTTTCATCGGTAAAACATCCTTTTACCGTATTAATAAGAGTATTTCCCGCTCCTTTCACTATATGACCCGCTGCATTAAGAAGTCCGATTTGTCCGTCATCTTTGCCATCTGTACATTTATCGCTTAAAATTGAATCATCATTTTTTGATGGAGCTTTTTGAGTATTTTGTACTCCCGCACCTGTTTTTAATGCTGATACATTTCTTAATTGCGGATAATCCGCTGAAAAATTCACTGTCATAAAAAATTTTCCTTTCCCGTATGTCCCACACATTTTTAATAAAAAAATTTTTCACTAAAATATTTACTCTTTTTTTTTATTATTTAGAGTTATGTTACAAATCGTAATATAAAAAAACATACAAGAAATTTTGATAAAATTACAATCCTAATTGAGCTAAAATTCTTAAAATGACATTTTCTAATAATTGAAGTAATAAGAATGCAAAAATCGGAGATATATCAATCATACCTATAGGCGGAATAATAGAGCGGAAAGGAGTCATTATTAGATTATAAAATTTATGCATTGAAGCTAAAGGCTCTTTTCTGATATCAAAAATCGGTATCCAGCTCAAAATTATAACCGTTAATAAAATTAAATATATAATATTAAAAATTAAAAATACAATATATGAAATAGATAATGTTTGAGGCATAAATAATAAACCTTTTTAAGAAGTATGTGTAACATTATGACATTCGCAGTTTTTTCTTTCAACAGGAATATTGTCTATAATTGAAATTAATAATTTTTTTAATCGGTCAATGTTTGATTTAAAAACAGCCATAACCTCCTTATGTGTTACAGGCGGAACATTTCCTATAAGTCCTGCATCGTAGTCGGTTATCAGTGCAATAGTAACAGGGCACATATCCAATTCGTGAACAAGATGTACCTCCGGATATTGACTCATATTAATAACCTCCCACCCCTGATTTGTAAAGAATTGGGATTCGGCTTTAGTTGTAAATCGAGGACCGTTAATTATTACGACAGTACCTTTTTTATGGACTGTAATTCCAAGTTTTTCAGCCTGTTCTATTGCTGTTTGTCTTAATTCAGGACAATAAGGATCCGCAGAAGAAGGGTGAATACACTTAGGACCTTCTATAAAAGTATTTTTTCTTCCGTCTGTCCAATCAACATACTGATCGCAAATAACAAAATCTCCGGGTTTTATATGTTTTTGAAGGCTTCCTGCCGCACAGGGAGATATAACTCTTGTAATACCGAGTGATTTTAGTGCCCAAACATTAGCCCTGTAATTAACCAAATGAGGCATAAATTGATGATTTTTTCCGTGACGCGGAATAAAAGCAACTTTCTTACCTGATATTTCACCGATTGTTACAGGGGCAGAAGGATTTCCGTAAGGAGTTTCTATTTCAATCGTTTCAAACGGACACCCTGATTCTTCAAAAAAGCTGTAAAATCCGCTTCCGCCTATAATGCCAATCTGAGCAGTTTTGTTATTATTCATACAAATCTCCTTAAAGTCCTTTTTCATTTTTGCATAAAAGTTAATTATATACAATAATAATTTTGCACCGAAAAATATATTTTGGTGCATAAATTTTATAAATAATGCTTTGACGGCATGTCAGGGGATATAAAACGAAGCCAACTGCTATGTATATAAAAACATCTAAACTCA
>CAJOJP010000118.1 GCA_905234915.1 Candidatus Gastranaerophilales bacterium
AAAAGTATTAGGAAGTTTTTCAAAATCTACTTTATCGAATAAGTTAGTAGTTAGCAGTGAGGAGTTAGCAGTTAAATTATTACTCCTAACTCCACTCTCCTCACTCCTAATTACTTGAAGTACAGGTTTTAAGTATTCATCGCCAATTTTTTCACGTACATAATCTCTTACTTTTACTTTATCCGTGCAATCACGCATTAAATCAGTTATACCGTATAACTTAATCCACTGCAATTTCTGATTAAATGTTTTTAATTTTTTCTTATTTATTTTATAGCTCAAATATCCGCTCTTAAAATTCCACTCTTTTAAAAGCGGCAGTTTTTCCCCCGTTTTTAAATAAAATAACTTCGCTAAATATTTTGGATACTCTTTTTCATCCAAATTCAAAAGAAAATTATACTCCCATGGCGGATTACTAATTTTATATTTTGATAAAAAATTAAACATATTATTCTTATTACCATTTTTTATATGAATAAATTAGGTGGATTGTCAATATAGTTCTCTAATAAAATTGTTTGTATGGAAGAAGATATAATAAAAAAATTAGGAATAAAAATTAGAATAGAACGGCAAAAAAGAAAAGTATCACAAGAAAAACTTGCAGAGCTTACAGGTTTAAACAGAAATTTTATCGGAATGATAGAAAGAGGCGAAACAAATGTTACTGTAAAAAATCTTGCTTGTATAGCAGAAAAGCTTCAAATTGATATTCGTGAACTTTTTAATTTTATTATATAAATAATTATTTTTTTATTTGGGTTTTATAAATAAGATCTGTAAGTTCTCTAACAGCTCCTCTTCCGCCTCGTTTTTCCGATATAAAATGGCAGATATTTTTTACTTCACTGACTGCATCACTCGGGCAGCAAGCGAGTCCTGCTTCTTTTAATATACTTATATCGGGTAAATCGTCCCCCATATATGCAACTTCTGACATATCAAGTCCAAATTCTTTGAGCATTTCTTTCATTGCTTCTAATTTATTCTTAACACCTTGAAATAATTTAGTCATGCCTAAATCCTCAAAACGACGGCGGACGGCTTGGGATTCTTTTGCTGTAATGATTGCAGTTTTTAACCCTAATTTTACAAGCATTGCAATGCCTTGACCGTCTTTTGCATTAAATGTTTTATAATGTAAGCCGTTTTCATCATATATCATACTGCCGTCAGTCATTACACCGTCAACATCAAATACAACCAGTTTAATTTTTAATACTCTGTTTCTTAAATCTATATTAAACATTATGCTACCCCCGCTTTTAACAGGTCATGTATGTGTATTATTCCAATAGGAACATTATTTTCATCACAAACGGCAAGTGCTGTTATAGAATATTTTTCCATATAAGCAAGTGCTTTTGTTGCCATTGATGAAGCTGTTATAATTTTGGGATTTTTTGTCATAACAGTTTTGTTATTTAATATTGATACATCAGGATATCTTAATAATATTCTTCTTATATCACCATCAGTTATGAGTCCTGTTAATTTATTATTATCGTTTAAAATTAAAGCACAGCCAAGTTTCTTTTTTGAAATTAAATCAACTGTTTCAAGAAAGGTATCATTTTCATGAGCAATTGGCATTAAATCTTTATCTTTTAGCATTAAATCACTGACTGTATATAAAATTCCTTTACCTAAAGCACCCGAAGGATGATAAAGCAGAAAATCTTCTTCTGAAAACCCGCGTTTTTTTAAAAGACAAACTGCAATAGCATCGCCCATAGCAAGCGTAGCTGTTGTACTGGCTGTTGGGGCTTTACCTAAAGGGCATGCTTCTTTTTCAACGGAAATATCAAAGTAAATATCTGCACTTTTACCTAAGGTTGAATTTTTATTGCCGGCAAGTACTATCAAGGGAACTTCAAAACGTTTTATTAAAGGTAAAAGATTAAGCAGTTCGGTAGTTTCACCGCTGTTTGATATTGCAATTACAACATCTTCTCTTGTGATAATTCCTGAATCTCCGTGAGTACTTTCAGCAGGATGCAGGAAATAAGAAGGAGTTCCTGTTGACGATAAGGTAGCGGAAATTTTTCTTCCTATTAACCCTGATTTTCCCATTCCTGTAACAATAACTCTGCCTTTAGAACTTATAATTGTCTGAATTGCATCTTCAAGATTTGAATTAATTCTATCTTTTAGCTTTAATACAGAATCTGCTTCTATTGTAAATACTTCCGAGGCAAGCTCTTTTAATGAATTGCTTTGCAAAACTTCCACATTGTTCTCCTCTTTGATATTCAGATTATACAATAAAAGTTTAATATTTATTACTAAAGTAATTTTATTAATAAAATGGAAATAAACCACCGGCTCAGCCGGTGGTCATGATTGTAATTAAATGAAAGGACGGAGAATATTCTCCGTCCTTTTCAGAAGATTAAAATTTATTAGTCTTCTTTCCTTTTTACAGTGGAATTTGGAACACTATCTTCTTGTGAAGCAACTTTTCCAAGAACTTGCGGTAAATCTATTCCTGCTTGATTAGCTAAATCATGCATAGCAGGAAGTGATTTAATTAAATCACGCATAAAATTAGCGGTTGTAGAACCCTTTTCACTTCCGGCACCTCCATCCCAGACCGTGATTTTATCAAACTTAATATTTTTTATTGCTTCAACCTGCTGTGATACAATGCTTTCAATTTTTTCAATCATTAAAAAGCTTGTTGCTATCTCAGGTCTATTATTGCTGATTTGAACTAAATCCTGATATCCTTTTGCTTTTGCTTCTAAAACAGCCTTTACACCTTCTGCTTCAGCAAAATATTTTGCTTTAATTGCATCTGCTTCTCCGAGTGCTATTCTTCTGCATTTTTCAGCTTCTGCATCGGCTTCTACCTGAATTTTTAATTTTTCAACTTCTTGTCTTGCCAGTTCTTCTTTCTTTAACTTCGCTTCCTCTTGTTCTTTTTGAGCAATTAAAACATCTCTTTGTGCATTAGCTTTTGCAACTTCACCGAGTTTAAGGGCCTCTGCCTGTTTAACGGCTAATTTAGCATTATAATCCGCAATATTTGCTTTTGCTATATTTTCGCCCTCAACAGCTTGAGCTTCAAGACTTGCTGTTTTTATTCTCTGTTCTTTTAATGCATTTGTTTTTCCTATTTCAGTTTCCGCAAATTGTCGTGCTACCTGAACTTCTTTTATTTTACGGGCTTCCGCTTCTCCTATTTCGGCTGAAGAATTAATGTTCGCTGTTTGTACTCTTTGTTCTTTCTCTGCATTTTTTGTACCGATTAATGTTTGAGCTGTTTGTTCCGCAACTTGAACTTCTTTTTCTTTATTTGCCTCCGCTTCACCAACAGCACCAAGTTTTTCCTGCTGTGCAACTTCAACTTTTGCTTTATTTATAGCTTCTGCTGCCGCTTTTTTACCTATAGCATCAATATATCCGGATTCATCTGTAATATCTTTAATATTTACGTTAATTATTTCTAAACCTATTTTATTTAATTCCGGATTTACATTTGCATTAATCTGTCCGAGGAATTTTTCTCTGTCCTGATTGATTTCTTCAATTGTAAGAGTAGCTATTGCAAGACGTAATTGACCTAAAATAATATCTCTGGCTTTATTTATTATATCCTGCTTGCTTAATCCTAAAAGACGTTCTGCTGCATTAATCATAATATTATTACGTGTAGAAATACCAAATGTAAAAGTGGAAGGAACACCGACACGTATATTACCTTTTGATAAAGCACCTTTAAGATCAATATCTGTAGTCATAGGTTCTAAGGATAATACTCCATAGTCCTGAACAAGAGGTATAATAAATGTACCTCCGCCGTGTACACATTTTGCAGTTGAATTTCCGCCTGTTTTACCATATACAACAATAATTTTGTTAGACGGACAGCGTTTATACTGATTTGCTATAAATAAAAATACGGTAATAAGAAGTAACGCCGGTACCGCTATAAATGCCATAAATGTCGGATCTAAAAACATCTTTCCTCCTTCTATATTTTAATAATGTAAATTTTATTATCTTCTATTTTTTCAACTTTTATTGCTGTAAAAGCATTTATTTTTTCATCTGTTAAATTATAAGCATCCATAATTGATAATCTTCCGTTAAAATCAATTTCAATTTGTCCTTTTGATTTTGGTTCAAATGAAGTATAGCTTCTTCCTGTTTTATCTTTCAGTTCATTTAAATCAAATTTTACTGTTTTTGTTAGTTTTTTAATGCAAAACATTAAATATGCAGACATATACATAAAAAATAAACCGACTCCGACAGCTATTAATAAAGCTATTTTACCGCCTGTTTGAAATTGAATAAGAGCCGATAAACCGCTCCAGCCAAATCCCATGAAAAATGCAAGAATTGACTGCATAGAAATAAAATTAAATGAAATTTCCGTTTCTGTAATTGTATCAAATGAAGCATCTACTTCACTATCACCGCCTACAAAAAAGAACAATACCATTTTTATTACATAAAGCAGTGTAGAAAAAATACTTACAAAAAGAAAAACATTTTCTAAAGTCAATAAATCTGTCATATTCATACCTCTTTAAACGCAATTTTACTATTCTTTAATGTTTTTTTTATCATTCATTTAAATTATATACATTTTTGCATCTGTAAATATATTTTGGTGTATAATCGTCTTTATCCGTGTAAAATAAATTTAAAACATACTGCGGATACTGCATACCTATTTTGCTAACTGCAACCCGTGGCG
>CAJOJP010000119.1 GCA_905234915.1 Candidatus Gastranaerophilales bacterium
TTGTTTTTTATTGTTTTTTCATAAATTAATGTATCCCCTGACATGCCGTTAATGCTTTATTATAAATAATTTTTAGACTTATGCAACAGAATATACTTTATGTTGTATATTAACTTTAATAGTCTAATATGTTTCTGAACTTAGGCATAAATCTGAATGATATTGTTACACTAAAAAATACGGTCATTTATGCTCTTCAATTTGTTCTTATAAATGTTTTTACTGTTATCATTGCATTAAAAAAATACAAAAACTAAAATCTAATACGTTATCGCTGTCTGTTTTAAATTTTCAAATTTGCCCGGGCATATTTACAAACATCCTTCTACAATTTATTTAGCACCAATCTTTTTTATTCAACTGTTTGTATATGATATTTTTTGTTGTGTTTATCAAGAGCTTTAGCACAATTCGTTAAATCCCAGTAATAATTTTTTATATCAATATGATTATCGACAGGTAATGAAATTTTGCCGGGTTCTCTTTTGGGCAGATACAGATATTGCCTAAAGGATTTATTATTTTCATCTTGAAGCTTATTATAATTAACTAATAATGTTTTTTGCTCATAAGTATCGGAAAAAAGAATACTCATTTGAACATAAAATGCATGCCAGATATATCTTCTTAATTTTTCATTTGTAAAACTTGATATTTCTTCATGCCAATCTGCAATATATAATGGTGATTTTTCTTTAGCCAGTTCCGATTTCATATATTGAACATTTTTATTCCAAAAATAAGAGTTGTTAATCTGCCAGAAAGTTTGGAATACAGCGCATAAAAGAGCTATAGCAATAAGATTTTGCCATCTTTGTGTTATATATTTCGGTTTTATTATATCTTTTACATGTAAAATCAAAAAAACAAGCATTAACCACCAACAGGGAAATGTTCTGAAATGTCCTTCCCACATGGGAACAAGTGAAATATCAAGATGATTAAAAAGATAACGTATTGCAAAATACATTACGATTGAACAAGCTAATATTTCCAGTGTCTTAATATTTGTTTTTTTAAATGCAAAAATAATAAGTAAAGGAATGGTAACAATTGTAATAATTAAATTAAGATGAGGGATTTGTGGAATAACATTAATCATTTCCCCTATAAATCTGAAAATTTCGCCTGATTCCCCTTTTTCTCGAAACATAAACCATATTGTATATATGGAAGCCCCAAGACTCCCAAAGCCGATTATTGTTTTTATTAATTGATTTTTAACCGAAGTATCCTGCAATACATAGTAAAAATGGCATAGAAAAAAGAAAATTCCCATATATGCAACATATTCATAAGTTCCAAACATCATTATAAGTAAGAATATAATTGAAAATATATCTTTTTTATTATATTCCATTTTCGCAGCAAGATAATTCCATAAAATAAAGTGAAAAGAGATACAAGGAATACTTTCCGTAACGGAGAATATTTGATATGTCAAAATTATTCCGCCGTAGGTAAACAAATTCCAAAAGAATATATCGGGTTTGTTTGTTCTTTTCGCAAGCTTATAGCCCCATAAAAGAGAAACAACAGGTATTGCAAATTGAGCAAATGAATAAACAAACATTAGTGTAAACTTATTTTTTATAAATAATAATGAATGAGCAATTATAACAGGAACCTGAGTTATAAACATAGATAAAAAACGCGGATGTTCAGGATCGTAAGCTATTTGAAAAGAACCGTCAGCTAACCAATTTAACTGCTTTACCATATAAAAAGCACCGTCACAGTACATTCCTCTGAATACAATTGAAGCATATAATACGTGAATTATTGAAATTACAATAAAAATTATAAATAATATTGTTAATAATTTGTTATTTTTATTTTCTTCCATATATAACTTATACCTGCTGTTTTGTCAGTTCAGCTTCATTATTATGTTTATTCATTTCATCATCATTTTGCTTGATATATTCATATCCGGTCAAATCAGCTATTTTTCTTCCCCATTCGTCAATAATTTCATCATATTCCTGATTATATGAAATTATTTCTCCCACAGCTATTTTTAATTTTCCTTTAAAAGGAATCCAGTTATATTCTTCACACCCGGTTAAACCTATAGGAAGAATATCAGCTTTCATTTGTTTAGCAAGAACCGCAAAACCTTTATTTATTTTTTCTATTTTTCTGTTTCTTCTTATACCGCCCTGAGGAAAAATTCCAAGCAGCCAATCCGGAGTTTTAAATATATTAATAGCGGTTTTAATTGTTGAAACTTCAAGCTTTTCTCTGTTTACGGCAAAACAACCGAGTTTATCTATTAAGAAGGCTAAAATTTTATTTTCAAAAAGTTCTTTTTTCCCCATATAAGCAATAGGACGTTTTATGGGGTCACCGGCTATAAACGGGTCAAAATAAGATATATGATTTGGGGCAACTATAAATTTTCTGTTTTTAGGAATATTTTCCATACCGGTAAATTCGATTTTATAAAAAATAGGAAGAATTACTCTTATAATAAGCCAGCGACCGAAACGCTGAAAATTAAATTTCCCGCGTGTAAAATCAGAAACATTTCTTTTTGTATAGTTTTTTATTTCTTCCTTTTTGCTCATAAATTTTCCTTTTTAAGTATTTTAGGAAGGAGCATATTCTAATTCCGCTAAATTACTGACTGTATTTGCCCAATCATTAATTATTCCGTCAACACTTTTTTGATATGTAATAGGTCTGCCTGCTTTTATTATAAAATCTTTTTTCTTTGATTTTGAATTTTCTTTAATAACAATACCAACAGGAAGAATATCCGTTTCCATTTTTTTTGCAATAGAAGCAAATCCCTTTGATATATTTTCTATTTTACCGTTGTTACATCGTGTACCCTGAGGAAAAAGTCCTAAATTCCAATTGGTTTTTTTTATTGAAAGAGCTGTTTTAATTGTGGATACATCAACTTTATCTCTATCTACTGCAAAAGCACCGCACCAATCCATTAAAACACTCGACCAGAAAGTTTCAAATAATTGTTTTTTTGCCATAAAAGCGATTGTAATATGCAGCATAGCAGTAAGCATAAAAGGATCTAAACCGGTTACGTGGTTGCTTGCAACTATGTATTTTTTATTTTTATCAAAATTTTCCAGACCTTCAACTCTAAAGCGATATTTCCTTGAAACATAACTTACATAGCCTTTAATTGCCCAACTGCAAGTTATATACTGAAATATTCTGCGCCATAAATTAAAATTTTTTGCAGTTCTTGTTGAAAATTTAGTAGCCATATCTGTTCCTATTTTATTATGCTAATAACTTTGCGGTTAATTCCGGTATTTTTGCAAAATCTTCTTCTGTAGGTTTCCATAAAGATTTTATATTTTCCTCAATAACATTAAACCCTGCATCTTTTAATTTTTCCTGTAATATTTTTACACTCTCGCCGCTCCAGCCGTAACAACCGAAAGCTGCCGCTTTTTTGTTTTTAAACTTTAGGGATTTCATAAATGCAATAAATCCCGTTACTGAAGATAAAATATCATTTACTGCAGTAGGAGAACCCACGGCAATAGCTTTTGATTTAAATATTTCCGTCATAATTTCGTTTTTATCTTGTTTTGCAATATTAAATACTTTAACAATCGTGTCGGGGCTTTGTTTTTGTATTTCCTCTGAAATCTTGTGTGCAATCTTAGTTGTACCCTCCCACATTGTATCATAAACTATTGTTATTTGATTTTCCTGATAAGCATCTGCCCAGAGTGCATACTTCTCAACAATCTGCATAGGATTATCACGCCAGATTACACCGTGAGAAGGGGCAATTATATCAATCGGAAGATTTAATGCGGATATTTCTTGAATTTTCTTTGATACCAAGGGGGCAAAGGGATTTAAAATATTTGTAAAATATTTCATTGCCTCTTTCCACAATAAACATTGATTTGTCTTATCATTGAATAATTCACCGGCTGCATAATGCTGACCAAACGCATCATTTGAAAATAAAATATTATCGCCTGTCATATATACAGCCATTGAATCAGGCCAATGCAGCATTTTCATTTCAATAAAAATAAGTTTCTTGCCGTTTCCTATTTCTATTGAATCTCCTGTTTTTACGATTTTAAAATTCCAATTATGTTTTCCAAATTGACCTTCAACACTTTTTACAAAAGCTGCAGTACAATATATAGGCGTATTCGGAATTTCCTTCATTAATTCGGTTAAAGAGCCTGAATGGTCGCATTCCGCGTGGTTTGCTATTATAAAATCAATTTTATTTAAATCAACTTCTTTTTTTAAATTTTCTAAAAAATCAAATCTATGAGGAGTCCAGACAGTATCCACAAGAACAGTTTTTTCTTCTTCTATTAAATATGCATTTTGGCTTGAACCGTTATAAATAGAGTAATCATCTCCATGAAAACTTTCCAATTCCCAATCTGTATAACCAACCCATGATACATTATTTTTTACCTGTTTTCTCATTTTCTTTCCCTTTAATTAAGTAATATCAAATTCTTTTTCGTTTACTATTGTAGCATAATTTTTTTGTAAAATTAAATCCGATGTCATAGTACAGATACTGTCAAAGTTCAGAAACATATTAGACTACTAAAATTAATATACAACATAAAGTATATTTTGATGCATAAGTCTAAAAATTATTTATATTAAAGCAGTTACGGCATGTCAGGGGATATAAAACGAAGCCAACTGCTATGTATATAAAAACATCTAAACT
>CAJOJP010000120.1 GCA_905234915.1 Candidatus Gastranaerophilales bacterium
CTAATTGGTCTGAAAAAACAAGAGAAAAATATTTAAAAAATTTGAAAATTGCTTAAAATTTTTTCATTTTTCTATTGACTTTTCTAACATAATCTCACAAAACGCAACAACCCCGTTGTCTTTTGCTCGGCAGAGTCCCAAGGGAGGGAGAATAATTAAAAAAAATACGAGTACCTCTCATCTACCACAAAGTTACAAAAAATTAAAAAATAAAAATAAATCAAAACCACGTCCAAAATTGGCGTGGTATTTTTGTATAATGTTTTTGTAGTAAAAAATAAGGATGAAAATATGAAATATTTTTATATTCACGGATTTAATGCAACAGGAAAAACAACGGCAAAACTTTTAAGCGAAGTTTTAGAAACAAAAGTTGAAGTTTTAGCTTGGGATTACACTAAACCATTTAACGAAAACTTTGAAAATATGCTAAAAATTCTTGAAAAAGAAAGTGATGATTTTTTGTTAATGGGTTCAAGTATGGGCGGGTTTTATGCTAATTCTTTGGCGAATAAACTTTGTGTCAACTGCGCATTATTTAACCCTGTTATTGAACCAAAAGAAGTTTTAAAAAAGTTTCAAAATGAAGCTGCTGAAATTTTGACTGATGAACTAATAAACAGTTATGAAAGTGAAGAAGATAAAATACTTTCAAGAGTTGTTGTTGTCGGGTTAAATGATGAAGTTTTGAACCCGCAAAAAACCATTGAATATTGGCAAGGAAAATGTAATTTAATTACAACGAATGATGGGCATGAGATAAAAGACTTTGCTGTAGTTAAGGAAGATATTATAAATTTAACAAAACCTGTATCGAATGATTATTACTATGTATCATCCAATAAAAAGCAGCAAAATAAAACTTGCGAAAAGAGATTAACGGCAGGTGGAAAGATTGTACAAGCATTAAAAAAGCAAGAGATAATTCAAAAAAATAACAAAAAATAAGCAAGGAGAAGAAGAAATGAATACACAAATAAGAAAGAAAATTGCTGATTGTTTAAAAGAACAATCCGACGTTATGAATGAAGATTATTCCTTTATTAATAGAAGATTATTATTATACGCAGCAGGAAGAAGAAAATAATTAAGTAATAAAATAGTTTTTGTTTTGTTTTAAAGCAGATATTTAATTGTAAACAAATTGAAAAGCAAAAAATAAAAATGATATAATAGATAAAATCACCAAATCCGCCCCATTATTGACAAACCTCGGGGGTAAAATGGAAAAGGACGTAACGGAAATGAGGGAAGTATGAGATATAAGGGTATTGAATATACAAAAAACGATATAGAACAAGCTATAAATGATATGTATAACCAAAAATATCAAAATAAAGGTGTTGAATTGCATTGCAGAGATTTTGATAAATTTTATTTGTTATTTAAAAATCAAAAATTTCCTGTAAAACAAGTATGGGAAGTTGTATTAAGAAATAAAAATATACAACCAAAAAATGATACCTATAATTCTGAAAGTAATGCAACAAACATAAGAGAAATTTTAGAAAATTTAGGGTATGAAATTAAATATATTGATGAAAAAGTAGAAGAAAATTCAAAAAAAATAACAAAAAATAAGCAAGGAGAAAAAGAAATGAAATCACAACCAGCAAAAAACCAAATTTTATACGGACCACCAGGAACAGGTAAAACATATAATACTGTTGTTGAGGCAATGAAAATTTTAAAACCTGAATTATTCTATAGATATCAAAATAAGCCAACAATAGATGATTATAAAAATTGGTATAAAAATATTAGTAAAAGCAATGAACAAATAAATAAAATATTTAGTAGTTTGGAAAAATTTGAAAAAGAAGTAAGTTTATTTGATGTTACAAATGAAGAACAACTTAAAACATATAGGACTAAAATAGAAAAAACAGATAGAGCAAATAAACTTACTACAGATAATTATATTTCACCGTTATGTGATAATTATTTAGCTTTTTATAAAGATTTTAAATATACTTATTATGACTTGAAAAAAGAATTCGATACATTAAAAGAGCAAGGCAGAATTGAATTTGTAACATTTCATCAATCTTATTCTTATGAAGAATTTGTTGAAGGAATTAAACCTAATCTCAATAGTGCTAATTTGCAATATGTAAGACAAGACGGTATTTTTAAACTAATGTGTAAGTCGGTTAATAGTTATTCAGATTTTAAAAATTTATTTGATAATGGACAATTAAAAAAAGATTTTAAAACGACCGTAGATAAAATGCAGTTTGAAATAATTGAAATTGATGATAACGAAATAAAAATAAAAAGAAAAGAAAACGGTTCTGAAGATAAAATAAAAAAAGAAAACTTTGAAATGGCTTTAAATGATATGGAATATTTACAAAAGCCTGTAGATGCAGGAACTGATGCACAATTAAAAGCTATAATTAAAGATTATAACAATTATCCAAAAGTACTTATTATAGACGAAATAAATCGTGGCAACATTTCAAAAATCTTTGGCGAACTTATTACGTTGATTGAGCCTGATAAAAGGTTAGGTGAAAAACACGAATTGAAAGTAAAATTGCCGTATTCTCAAGATGAATTTGGTGTTCCGAGTAACTTATACATAATCGGTACAATGAATACTGCTGATAAATCTCTTGCACTTTTAGATGTTGCTTTAAGAAGAAGGTTTGAATTTAAACCTATGTATCCTATGTATGATTTAGAAAATCTCCACCATAGTGATTTTCTAAAAGCATTAAATAAAAAGATATATGATGACAAAAAAAGTGCTGATTATTTAATAGGTCATTCATATTTTATGAGCGAAAAAGAAGAACCTAAATTAGAAAATATTTTAAACAATAAAGTTATTCCTTTATTAATGGAATACTATAACGGTAAAATAGAAAAAGTCCAAAAAATTATTGAGAATGTAGAAACAGATGAAAAAAAGATATATACCGTAACTTTTAATAAAAATTATTCTTTTGATGAGGGTAAAACTTACTATTATCTGCAAGTGTCAGATGTAAAAAAGGCTGATAAAAATAACGAAAATTCAGACATGCAGCTAGACACTAGCGAGGGCAAATAATGACAGAAGAAAACAAAACTCAAGATATTTATTTTGAATATCAAAAGCCAATGCCTGATTTACCCATTGGAATGAAAGGTAATCAAGAAATCAAGGAAGGTTTTAAGACCTTCCTTGATGAGGTTTGGAAAAAATATAAAGAAGAAATGCCAGAAAAATATTGGCGGGATGAAAATATTGAAAATGATGAAGATATAGAAACAAAACAGCCGTTTTTATACTTTGACGGCGATAAATTTAAACCTAAAAATTATATAGGTTTTATAAAATATAAAGATTTTTCTTTTAATATTTACCCTAAAATCTGTGAAGATGAATATAAAAATGATGAATCAGAAAATAAAAATGTTTCTAAACAAAACATTAATCAAATGATTTATCTTTGGCTGCAATACAGTGATAATACTATATTGCCTAAAATAGAAACAGGGCTTGATGAAATTTCAGATTATGATTTTATGGAATTTTTAATTTATTTGTTTGCAAAATATACCTCAGACCTGCTTTCAATTTCAATATATCAGCACTATGAAGAAATAAGCGAGGAAACACCGTTTTTAAAGGGTAAATTGAATTTTAACGAATACGTAAAAAATTGTGCAATGGGAAAGGCTCATAAATTTCATTGCACTTATGATTCATTTGAAATGAATAATACCTTCAATCAAATAATAAAATTTGTTGCAAAATCACTTTTAAATATAGCAAAAAAGGATAACAATATAAATTACTTAAATGATATTATTTTTCAGCTTGATGAAGTTGATGATGTTGTTTGCAATTATGCGACTTGCGAAAAAGTATATATAAATCGTTTTATGGGCGAATTTAACACGGTTTTAGATTATTGCAAAATGTTTTTAAAAAATGCCGTTACATTTAATGAAATTGGAGATATTGATAGTTTTGCGTTTTTATTAAGGACAGAAGTTTTATTTGAAGATTTTATAAGCAATTTTGCAGCAGAAAAAATTACGGACTTTAAGATTGAACCACAAGTTAAATCGGCATTAGATACAGCAAATAATTTTCACATAAAACCCGATTTGATTATAAAAGATGGCGATACTATCAAAAAAATTATTGATATAAAATACAAGAAAGTTAACAGCCATAAAGATGTATCAAATGCAGACATATATCAATGTGTAACTTATTCTGTAAAATTAGGATGTGATGATGTAACATTGTTATATCCAATATTTAACAGCAAGGAAAATACAAATAATAGTATAGAAGAAATTACAATAGAACCTAAAGAGGGTAAAAAAATCAATTTAAAATTTGAATTTATAGAATGCTGCACTTGTAATGTTAATAAAGATGATTTAGAAGATAAAATAAAACAACGATTGGAAGGAATAATAAAGGAAAAAAATAATGACAACGGAAGTAATTGAACAAGATCCGCAAGAATTAGCAATAAATTCATATAAAACACCCGGTACATACCTTGTATTAGCAGGACCGGGTACAGGGAAAACATATACAATATCGCACAGATTAAAAGCTATGATTGAATCTGGGATAAAGCAAGATAAAATTCTTTGTTTGACTTTTTCTGATACTGCAGCTAATGAAATGAGAAGTAAAACAGAAACTGCATTAAATACTGATAAACTTGAT
>CAJOJP010000121.1 GCA_905234915.1 Candidatus Gastranaerophilales bacterium
CAAGTGTAACCACGGGTGCAAGTGGCACTATATTATAAAAAATAAAAATGAATATCTAAAAAACAAACGATTGGTTGATATTACGCGCTGTAACATTACAGGCTGGTTGGAACAAGATTACAGCTTATGGGGCGGGTTTGAAATGCAATACCGCGAGATTAAACCTAAAATTTTTATTGAACCTTTATTGAGAGATAACATAAATCAAGACGCACAAAAATTAAATGTTTACTGCTTTAACGGTATTCCTAAAACATTTATTAAATTTTTTGATAATCATAAAATGAGCATCTGGGATGAAGAATTTCATTCTATGGAAAATATATTTGGCTTTCATGAGGAAAATATTAACTTGCCTTTTGATGAATACTTAAATCAATCTATTGATTTATCAAAAAAATTAGCACGAAATTTTGATTTTGTCCGCGTTGATTGGATGATTTTTAAAAACAAATTATATTTTGAAGAACTTACGTTTACTCCTTATTCGGGATTTCACAAAATTGATAAAAAAAACAATTATGAACTTGGTAATTTTTTAATATAGAAAGGTTAAACAAATGGATAATTATTCTGTTATAGAAAATTTAACGGAAGAACAAATTCAGGAATTTTATGAAGATATTATAGAAAATATAAAAGATATAAATTTTTTAGCCTATGGTGGTATATGTTATGTAAAATGTAATTGTATTGACGGTTCGGAAAAATATGCAGTATGGGATTGGGGAGCAAGAGGTTTCAAAGGACCAGGTGATGGTTTTTATTCCACAAACAGTGTTTATCATCGTGATGACGGAAATGATCACGGCTGGGGTAAACCTTGCCATAATGCTGATACAAACGGGAATTACCAATGCGGCAGCTGGTATAATACCGATTTCCTATATTATATAAGCTGCGAATAAAAACAAAATTTATATTTACGTAGTATTTTTGCGGAATTAATAAATCAATTCCGCTTTTTTTAACAGCAAATACACATAAAATATATTTGATGTATAATAAAACTGTTGTGAATAAAGGATAATTATGCTGGATTTAAATGCAATATATGAAATAGTAACTTTTTCTATCGGAGATACAAAAGCCGGCTCAAAAATGGGAAAACTACAAGTAAAAAATTTGGAAAACGGCAATATTTTGAACTGCATACTATGGGAAGAAACCTTAAACAGACTTGATGCAAAGCTCTTTAGAACCAATAACCATATTAAAATTATTTCGGGAACTTATAATGAAAAATATAATAATTGTCTTATATCTGAAATTGCACTCGTAAAAGAAGCTAAAACAGGTATAGATGAGAATTTACGTGAAGATTTGTATATTAAAATTAAAGAATACGCATTAAAAATAAAAGATAAAAAACTTTCTGATTTCGTTGTTTCATTACTTGAAAAATATAAAAAAGAATTAAAAATTACTCCTGCCGCAAAACTTATGCATCATAACTATATAGGCGGCTTATTGCAGCATACATACGAATGTCTTGATTTTGCAAATTTGTTTCTTTCAAAATGTGAAAATAAACTTAATGCCGATTCTGTTTATGCAGCCTGTATATTGCATGATTTCGGTAAAATATTTGAGTACGTTGTTGATACCGAAACAGGATTAATTGAATATAACGAAGATTTCCGCAAAGACTGGCGGACACATTCACAGTGGGGTTTTACCATTTGTATGAGCAACGGTTTTAAAGAAGTTGCAAAAATGATTGCTGCTCATCACGGAAGAAAAGATTGGGGAGCACTTATTGATTTAGATGAAAAAGATGCAGAGCCTTTTATGTATATTATTCATCATATAGATGATTTATCCGCAAAATTTGGTAAAATATCAATTACTGATATAGATTAGAGGAATATAATGAAAAAAATACTTTCAATATTAGCTATAATTGCAGCATTTATTGTTTTTTCCGGAGCTGAAGTTTATTGTGCCGCTGATAAACAAATAAATGCCAATATAAAAACAAAAAGAGTACCTTCCGGAACTGTTATATCTCTAAAAGTACTTGATTCTGTAGGGTCAAACATTTCTACGATTGGTGATCAGTTTGATTTAATGGTAACCGAAAATATAAAAGTTGATAATATAGTTGTTATACCTCAGGGCAGTGTAGTTAGAGGTGCAATTGAAGCCGTCGAAACACCTCAAATACTCTACAAGGGCGGTAGTGTAAGACTATATTTTGACCATATTGTAAGTTCAACAGGAAAGCAAGTTCCTTTTTATGCAGGACTTTGTAATAATCAGTATATAACCTTCGATGGAGCTTTAAGCTCTAAAACCAAATATTATGACGCTTTTGATAAAACAACTCAAAATTCTAAAAATATTATTGTAAAATCTGTAAATTGGGCTTGGGATAAAGGTGATGAATTTATGAACGGAATACCTAAATATGTAATGGCTCCTTTAACCGCAATTATAAGCACACCTGTAGCAGGTACCTACTTTGTAGGTGACACAATTGCCGATGTTTTTAAAAAAGGCAAAAATATTAATCTTAATCAGGGGGAAGTCATTCAGGTTCAGCTTTTAAAACCGCTTGATATGCCTGTTTATTGATATTTAATTTTATTTTTTATATTATAAAAAAATGAAAAATGAAAAATTAAGACTTAATAAATATATTGCCTCGACAGGTTATTGCTCAAGAAGAAAAGCTGATGAGCTTATTACCAGTGGCATGGTTTGTGTTAACGGACAACAAATTACGGAACTTGGTTTTTCTATAACATCAAAAGATAAAGTCACTGTTCAAAATCAACTTATCAAACCACAGGAAGCCACATACATCCGCTATTATAAACCTGCCGGATATATAACCTCAATGGAAGATGAAAAAGGAAGAAAAACAATATATGATATCTTACCCGAAGAAATTCATAACCTAAAACCAGTAGGTAGGCTTGATAAAGATTCTACAGGTTTGTTAATACTTACAAATGATGGTGATTTTATTAATGAATTAACTCATCCTTCCGTAAAAGTTCCAAAAGTTTACAGAGTTGCTGCAGAAGGTAAATTAAACATGAACGACCTTTTAACTATGGAAAAAGGTATAGAAATAGAAAAAGGACAAATAGCCTATGCTTTTGCCCATATTACAGAATTTGAAGGTAAAAACACAATACTGGAAATAACTCTATACCAGGGATTAAACAGGCAAATTCGTAAAATGCTCGATTTTTTAGGACACCCTGTTATATCCTTAAAACGTATTAGTATGGGACCAATTGATCTTCAAGGTTTAAAAAGAGGTCAGTTTAAATATCTAAAACCAAAACAAATTCAAGAAATAAGAAATTACTTAAAAAAATTAAAGAAAAATACTTCACTATGATTTGTTTTTGATAAAATTATTTTATGTTATTAGAATTTTTATATGCAAAAATTCATAGAGCAACAGTAACTGATGCAAACCTTAATTATGTCGGTTCGATTACTATTGATAAAGAAATACTGGAAAAAGCCAAATTATACGAAGGTCAAAAGGTCGATATTCTAAATATCAATAATGGTGAACGTTTTCAAACATATATTATTGCAGGAAAGTATGGTAAAAAAGATTTCTGTCTTAACGGTGCAGCAGCAAGAAAAGCTCAAATAGGCGATAAAATTATTATTTGTGCTTATGCTCAGATGACTATAGAAGAAGCAAAATTATTTAAACCCTATATTGTTCAAATTGATGATGAAAATAATATAGCAGGCTGATAATTCTTTTGCTCTATTCTCTGTTATTAAGGTTTATTCACATATTTTTAAATCATACAAAATTATGAATAAGGAATACTTTAATGGGAAAATCTAAAAAACGAACATTAACTAAAAATATTAACAAAAATCCTGTTATTCTAAAACGAGATGGAGTAATCGAAAAAATTATTTCTGATATTCAAAACAACAACATTAGCGATGATACCATTAAATATACAAACTTATTCGGTATTACAATTGAAGAATTATCCGAAGCCGGAGCTAAATATGAAGAACTTTCTGCAGTTAAACATTTACTATTTTAGCTGCTTTAAATATAACCGTACCTGTTGCTTTATAATAAAAAAAAAGGAACTGATAATCAATTCCTCTGAAATCTTTTGCAATTTTATAGTGTGTTAGTAAGGTAGTAAAATAAGGTAAGTATGATATATATGTAAACAGTGTGTATTATGTTCTTTTGAATTTGTTTTTATTTTTTGTTTTTGATTTGTAATTTATTATCTACATATATATAAAGTATATATTAATTAAATAATTGCCAGTTTTTAATAAAAAAATAACAAAAAATAAGAAAACACCCAATATTAAAGGAATACAGAAGTTAATATTTCGTTACAATAATCAATAATCACGAGCAAAATACATAACACAAAAAGAGCAGATGTTTAAATGAAGTTCGTCAACGGTCTTGCTTATTTGGATTTCTTTTTTTGTTTTTGAAATCACGACCACCGGCTAAGCCGGTGGTTTGTTCTGCGGCTATAAGCCGCTGTTACCTGCTTGGCTCTAAAGAGCCACCGAAAGTTCGCCTCTCGCACTACATGCTACACAAGTTCT
>CAJOJP010000122.1 GCA_905234915.1 Candidatus Gastranaerophilales bacterium
TTTGATTTTTAATCAATTTTTGATATATTTTAATGAGAGATTAGAAAAATTTCTCTAATCTCTCAAATCAAGGTTTACACAAAACTTGTTACGGAATCAAAGAAACTGTAATTGTTTACAATTACAGCTTCTTTTTTTATTTGACGTTATACTAATTTTTGTTTACGAACTCAGGAACAATATTTTTTGCTGCACGCATTTGAAGATACTGTTCGCGGAGTTTTGCCTTTTCAATGCTGTCTGCATTTTTTGCTTTGTTATTCATTTGCGTATAAAGTTCTTTTTCGACGGCATTGCTTTTTATATAAACATCCATATCTTTTCTGTGTTTAACCGTATTTATATTACCATGATAATTAATTTCGGGAGCTTTAAATATGGTATATAAAGCGGCAACACCGCCTACAAATGCGGCACTCAATCCTGCTGTGACACCTAACTCTTTAACTAATCTTCCTGTTTTTGATAAATTTTTTTGTTTTGCCGTTATTTTTTGAGCTTTATCCGTCAGAGTATCAAGAACAAAACCGCCGTCAAACAATTCAAATAAAAGCCTTCCTCCAAGTCCTATGCCTGCAGCGAAAGTCGCTTTTGCAAGAACTGCTTTTTCTCCTGCTGCCGAAACCGGATTAGAATCTTTTTTTTCAGTTTTATCTGATCCGTTGCGATTTTCGGCTGAAGATTTAAATGAACTTATATTTGGCGAAAAAGGACTTATTCTCATTGTACTATGCCTCTTTAAACAGCAAGCCTCTGCCTTTGTTTGCCATTTGAACAGAAGTATAATGGTCAATTTTCTTATCTAAGTCAATACTTGAGTCTTTAACCTCATTGTTAACTTCTTCCATTATATTTGATTTTAGTTCTCTATCACGGCTGAAAACATCCATTTCTTTTTCTCTGGTAAAAGCTTTAACGCTGGTGTTATATAATGCAGCGGGAAGCTTAAATGCCATAGTTGCGAGTGCAACACCGGCACCTACACCGCCAACCAGTTTTTTATTTGCTTTTATACCGCCTTCTACAAAGCAGCTTGTTAAACCTGCTGCAGTAGCACCTGCTAATGCGCTTACTCCCGTACATTCCAATACTGCAAGCCCCTTTTCCGTATTACGGTTAATCGGATTTTCAAATTCTTCTTTTCTTGCAGCACCAAATTTTAAACCTGCATAAGGCTGATTTGAAGCACTAATTGCTGAAATATTCATATATACACCTCTTTTTACTAATTTCTTTTACACATTCATATAATTACTCAAAAAAAATTTTTTTGCTAATATATATATAGTTTAAAAAAAATTGTTACAATTATCTTAACAAAAACAGGAGAAAATTATGCAGATTAAAGATTATCAGGTTGTATTACTCGGACTTTTAATAGCTTTAGGCGCAGTCTTATCAACTTATATTTTATCGGGCGCAATAGTTAAATTTCAAAAATTGCAAAATCAAACAATCAGAGTAACAGGCAGTGCAAGTCAGAATGTTACCGCGGATAAAGCCTCTTGGACTATTCAAATTAAAAATAATAAAAGTTCTTTAAAAGAAGGCTATGCAAAATTAAATGCCGATACTAAAACAGCAATCAATTTCTTTACTTCAAACGGAATAAGCGAAAATAATATCGAAGTTTCTTCCATAAACAGTTATGAAAATTATAAAAGATTTCCAAACGGCAATACAACAAATGAGGTTGAAAGCTATCACTTATACAGATATATTACGGTCAAATCAAATAATATAAATAAACTGACAGAAATATCACAAAAAGTTGATGAACTTATTGATAAAGATATAAATCTTTCTTCGGAAAATGTTCAATATTTTGTATCCAATCTTGATGATATAAAAGTTAAAATGGTAGGTGAAGCCTCAAAAAATGCTAAAGAACGTGCAAAGAGTATTATCTCGGGTACGAACGGTGAAATCGGCGTTATGACCGGGGCAAAAATGGGTGTTTTCCAGATTGTTCCGCTTGACTCCACTGAAGTTAATGATTACGGTATAAATGATACTTCTTCTATTGAGAAAAAAGTTGTGGCAACAGTTACTGCAACATTTGCAGTTAAATAATTGTTTTGATAATTTTAAAAATTTATTAAAATTTGCTATTTAAGATAGCAAATTTTTTTATGTTGAATTTTAAAAATAACGGTAAGTGTTTTTTAGGAAAGAAGTAATATATGATAAATTTTTACAAGATTTTTATAGAGTTTATTCCATTAATAATGATAAATTAATTAACAATAAAGGTATATTTGCAACACAAAAATCACACGCTGCATAAATTTTTTTGTTGTATAATGATGTCGGTAGAAAGAAATGGGTAAAAAATTATGTGGGATTATACAGAAAAGGTTATTGATCATTATAAAAATCCAAGGAATGTCGGTTCGATAGAAGATGCCGATGCTGTAGGGGAAGCCGGTTCGCTTTCCTGCGGAGATATGCTGAAACTGTATTTAAAAGTAGATAAAAACGGCATTATTACCGATGCTAAATTTCAGACTTTCGGCTGCGGCAGTGCTGTTGCAAGTTCAAGCATTTTAACGGAAATGGTTATCGGAAAACATATTGATGAAGCAAGAAAAATTACAAATAAACAAATAGTTGATGCTCTGGGCGGTTTACCGCCAGAGAAAATGCACTGCTCCGTTATGGGTCATGAAGCACTGGAGGCTGCTATCTCAAACTATTATAATGAAGAAATTACAATTTCTTCCGATGAAGAAATTGTCTGCCATTGCTTCGATATCTCAAAAACTTTTCTTGAAAATGAAATAAAAAGCAATAATTTAAAAACCTTAGATGATGTTATAAATTATACTAAAGCGGGAGGTGCATGCGGCAGATGCCACGGTAAAATAAAAGAAATACTCGACAACATAAATAATCAGCAGCCGAAACAAGAAAAACTTACAAATACTCAGATGATAATAAAAATCAATAATATAATTGAAAAATATATATCTCCAGAACTTAGAAAAGATGGCGGCGATATTGAACTTATAGATGTTGAAGGCAATAAAATCAAAGTAAAATTATCCGGCAGATGCGGAATGTGTAATCGTTCCCAGTTGACTTTAACTCATTTCGTTGAAGCGACTTTAAAAGAGCACGTTAATAGTAATATAGAAATAGTTCAGGTGTAATTATGAGCGATTCAAAAATTATATATTTGGATAACAATGCTACAACTAAAGTTGATGAACGTGTTGTAGAAGTTATGCTCCCTTATTTTTCTCAATATTACGGAAATCCTTCCAGTATGTATGAACTTGGAGGTAAAAATTCAAAAGTAATAAAAGAAGCAAGAGAACGAATTAAAGAATTTTTTGGCGCAAACAGCAGTAAAGAAATTTATTTCACTGCTTCCGGCAGTGAAAGTGCCAATATGGCAATAAGAGGTGTTTTATCTGCCGATAAATCAAAAAATCATATAATTACAACTAAAGTTGAACATGCTTGTGTTTTAAATTTATGCAAACAGCTTGAAAAAGAAGGGTATAATATTGATTATGCAGGTGTAAATGCTTCGGGCGAAGTAAATACGGATGAAATTTATAATGCAATTACCGATAAAACGGCTCTTGTCGCTTGTATGTATGCAAATAATGAAACCGGTACTATTTTTCCGGTCAGAGAAATAGCGGAAAAGGTAAAAACAATTAATCCCAAAACAAAAGTTTTTGTTGATGCGGTTCAGGCAGCAGGGAAAATAGAGCTGAATGTAAAAGATACTCAAATAGATATGATGGGTATATCAGGTCATAAATTTCATGCACCAAAAGGCATAGGAGCATTATATGTTAACTCCTCAACTCTTATAACTCCGTTGGTAATTGGAGGTCATCAGGAAAACGGAAAAAGAGCGGGAACCGAAAATGTTCCTTTTATCGTTGGAATGGCGGAAGCTGCTAAAATAGCACAAGAAGCTCTTTTGTTTGAAAATACCGAAGTAAAAAGATTGAGAGATAAACTGGAAAAAGGCTTATTATCCAGAATTTATAATGCAAGGTTAAATTCTTCGGCGCAAAATCGAGTTCCAAATACAACAAATATAGGGTTTGAATATATAGAAGGCGAATTAATTCTTTTAAATATGAATGATTACGGCATTTGTGCAAGTTCAGGCAGTGCATGTACTTCGGGAAGTTTAGATCCGAGCCATGTTTTAAAAGCAATGGGAGTTCCTTTTACAGCACTGCATGGAAGCATACGTTTCAGTCTGAGCCGCTATACGACGGAAGATGAAATTAATTATACTTTAGAAAAAATGCCACCTATTATAGAAAGGCTTGCAAAAATTTCTCCTTATCAAGCTGAATTAACAGAACTGCAAGAACGAAAAGGGTTAAAATAACCGATTAGTATGTCCGAGAAGTTTTTTTAAATATTCTCGTCAAGGGGCAGTTTATTTGTATTTACTTCCTTGATAGTGTGAACACGCTCTAGTAGAGCGTTCCTTAAATAATTGGACTTTTTGAAATAAAAAACGAAAAAAAGAAAATACTTTGAGGAGCATTGAGCACGCGCATTTCTTTAGCA
>CAJOJP010000123.1 GCA_905234915.1 Candidatus Gastranaerophilales bacterium
TACACCTCCGGCAAATTTTTACCTATGGCATTTTTGAGCCGTTCCAGCGGATTACCTGCTACTTCGAGTTCGCTCGCTGACGCTCGACTCCACTCTACTGAAAATCCGCCCCACGGCGGTTCACCTATTCCGTCTTGGATTTTTCTAAAAAAGTCTAATATTTGCATTAAACTTTTTCTCCTATATATTTACGTCGCATTGTAAATTCATTCGAGTTGAATATATCGTACTTTTATGCTACTTATATATTGGATTTTCCAGCAAAAATAATAAGAGTTTTTTAACTCCTTTAAATTTAGTACGATATATACATCTCTATTTTTATTATAGTTAAATATATCGAACTGTCAAGCGGTGAAAATTATATGTAAATAAATATTTCATCCGAGGTAATTATATGACATTTTATGAACGATATGAACAATGCTGCAGAGAAAAAGGGATATCACCCAAAAGTCAATTTGCAGCCGATAAATTAGGCTGTACAAAATCTTCAATCAGTGCATTCGCAAGATCCGGGAAAGCCCCGCAGGGTAGTATTATTGCTAATGCAGCAAAAATGCTTGATGTTTCCGCAGATTATCTCCTTAATATCATCGATACTCCAAGAAAAATAAATTCGGATTGCACAGAAAAAGAATTGGAAATTTTTGCCGATATAAAAGAACTTAATACAGAAACACAGGAGAGCCTGCACGCAATGATTTCAGGTCTGCTTAATAAAGAAATATATAAAAAAAATTATGCTGTTAAAAGTTAAATAAATCGTACCGAATTTTTACAAAAATTAACTTATTTATAAAAAAATTAAATTTTAACTAAAGTATTTAAAAAAAATTCCGATTAAATTACTATAGTGTGTTATAGATGAAAAGAGGTTTTTTAATGGAAAATATTGAAGGACAAAATAATTTATCTAAAATAGCAAATCAATATAGGAATTTACATAATGCCTCAGGAACAAACGGTGAAGAAATTAATTCGCTTGATGATAAATCTTTATTTGCATTATTCCAAAAAGATATGAATGACGGCAAATTAGACGGCAGGTATAAAACAGATAACGGAAGCGAATCCATTTTTAACGGATTTACCAGACAGGTTGCAGAAAATATTGATGATTTCCTTAATGCCTCTCCCGAATTAAAAAACGGTATGATTAATGAATTGGCAGATGATGTTGCACAGGGCGAAAATATATATCTGTGGCAAAATCCTGAAACGGGAAAATTTGAAAGTAACCCCAAATATAAAGATTTGGATTTTGAAACCTTTAGAAAAGTCATGACAAGAGCCGATGATATAAAATCGGGCAAACTTTCCAATGATTTTGAAGGTTTATATGCCGCAACAACTTTTTTGGATGAAAACGGTAATTTCTATGTCGGTAATGATTTACAAAGCAGAATAAATATTCAAGATAAAGGAAATGAGTTCAGAGAAAATTTTGTTAATAAATATCACGATGAAAAATCTGCCGAATTAGAAAATTTAGCAGGACTCGGTTATAAGGTTTTGGATGAAACTGCTGAATATAACTCTGAATGGCAGGCGGCAAACGAAAAAAGCGCAGCAATGCAGTCACAAATAGCGAATATTAATGAGCAAATTATGGCACATGATGCAAATGAACCTCAAAGAAATAATTATGCAACGGAGGAGGAATACAGAAGCGCGAAAGCAGGCTGGAACAGGCAAAAAACGTCATTAAACGCTCAGCTTCAATCCTTAACGGCTAAATTTAACGAACACGAAACAGCCAGAAATCAAATCATTTGGGAAGCAAATGAAGCCGTAGCAGGAGAAGATAAAACCGTAATAACAAGAGCCGATTCACCTGAAATAGTTCAATATAAAATGAAACAGCAAAGACTAAATATCAGAAATGAACTTTCAGGATATCAAAATCAATTAGCAGAACTTCAAACAGCATTAAAAAATGCGGTATTCCCTCCAGAAAAACAAAAAATATCAGCCCAAATATCCGATATTGAAAATAAAATACAAACAGCTCAAGCAAAAATAGCACACTTCGGTGTATCGGAGGAAGAAGATTTAGCATCAGGATTTATTAATAAATATCACGATGCAAAATCAGCACAATTGGAAAATTTATATAATCAGGGCTATAAAGTTTTGGATGAAACTGCCGCATACAATTCCGACTGGAGAGAAGCAAATTCAAAACGTGAAAATTTAGAACTCCGGCTTGCTGATATAAATACAGAAACATCGGTACATCAGGAAGCTATGCCTCAAAGAGAAAATTTCGCTACGGAAGAAGAATATAATCAGGCAAAAAAAGAATGGACTCTAAAAAATGCATCTTTATCAGGCTTGTTTACTTCAATTACCAAAGCATTAAAACAAAATGAAAATTCAAGAATGCAAATCATCTCGGATGCAAATGCAGCTGTTGCAGGAGAAGATAAAACCGTTATAACCAGAGCTGATACACCTGAAATCATAATGATAAAAATGGCTCAGCAAAGAATGGATACAAAAAATGAAATTACGGAATGCCAACAGCAATTAGCAGCCATAAATAAAGCCAGATATACCCCCGGTGCCTTGAGTAAAAGCGAAAAAGCAGATTTAGACGCAAAAGCCGCAGAATTTGAAACCAGATTAAAAGCAGCTCAGGAACGATTTGCTAAATTCGGCACTAACTCTAATCCACAGCAGCAGCTATAAATTATACCGCATATTATAATTATGCTTTTAGTTTCCTATAGAGCATTAATTTTATATTTAATTTGCTTCTAAATATAATTAGGAGAAAATTAAATGCTTAAAAAATTATTTACTTTATGTTTCGTATCTTTATTATTTATGCTTAATGCCCTCGCTTATTCGGAAGATAATATATCTGCACTGGAATACTCAAAATACGGAATAAATTACCCCTATGAAAGCTTGGGTGAAAGATTAAACAGACTTGAAACCGATTATTTCGGCATGTCCCAATCAGGTGATATAGATTCAAGAATTGCAAATTTATCAAAAATAAATGCAAACAGAAAAAATGTAATAACTCCAAATTATTACGAAAACTATTATAACTCAAAACCCAAAAGCGGTATTCGTAATTTTTGGAATAATATTACCTCGGGTCTTTCAAATAACGGCTATGTTACGGGATATACTCCTTCAATGAATTATTCAACAGGCTCGGGATATTCGGGCAGTATGTTTCAAAATAGCCCATACGGTAATAATATTCAATCATTTTGTCCTTATGATACGGGATTTCATAACAGAAGCCCTATCCACCCTTCACAATACTATAACAACAAATATTCAAAACCTTCATACAACGGTTTTAACGGTATAAACAGATTTGTTAAAAATCCGAATACAGGAATAAATCCGCGCAAATATCCATACAGAAACTATCATAACAAGCCTTATAATCACGGTTATTATCCTAATAAAAGTCCATATACAAATCGTACAACTTTTTATACTCCGCCTGATATTCAAACAAAATCCTCTATACATATATTGAAGGATTGATTTTATAAAATACAAAAAAGAGGCTGCTAAAAAGCAGCCTCAAATCTATTTACGTATCAATAAACGTAATATTTGAACCGACTTCCGTTTCAACCTTTTTTATTAAATCCGATAACTTTAAACCTAACGCTTCCGATATCCGCCACGCTGTCAGTATAGAACAGCCGACTTCACCATTCTCTATCTTGCTTAAATTGGCTCTGTTAATATTATTTTCAAGTGCAAACATATTTAAAGACAAAAAGCCTTTTTCTATTCTTGTTTTTTTTAATATTTCTCCCATTTTTTTTCTTAAAATTACAGCTTTTTTCGATTTTTCAAAATTTTCAAAATTTTCTTGCATAAATTTATAATATATGTTATCCTATGAGCAAGTGTTTCCAAAAACATCAACTTCAAAATTTAATATTTAGCAAAAACTATATTATACGTAGCAAGCGGAATTTGATGCAAATTCCGAGATAGCGGGTGTTCCGCCCGCATTTTTTTAGAAAGAGAGTTTTTTATGTTAAAACTTGAATTTTTCAAAAATAATGACATTTGTAAGCCTCCGTGGAATTATTATTTTTTATTGAATTTAGAGGAAAGTGAATACCCAAGTTATTTAGCTAAACTGTTCAAATTAAAAACAGGAGAGGAGCTGCCGCTTTTAAAAGAGTGGAGTTTTAAAAGTTGTAGGATGGGCATTTGCCTGCGCGGACAAGGTTTTAGCAAATATATTATAGATAAAAAAAGATGTAAAACCTTTAATCAGAAAATACAATGGATTAAGTTGTACGGAATAACCCCTTTAATGCGTGATTGCACAGATAAGGTAAAAGTACGCGATTTTGTACGTGAGCGTATCGGTAAGGAATATTTAAAGCCTGTACTTCAAGTAGTTAGGAGTGAGGAGAGTGGAGTTAGGCACTCTCAACTCTTAACTCTCCACTCTTTGACCAAATTGACTTTGATAAACTCCCCGATAGCTTTGTAATAAAGTGCAACCATGGGTGCAAATGGCAGTATATTATAAAAAATAAAAATGTTTTTCTAAATAACAAAAGATTGTTTGATATGGTAAAACAAAATATAACAGGCTGGCTTGAGCAGGATTATTCTTTATGGGGCGGATTTGAATTAAATTATAGAGGAATAGAACCAAAATTATTAATTGAACCGTTATTAAGAGAAAATATAAATATACGTTCTACAACGGTAAACATATATTGTTTTAATGGGGCATCTAAAATAATTATTAAATTTTTTGATGAAAATAAAATGAGTATTTATGATGAGAAATTTAAACAAATGGAAAATATTTTTGGGTTTAAAGATGAAAAAATAATAATGCAGCCTGATAATATAATAAATCAATCGATTGATTTATCAATTAAACTGGCAAAACCGTTTAATTTTGTGCGTGTTGATTGGATGATATATAAAAATAAACTTTATTTTGAAGAATTAACCTTCACACCGTATTCAGGATTTATTCATTTTAATAAAAGATGGAATTTAGAACTTGGGGAATTACTAAATATAGAAAGGATAAAAAATGAGTTTTGATATTTTGGAAGGTTTAAATGAAACCGATATAAATGAATTATATGATGATATTGTTGAGGGCAGTGTAGAATTAGCAAATTGTGTCTGTCTTGGAGCGTCTTTTGCCAAAACGAGCTTGTGTTCCGGTTCTTGTAATGATACTTCATACTACGGATGCAGGGATATATGTGCTTCAATCGGATTGGATTGGTCAAAAAGTAAGAACGATACCAATTCAAATTATTGGTGTTACTCAGATTTTAGAAACGGTGGAGCATGGTGTTGCGGCGGGATATATCAAGTCAGCAAAGGATATGATTGTTATCCGTAAAAATTTTTGTATTATTACAGTGTACAATTTTGGCAAAACAATAAGAAATAGAATTAAATTATTTAATGGTTCTCTTTGCCAATTTCAATAAATCAATACCATTTTCTTTAAGAATAACATTAGTGGCAGCAGCAACACCAAGAACACCAAGACATTTCATACTCATAAGCATTTTATCCTCCATATTTAAAGGACGTTCAAAATTTTTTTCAACTGTTCTTGCTCCTCTTCTGTCAAATGAATTATTATTTTGTACACAATTTACACTACTTATTTTCATAAAGTAATTCCGTTTCTATTTACCATAACCCGAACGTAATTTTAAAAGTAACTTATGATAGCATATTTTTTATATTTTGTAAATGCTCTGTGCTAGTTAATAGCATATTGGACTAAATATACAACAGAAAGTATATTTTGGTGCATAAAACTTGTAAAACTAATAATTATATCTTTGACAGAGAAATAAATATTCAAATCTCGATACTACACATCT
>CAJOJP010000124.1 GCA_905234915.1 Candidatus Gastranaerophilales bacterium
TATCTTCAATGAATAGAATGAGTTATGCAGATATAATCAGCATGGCAGCTCTAAAAGAATCAGGAGCGATTGAATATACTGCCGATGTTTGTCTTGGTATGCAGCTTGCTAATATGGATCAAGTCAAAGTTGGTTCATCTGCCGGTAGATCAGAAAAAGCTATTCGTGAGATGAAGGGTAAATTGGAACGTGATATGGAAATTGTCATTTTAAAAAATCGTAATGGCAAAATTGGTGATGAATTGCCTTTTACCTATTACGCTATGTTTCATCACTTTAAATGTAACGGAAATGACAACACTTTTAGTAACATAATCCAAAGTATCAATAACAATATTGTTATGCTATAACATACAATGTATAATAAGAGCAAAAAGGAAAAAATTTATGAATAATATGAAATTAATAGATCCATCTTATGCAATGTATTTTGTACGGAATAAAAAAAATTTAAATGATATGAAAATAGAAATAAGAAAAATTTATAATAATCCTTTATTGGACAATAAACTCAATAAAATTTTTTTCCCTCGTACATGTAGTGAAATACATAATTCTCAATTTAAATTAAATGAAATAAACTTTGAAAATGAACTATTTTGGTATTCAATGATTTTAGAACATGAAAGTAAAAAATTAAATAAGTTCATAGCATTAGAAAAAAATTACGAATCTTTATTTTTAATAGGAAATTATGAAAAGGCGGAATATATTTTAAACACGATAAATAGTGAATTTGGATACTCTATTTGGACTATCGAACAAAAACTTAACATAATAGAAATGAAAGATGGGACAGAGGCACAAAAAATCGTTAGAACTCAATATACAAATGACATGAACATAAATATCATAGATCGAATTAATATTAGTTTATGTGGATTGCGAGCTGAAAAAAGTGTATCTTTTAATTTATATAATTTTTATCTAAAGTATTTTAATAAAAACTACGAAGAATATTTTTTATTTCAACATAATTTTTATGGTTATAGAAGATTTAATAATTTAAGCAAAATACTACATGAAAATGCTAACTCTTCGATAATAGATATTTTAAACACTTTTATTAAAATGTGTCAGTACATTTATTCATTAGATGATTTAAAATATAAAAAAATTTTGATAAAAGTAATTAAAAATGTAAAGAATATTAATGATACGAGATTAAAAAACTTATATTCTCTAATTTTAAATGATTTCAAGAAAATAAATATAAACTCGGACAACATTGAAATCATATCCGTATTGGATGAATATACAAAAGGAAATTATTTAATCGTTATAAATAAAATTAAAGAGTCTATAAGAAATGAAAAATTTTATGGAGAATACTTAGAAATTTTAGCAAAATCATACATAAGAATTAATAAAAGATACATAATCGATACAACAAATAATAACATTATAAATTCTATTGTTATGAATATGGAACAAATTTTAAGAAAAGAAAAATCATACGTAGATGCTGTTGAGAATTTACAAAAAATAATAAGTATGTGTCAAAATCAAAGTTGGTCAGCATTTGTAAATACATTTTTATCAAAATACATATATTATAATGATAAGCAATTTAAAAAATTCGGTATAATCTCTACATTTTTAGGTAATCCCTTACAAGGATACATCATTGATGATAATCTTAAAGATAGTTTTTTTCAAGAAACATTAAAAGTATTTCCAAAATCTTTAACAATAAAATTACACTACTTTGTGTGTAACGATAGTATAAATGCGGAAGAATTAGATAAAATTCAAATACCAAACGAACGCAATTTAAAATACAAGGCAAAAAAATATGAAAAATTATCAAATTATGAACAAGCAAAAAAGATGTATTATTTATTATATAAAAGTAATAACATTTTAAATAAATATGATGCTTTGGAAGGAATTTTAAAGACTTTAATTCAATTAAACGATTTTTCTGAAGCTATAAATCTTATTGCCTCTAATGCAATAAAGTCTGAAAGTTCTGTTATAGGCTGTCCTATAAAAGAATTATTAGAGAAAATTGAACAAAGTAAAGAACAAATGCAATGGAATAATATAAATTTTCCCATTACATATTATGTATACAATCAGTTATATGACAAAGAGAAAGTAGATTTATTAGGAATTTCTTGTGATAAATTTTTAAGAACAAATAAGGTAACTAGACCCTCTCAACTTAATTTAGAAAAATTTCCCAAAAAAGAAATATTATATTTTTTAAAAAAAATATGTACGATAAATGTATTAGATTTTTCATATGATTACGATAGTTCTGAAGATATAGAAAAAGAACGTATTTTAATCTGTCAAAAATTAACAACATTGGATGATGCTGATTCACAAAATTTTTCAAAAGAAATAAAAAAATTAACACAAAACATCATTCTAAAAAAACACATTAGGCAAATAGAATCTGGTAAAATCCATGTAGACACAGAAGCAATGAAAAATCATCTAAGGAAAAGCATGAAATTATATTATGAAAGATTTTTAAAATTGGATAACAATGATGAGATTAAATATGTATTAGACATAATAGATACATTAAACAATAGTAGTGATAATAATATCTCATATGAAATTCTTAATGATGAAAAAAAAGAATTATTTACCTCCTTATTTTTTGAATTTAGAAATAATTTTACAGCTGCTGAATATGGTCTAGAAAATTGTTTAAGTACAGGAATCCGTCATGGAGTTTTGACTTCTAGTTTACGTAAATCATTCGAAAGAGAACACTTAATAACAGTAAAAGATAATAAAACAGGAAAATATATAGATAATGTTTATTGGAAGGATAAATTAATCCTAAAACTCACAGATAAACAATTAAATAAAATATTAAAAATATTAAATACTTTTTCAAAAAAAGTAGATGATATCATTGAATATTTGAAAAAAGAATACATACAAATTAGAACAGATAATAAAAATGAAAATGGTTTATTAGATTTTAGAACTAATCAACAAGAATTAAGACTATTACAAGAAAAATGCAATAGTATCAAATACTTTGACGATTTTGCAGATACTTTATTTGAATACTTTTGGACATTAACAAATCAAGGATTATTACAAATACAAAAGAAGATCAATGTAGAAATAAAAAAACAATTTCATGAATTAATTAACAATCTTATACGAGATATTAATTTAATAGCGATTAATAATGAATGTAATGATTTACTTAATCATATAACTCAAATGTGGACTAATTTACAACAAGAATTACATCGCATTGCGAAATGGTTTGAACGTCCTAGAGATTCAAATATAGATGATTATACTATGGATCTACCCATTAATATAAGCAAAGAAATCTTAAATAATATTAATCCAATAAATCAGATACCTTTAAAAATAATAAATAGTAAAAATCACATTACACTAAAAGGTAGTACTTTAAGACACATGGTAGATATAATTTACATAATTCTGGATAATGCAATAAAACATACAAATCTTCCTAAAGATAAGTTGCAAATAAATATAAGCTATAGTAAAATAAAAAATGATATAAAGTTATATTCCACAAATAATACAGAAGTAAAAGATAATTTCAAAACGTTGAATAATAATTTTAAATCAATAAAAAAGAAAATAAATAATAACACATTTTTAACTCAAGCACACTCTGAAGGCGGTTCTGGTTTTTTTAAAATTGCAAAAATATTAAAATATGATTTTAAATGTCATTATTATATAAATTTCGGATATAAAAATAAAAAAATTTTCTTTGTACGCTTAAAATTTAACTTAAGGAATATATCAATATGAAGATTATTATTGTAGAAGATGACGAAAATAAATATGAAAACATAATAAAATTTTTAAAAGAAAATTATTCAATAGAAAACGAATTACATTTTGACTCTTATCAAAGCGCAATAAAAAAAATAATCAATATGCAAAGTGACGATGTAAATTTAATATTACTAGACATGAGCATGAGTACTTTTTCTATTACTTCATTTGAAACTGGCGGCAGAAAACGTCCTTTTGCTGGTAAAGAAATATTAGAACAAATGAAATGGAATGATGTCCAAATTCCTGTAATAGTAATCACTGCGTACGAAACTTTTGAAGAACAAGACGGTCAAACATATTCTTTAGAGGAATTATGTTCTTTGATGAAAAATAAATATAGCAATTATATTGGATGCGTTTATTATGATTCATCACAAAGAAATTGGATGGAGCAATTAAAAATTTTTATGAAAGACCAACTATAAAAAGTCAAGAGTTTAATTGAATTTCATAAGGACAATTTTTAGTCAAGATAGCATGAATAGTGTAACAAAGTTTGCGAGCAACA
>CAJOJP010000125.1 GCA_905234915.1 Candidatus Gastranaerophilales bacterium
TAAATGCTTTGTTTTGGAACTTCTTTTTCTAATCTTCTTCTAAATGCCATGTGGCTTGGAAATAATTTTCTATCTATACCGAATGTACGTATTGCCCATCCTAAAGTCAAATCACAGCAAGATAATAAAGATGGAGCACCTTCTTTAAAATACAGATTTTTAAAGTAATCAAAATATTCATCAGGGACAGTTGTTTGTCTATTATGACCTTTTTGCGACAATAAACCGTTTATACCGCACTCATTATAGCGTCTTCTCATACGAATAATACTTGGATATGACGTTTTATATTTTGTATTATTAGAATTCCATTCTTTAATATATTTCTCAAGTTCTCTACCTTTTAGATGCTCGGTTTCTTCTATAATTTGAATATATTTCTCAGCTTGTTTTTTCGCCCAATCAGGAACTTCTGAATAGTGTAAATCCGTATTATTAATTACATTAAAATATTTATTTATATATTTCTCGCCCAGTGAATCAAGTTTTATGTAATAAAATGATTTCTTTTTGTGTTGAGTAATTTTATAAATAAATTCACCGTTTCTGCATTTATTTTTAACAGTTTTTTCTGCCAAGCTAAGCAGCTTGCAAGTTTCCTGCATCGGAAGCCAAATAGGTTTATTTAAAGGATTTGTAACGGAAGAACTACTCATTAACCTTGTAATCCTTTACTTTTATGCCGAACATTTTTTCAATTATATAAATATCAATTTCGGGATAATTATGTATTCCCGTCATATGCCTTGAAACAACGCCTCTTGAAATATGCAGAGCCTTCTCCAGCTCCTTTGATTGGACATCATAAGCAGCCGTAATCATATTTAATACAATTTTCTTTGGCAAGTCTGCACAATTTTTCATTTCCTGCAACCCCATTTTGTATATGCTGTTTCTACATATAAAAAAATTTATTAATTTGAATAAATTTATAGGTAAATCGGACATATTAAAAATAGATAAAAGACCTAGCAAACGTGTGCTATACCTGAATTTTAACAGCCTAATTTATCTATAATTCAATTATTATTTATTTAAACGATATTTAAAAGAACAAAAAATAAAATGTCTGTGCATTTGCACACTTTTTTATCGTTACAACTCAATAAAATCAACAATGTATCTTTTTGATTTTTCCAATAATAAAACTTTTTTAATCAATAAAGATAAAACAAAAGACCCATTTTAAAAATCTGTGCAAAGTTTATGTAGTTATGTTAAGCAAATTGTATAATTCAGATAATTTTTCATTTTGATTTTTTAATTGCAGCCAATGTTTTGAATATGCAATTTTTGCCAGAGATTGCTTGTAAGTAGAATTATTTAGCAATCGTCTTAATTTGCAATGAAAATTATGTATGATTTTAATTTCATTAATTGGATGTTTTTCCGCTTTTATTACACTTTTTAGTTCTTTATCAGAAATATATATATCATTATGGTAATAATAAAAATATAGTTTTTCATCATAAAATGTATGCCCTAACGGAATTTTTGGATATATTGAAAAATAGCAATTTAGTTCTTGTAATTGCTTATTATATAATGCGGTTCTAAAATGATTAAAAAATACGGAAATTGAGTTACGGCTTAGATTTGTTATTAAACTAACCTTTTCTGCTTGTATATCAGCACAAAAGCATTTTAATATAAGCTGTACAGTTTCTTTTGTGTGGTACTGAAATACAATAGGCATATTTATATTATGCTTTTCTAAAGAATATTTTAAATAATAATATACCCCATTTACTTCTTCGATAAGATTTTCTTTTTGTAATTCATATAATATCGGCATTAATTCATAAGGTCTTAATCCCGATATTGTTTCAATATCAGCTTGCGAGAACTTGTTTAGACGCTTGCAGAGTTTCAATATCCGCTCTTTCATTTAGTATTCCTCTTAGTGTATCTTCATCAAGTTTTTTAATTCCGTTTATATCAGCGAGTTTTTCAACTTTATTCAGTAATTTAACTATTTGCCTAAATTGATTTGCCTGCTGTGATAAATATTCAAGACCGTCAGCAGTTATTTCAATTTCGCTTAATTCTGAAATTATCAATTTAATATCATCTGCCGAATATTTTTCAAATTTATATTTCTTGTAAATCCTATCCATTAAATGCGAATACCGAGATAATTTTCGTTCAAGGTTTTTCATACCGACCAAAACCATTGGGCAATTAGTTCTATCATGAATGTCCCTCAATGTTTCAATAATTTTTTTATCTAATAAATAATCAACTTCATCAACAATAATAGTTTTTGGATTTGCTTTTAGATTACTTTCAATATTTTCAAATATTTCTTGTGAGTTCCAGTATGTATCTTCGTCAAGTTCCTCTGCTATTTCAGCCAACAGCCACTTGCTTGTCATTCCCTTTGTTGCTCTTACATAAATTGAATTATTACGAAATGCCCACCATTGAATGGTCTGCGATTTACCGAGTCCAAAATCACCATATACAAGAGCCATTTTAGGTATATTCGCAGGCAGGTTTTGAAGTTCCTCCATCAATGCTATAAACTGCTTTGTATTCTTAGTTTTAACAAATGTATTTTTCATAAATTATCTCCGTATAAGTTTTTGTATTCATCGCTTTTCATGTATTCGGTTATCCATCTTCTATCTTCAAAATTGGTACAGCCGTTCTCTTTTAACCATTCGTATTTTTCATAATCACTCTCAAATAATGGTCTTTGCATTTGTTTTTCCCTTAATGATAATTTTTTCTCACGCTTCGGCTTGGGAGCAGGTTTAAATTCTTCTATTTTAGGAATTTGTGATTTATTTGGCAGACCTAAAACCTTCTCATCAGCATCGGGATGATATTTCAAAAATTCCTTTTTAACCTTATTGTATTTTTCTTTCTGCTTTTTAATCTGCTGACGGAATTGTTCCATATCGGTTACAGTTCCTAAATGCTCTGCCATCGGATGCACCTTTTCAACTTGATAAGCAGTACATAGAAATTCCCCTTTTATTGAATAAACAAATATTTTTGTTAAATCAAACAGGCTGTAACGTATAAATACTTTCTCTCTATAATCCATCAACATTTCATTTCGGTATAATAAACCTAAGAATGTAATGCCGCTCCTTATAATTGTTCTTACTTCAGATTTCATCATTAAATAATCTAATTTATTTATATCAATATCCTGTCTTTGAACGCTCTCTAAACATTGTTTGATAGTTTTTGTTCTATCGTTCGGGCAAGGCTTTGAATTGTAAAAATCAAGCCAGCAATTAATATATATTATTGTTTCTTCTATTGTCGGCACATAATTTCCTGTTAATTTACTATGCAGATTTTTGTGTAATTTCTCGCCTTGTTTCATCCAAGCAGGCTTGTTTTCAATACTTGTACCAATATATGTAACCATCATTTTTTCAAATTCTTCTTGAAATTCTTTAAAAAACCGCTCTATGACTTTGGCACGAGCATTATGGGATTGAGCGAATACGGATTTAATGCCAAGATTAGAATATACTCCGTTAAACCCTGCCTCATCAAAATCAGTATGTTGAAAATATTTAGCTTTAAATGCTCTGCCGTTGTCTTGATATACAACTTTGGGAATCATACCTAAATTAATAATTGCATTCCTTAATGCACTTGCAATGCATTGCGTGTTTTCGCTCATCATAATCTCATATCCGACTAATGCTTCTGACTTCCAATCTAAAAAGCCAACGAGAACTGCTCTCGCCGGCTTTCCTGTGAAAGGATTTATGACAAGAAAATTAAGGTCGTGTCCATCTGCTATTAATACATCCCCGACTTCTAATTTTGAAATATCCCTTACAATATATTGTTCAACTTTATCGTGGAATGCTTTTTCGCCCTCCCTAAATAATACCCACTTTGCATAATTCATTTTTTGATAATGCTCTGCAAATCGTCTGAATGTTAATGTACATGGAATATTAGAAAAACCACGCTTTTCTAAAATATGCTTGGTTAATACGATTGATTTACCAACACTAAATTTATTCGGGTGCAATAAATATTTTAAAAATATGTCATGCATTTCTTTTGTGAGTTTTGTATTGTATTCATTTTCTTTTGAGTATCTTCGTTTTGGAACTAATGCCTCCGCTCCGTAATCCTCGTATGCTTTTACCCATCGGTGAAGAGTGCCAATTGATATAGTTCCGATAAATTTAAACACTTTAGGCAGATACATGCCGGAATTATACATTTCTAAGAAAGTATTATCAGCCTCTTTTTTTGTCGGGTATTTCTTT
>CAJOJP010000126.1 GCA_905234915.1 Candidatus Gastranaerophilales bacterium
GATGTGTAGTATCGAGATTTGAATATTTATTTCTCTGTCAAAGATATAATTATTAGTTTTACAAGTTTTATACACCAAAATATATTTTTCGGTGTAAAAAAAATATAATTCCCCAAATTTAGTAGTTATTTTATTTGAAAAGAACACTTACTGCATTGTGCTTTCGGATGAAGGGCAATATTATTTTCCAAATCAAGAAGTTTTACTATTCTTGTGTTTAATTTTGAAGAACAGATGGGACATCTTAAATTTTCTGTTTCACCTTCTATAATAGCTTTTTTTACGGTTTCTATATATTTTTCACTGATATTATCGTAATTATCAAGCATAATGCGTTCATATTCTTTTATATCAGAGGGATTAACTTTTAACCCTTTTGCGATTTTTTGTCTTAAAGTTGCAGGTAAAAATAAATCTTTGCCTGCTTCTATATCTTCAAGAATTTCAATCGGTATTGCTGTTTTTTTACTTAATCCCTGAATTGAAAGACCGGCTTTTTCTCTTAATTCACAAATATATTGTGCCAGTGATTTATTTTGAGTCATTATATTTCTGCCGTTTTATTTTTTTTACTTTCTTTAATATCATTCAATAAGGCAACAATCGTACTTGCAAAAAATATACTGGAATATGTACCGATTAATATACCTAATATCATTACCAATACAAAATCTTTTGTTGTAACACCGCCGAAGAAATATAAGGCACAAAGTATTAACAAGGTTGTTAAAGATGTATTTACGCTTCTTGCCAGAGTTTGATTAACCGAAGCATTAATAATTTCGTTAAAAGTCGCTTTTTTAGAGTAAAATTTAACATTTTCTCTTATACGGTCAAAAACGACTATCGTATCATTTACACTGTAACCTAAAACGGTTAATATAGCTGTTACAAACAAACTGTCAACATGAACTCCGTAAAAAATTCCGAGAATTGAAAATACACCGAGTACAAATGTAACGTCATGAATTAAAGCTAAAAAGGCAGCTAAGGCATAGTCGAAACGAAATCTCACCGTAAGATATATGATAATTGCAAGAATAGCGAGGCTTACTGCAATCATTGAATTAACGAACAACTGTTTGCCTAAAACAGCACCTACACTGCTTGTTTGACCAAATTGAGCATCAGGATATATTTCATTTATAACTTTATCTGTTGTATCAGTACAGTCAGTGCGATTTTCATCCGTTGTTTGGAGTTTAACCGATAAAATATGTTTATCTGAATTTTCTCCGCTTGCTGTTACCGGTTTTAAAACTTGCAGTACGGGATTTTCAATACCGTTTGAAACTAATTTTGTTCTTATTTCACTTATTTTTTGAGGCGGAATATTTTCATTTATCGAGTATTGAATAATTGTACCGCCTGTAAAATCTATACCCTCCAAAAGCGGAGCATGATTAGGATAAGTAATCATTGAATAACACATTGCCAAAATACCCGGAAGTAATAGGCAAGCCGATAACAGTAAATAAACCCATCTGTATTTAATTATATCTATTACTTTTTTTGTGTCAAAAACACTGTATGACATTTTTATCTCCTTAATTATTTTTTATTCCTAATCTAAAACTCCGAATTTTGCTTTTTCTCTTTTTGTTTCAGCAGCCTGATAAGCATCATTAATATCAGCTTCTTTTAAACCGAACAGTGCGGGATTTTTTAATTGTCCGGTACCAAACATAATATGCATAAAGTTTTTAGTAACGGTTATTGCCGAAAACATACTAATAAGTACACCTACAGCAAGAGTCAGAGCAAACCCCTTTACTATATTTGACCCCAGAAAATATAAGATAACACACGTAATAATTGTTGACATGTTTGAATCAAAAATACTGGTAAAAGCTCTGTCAAAGCCTGTATTTATTGCAGTAAACAAAGTTCTGCCGGATTTTAATTCTTCTTTTGTTCTTTCAAAAATAAGAATATTAGCATCAACAGCCATTCCTATACTCAAAATATAACCTGCAATACCTGCAAGAGTAAGTGTTACGCCGGTAACATTAAATATAGCAAATACAATTAATGAATAAATAATCAAAGCAATATCGGCAATTAACCCGGGAACTCTGTAGTAGAAAAGCATAAACAGCATAACAACACCGAGTCCTAATATACCGGCAAATTTACTTTGATTTAAGCTGTCAATACCAAGAGTAGGAGAAACTGCATTTTCTTCTAATATTTTTGCGGGAACAGGCAGTGCTCCTGCATTTAAAAGGTCAACCATTTCTTTAACCTGTTCGCGTGTAAAACTTCCTGTTATTTCAGCTTTACCGCCTGTAATTTCAGCTTGAACAACAGGTTCTGAAATAGATTCACCGTTAAAATAAATTGCGATAGGAAGACCTCTGAATTCTTTTGTCAATTTTGCAAATTTTCTAGCCCCCTGACCGTTAAAGCTCAATTGTACCTGCCATCTGCCTGCATTATCGGTACCTTCTTCAGCTCTTTCAAGGTCGCTTCCAGTTAAGCCTGAAGATTCCCAGCCTAAAATATTATCTTTATCATCAAGAACCGGTTTTTTAAATTCCAATTCAGCCGTTTGGCTTAATTTTTCCCGAACAGTTTTTAAGTCTGAATCTGTAGGAATTTCAATTAAAAGTTTTTTTTCTCCGATTTGCTGAATTGTAATTTCAGCAACTCCCTGAGGATTAATTCTTCTGTCTATTGTTGCTTTCAGGGCATCCATCATATCCTGTGTAATTTTGGCTATAGTTTCCGTAGTTTGGGCTTCTATAACTATTCTTGACCCGCCTTTTAAATCAAGTCCCAATCTTGCGGGCTTTAAGCTTATGCATACTATTGAAATTATAGTTAATATTACAATGACCCAAAACAAAATTATTTTATTTTTCATAGATACCCCTGCCTTAAATATAAAATCTAAAATTAATTTTATCAAAAAAATAATTTTTTATAAATATATTGTTATAATAATTACTATGGAAAATAAAAATATTGAATTAAATTTAAAAGAAAAAAAAGAATTTTTTGCTTCGTTTGCTTCTTTGTACGAAGCAGGAGTGCCGGCAGGCGATGTATTTAATTCTATTATACATTCAAGTAAAAATGAGAAGATAATAAACATATGTAAAATTGTTCTTAAACGTATAAATGAAGGAAAAACCATAGATGAAGCACTTTCCGCGTTTCATAGTTCAATAGGCTTTGCTTATGCCGCTTTGATTGCGGCGGGTGAAGAGTCGGGTAAACTTGACAGTATTCTTTCTAACATTTGTAATAACATAACAAAACAGCAGGAATTAAGAGCCAATTTAATTACAGCATTAATTTATCCCGTAAGTATGTTTTTCTTTGCACTGCTTGTAGGCATGATTTTTATGTTTATTGTTCTGCCTTCTCTGCGTTCAATTACGGATTATGATACTTCAATATGTACTTCATCATTATTTTTAACTGGAATAATTAAAATAATTACTGTTTTTGTTTTAATAGCTGCAGTTTTATTTTACATAATAAAAAATAAAAAATTATCAAATTTAATAAAAAACTTCTTTTCTTCATTATGGATAATTCGGGGTATTTTAAAAAACTATTATTTTACAAATTTCTTTTATATAATGTACCTTTCTTACGAAGCTGGTATAAGTGCTTCTAAATCAATTACGCTTGCTAATTCTGTTATAGGAATAGAAGAAGTTCACAAAAAAATAAAACAGGCTGAAAAAATGATTGAAAATGGCGCAACTGTATCGCGAGCCCTTAATCTTACGGGGGTTTTTTCGGAATATGCAATATCTCAGGTAATGGCGGGGGAAGAATCTGGAAAATCGGACAAAATGTATAAACTTATAGCTAAAGATTATGAAATTCAGACAGATACAGCACTGCAATCAATGCTTAAGATGATAGGTCCCGTTATTTTATTTGTTGTGGGTATGATTGTTGCCGTTATTGCAGCAAAAGGGTATTCTGCATACTACAAAGCATTATTTTCAATGTGTGCAATTTAAACATATAAATTCAGGCAATTATATACAATTTTACATCGAAAAATATATTATGTTGCATAAAACTAAAAATTATTTATATTAAAGCAGTTACGGCATGTCAGGGGATATAAAACGAAGCCAACTGCTATGTATATAAAAACATCTAAACTCAGCCAAAACGC
>CAJOJP010000127.1:0-2376 GCA_905234915.1 Candidatus Gastranaerophilales bacterium
ATCTATCAAAGACTTATTTTAAAGTCAGACACGCGTTTTTTCTGTTTCTTCGTTAAGATGTTTTAATATACTTCGCAATGCGCTTCTTATTTATATCCCTTTCCTGCCTTAGAAAAACTGTACCTTTCAATTGACTTTATTTTTTGTTTTTTACTTGTTTTTTAATTATTTATATATTTTTCATCTTTGTCAAAGATATAATTATTAGTTTTACAAGTTTTATACACCAAAATATAAAATTTTATTGTATATTTATTCCGAATGTTATAAACCGGCACAATCAGTTGATAAAACAAAGAAGCTGTTATAAAAACAGCCTCTTTAGATAAATTGTACGAAATATTCAAAATTAAACCTGAGATTGAGAACTCCAAATAGCATCTTTTAAAAATCTGCTTTTCTGAGAATCAGCAGATAAAGCGACATTAACAGGAGTAAAAATAAATACGTAATCACTGATTTTTTGCTGGCTTCCGCATAAAGCATGTGTTGCCCCGCAAAGAAAATCGACAATTCTTAGTGCATTTTCTCTATCTAACATATCAAGTTTTAATACAACAGTTTTTCTATCTTTTAAATGCTTTACTATAGACATTGCATCTTCATAAGAAACAGGCTCGCAGACCAGAACCTCATAACCTCTGTAACGATTGATATCAACGGTTTTAGATGATTTCTGTCTTGATTCCGGACGTGTAGCAAATTCCGGTTTTATAGCCGTATTATCAACAACAGGATATTCCTGTCCGTCAACCATCATTTCTTCATAAATATCCTCTTCATTATTACCGAATGTGGATGTAAAGCAATCAATTGCCTTTTGTATTGTGTCTGAAATTGTCAATTTTCTTCCTCCTGCGTATTAATTAAATAGTATTCTTCCTAGTCTTATCATTGTGGCACCTTCTTCGAGCGCAATCATATAATCCCTGCTCATACCCATTGATATCTGTTTTAATTCTAATTTAAATTCAGATTGTAATTCATCATATATTTGTTTGATATTTTTAAATAAACGATGTAATTCTTCTTCCGAACTGTATATTGGAGCTATATTCATTACTCCCAGTATTTTTACCGATTGCATTTCTAAAATTTTTTTGAAAGCTTCATTTATTTCCTCAGGATAAAAACCGAATTTTTGTTCTTCTTTTGCATTATTAATCTGTAAAAGGATATTCTGAACTATTCCTTTTTTTCTTGCCTCTAAATTTATGGTTTCTGCGAGTTTAACGGAGTCAACAGAATGAATCAAGTCAAAATTTCCGACTGCAAATTTTGCTTTATTTGTCTGCAAATGTCCTATAAGATGGAAACTGCTGTTTTTTCTGATATATTCAGGCAGTTTTTCAATCTTTTCAAGAGCATCTTTTACTCTGTTTTCACCGAAATTGCGAAACCCGTTTTCATAATATTTTATGATTTGCAGCTCGTCAAAATATTTGGTGACAGCGATAACTGTCGGTTTATAAGGTGCTATTTGCGCTTTGATTTTCTCAATATTTTCTATAATATTGCCCATAGAACTTACCCTTCTCTATCGAACAAACCAAAACACTACAATTATTATATTATTAAAAAAATTAAGGTACAACAAAATGTTTAATGAACATAGTGTTGTTTATAAAAAAATCCTAAAAATCCATGCCCGCATGCATTTTGGGCATTTTAATCCGCTTTAACATTTCTTAATAAATATTAAAAAATGCTAAAGTTTAAGGAGGGGGAAACCAATTAAATAAATAAAATAAGTGTAAAAATGGAGAAGATAAAATATCACCTATTGGATCAAACTATGGTATAAGTGTTAAAAGCAGTGTATTTAGAAAAAACAAGAACGGTTCTATAGATGTAGGACTAACAACCACTAAGAGCACAACAGTAACAACAAATGATGTTACTGAAACAGTTCAAATTACATCAGGAACAATGTCTGTTCAGGACTTGAAAAAACTGGCTGCTGCAAGCGGGGATACTGAAATGAATATAATGATATAAGTACAGCATTTGCCGATTTAGAAGATTCAGACAAGCAAAAAATATGGCAAAGTATTCAAGATTTTACATTAGAAACTGAAGGCTTATATAAAGCAGAAGATTTAATCGATGGTTCCGACGATTCAATTGATGATGTATCTTTCTCTGATGTATTAAAAGCGCAAATCTCCCCAGACGACAAAAGCACATTAAGCGATTTTAATTATGAAAGATTTTCAGCTGAGTTATTAGCTAAATTAACTTCTGTAGGTTCCTTAAATTACAAAGATTCTAGTATATCGTTCTGTAATTAACTGGACTTTTTATTTCCGAAATTTTAGAATACTGCAAAAAGAAAACACTTTTCGGAGCTGTTACACCCGCTTATTTCTTAAGCCG
>CAJOJP010000127.1:2412-3972 GCA_905234915.1 Candidatus Gastranaerophilales bacterium
TGCTAAAGAAATGCGCGTGCTCAATGCTCCTCAAAGTATTTTCTTTTTTTCGTTTTTTATTTCAAAAAGTCCAATTATTTAAGGAACGCTCTACTAGTTTCAAACTTACTACAAGCAATAAAAGAGAATCCTACACTAAGTATTGATAAAATGTTAAATAAAGTTAGTAATATTAGTGAAGATGAGAAAAAATACTTAACACCGATACTTGAGACTTTTAGTTCCGGTACCGGTACAAAAACAATGAAACCTGATGACTTTACTAAATTACTTGTCAGCTATGCTGATGCAAAAAATACAGGAAAGGAAATAACAACAAGTACGCTGCAAAATAAAATTGACAAGCTTTATTTTGACGGTCAAGGTCAAGTTTCCGGTGCTCCAACCGGTTTAGAGGATATTTATAAAAAACTATTCCCCGTAACATAAAAAAAATTATATTCTTATTAATTTTATTCCAATAAAACGAACAAATTTTTAATTTGTTCGTTTTATATTTTGGATATAATATAATTATAAAGGAGTAAATAATGAAAAAACAAATATTATCATTATACTTATTATTAATAATGTTACTATCACAGGGAATATGTACAGCCGAAAACAGTTTTGAGTTTAATCCTGTTGTACAGGGTATTCCCGAACCCGGTTCTTACCAATCACAATATCCTCTGCCCTCAAAAGATTCTATGAACAAACAAACAAATAATAATATACCGGTAAATAATACATATCAAAATCAATATCAGGAAAATAACTACAATTATTATAATAACGATGACAGACTGCACGGAAATGTCATAATGGTTCCTGCAAAAACAACATTTAATGCCGTTTTAATGACTCCTTTATCCTCGGAAACTGCAAAAGCGGGCGATAGTCTATCCATGTTTTTGGGGTCTGATTTTTATTACGGAAAAAATTTAATCGCTCAAGCAGGAAGCAGAGTCAACGGTGTTGTTATAAAATCCAAAAAAGGCGGATTAGGTAACAGAAACGGACAAATTCAAATTAAATTAACAAATATTGTAACACCCTCCGGTCAAATAATTCCTATAACCGCAAGTATATTGACAAATGACGGTTCAGGCATTTTAAAAGCAGGAACTGCAATGGATGTAACAAAAGAATATTCCAAAAAAGCAGCAATAGGAGCAGCCTCAGGTGCTGTTCTAGGTGTTGTCATGGGAGCTTTATCAGGCGGAAATATAGGAAAAGGAGCAATATACGGTACCGCAGTAGGCGGCGGCATGGGATTGGCTCAGCCGATATTTGAACGCGGAGGAAATGTTGAACTGCCACAAAATGCCCAGTTTGATATTATCCTTGACCAGCCTATTACTATCAGTACAAATAATATGTATTAGTATAACGTCCTGTAAATCTACTAAATATACTTCCTGATATATATTAACTTTAATAGTCTAATATGAACTATGACAGTTGTTTACCTTACGTTATAGTAGTATAACGTTCTGTAATTAACTGGACTTTTTATTTCCGAAATTTTAGAATACTGCAAAAAGAAAACACTTTTCGGAGCTGTTACACCCGCTTATT
>CAJOJP010000127.1:4018-8147 GCA_905234915.1 Candidatus Gastranaerophilales bacterium
TGCTAAAGAAATGCGCGTGCTCAATGCTCCTCAAAGTATTTTCTTTTTTTCGTTTTTTATTTCAAAAAGTCCAATTATTTAAGGAACGCTCTACTAGAGGTATGAATAAAATTGTATCTAAAATAATACGCGGGTGTATGACGGCTCTACAGCTTCTTTACGGAGCATTGCTCGCCGTTTTAAAATGCCTGAAATAAAAGTCCGCAAAATTTTAACAGAATCTAAAGTTAATCTCCCCGTTGAAGGTCAATGCCAATTCGATTTCCTTAATCCTAACAACCTTCCTTTATGAAAAAATGTATATCTTTAATATATTTTTTCTTTCTTGTTTTAAAATATAAAGATATCTATTATATATCTTTATATTTTTATTTATAATCATTTTATATATATCTTTTGTATATGTATTTTTGTCCCAACTTTATGTCCCAACTTTGTCCCAACTTGACCTCGATTTTTGATAAAAAAATGAAAATTTTTAAAGCGCAAAAATGACATCTAAAATGCTCCTAAAATAAAAAAGACTGATTTTTTAGACGATTTTTAGAACTTTTTAAAAGACGATTTTACAAGGGTTTTGAGGGTATTTATTGACTTTTTTTCAACGCTGTTTTTATGATTTCTAAAAAAATTTAAAAAGTTTCTAAAAATTTAAAACGACATTTTTTAGAAAAATTGATAATAAAACAAGGTGATTGTTTTTATAAAAATAACTTTTTGTTTTATAAAGCTGAAAAAGTACGCTAATAAAGGGAAATAAGTGTGTAATTTTAAAGAATAAAAGCTGTAGAAAACTGTAAAAAAATGAAAAATTCTAAAACCTCAAAAAGGTGCTCCAATCCCGCCCGCCTACTATATCCTAACCCTGTTTATTAATTCTGGAATTACTCGATTAATTACATTAAGACATAAAAATAAGAAAATATAAAGTTTTATATACTCTATTATTCTAAAAAACAGTGGAAAAAAAGGACTGTTTCAAATTTTTTATACAAATATTTGAAAAAAGAGCAAATTTTTATTTTTTCGTTTTTATTACGAATAACGCAGGAGAGTATATGAAAATTTCATCTGTAAGTAATAATAAAACAGTTCCTTTGTCGCAAAATAATAAAAAAACAAAATTGTCGCCTGCTTTTAGTGCTATTTATATAGAAGATGACGTAAGATTGGGAAATGCGTCCTTAAATCCCGTAAAGCCTAAATTTTTAAATAAAGATGCTTTACTATTAAATGATTTAGCCTCAAGGTATCCAAATCAGGATTGTTTTATAAGAAGCGATAAAGAATATTTGCCACGGCTTGAATTTAGGGAAAAACCTCCCGAAGTTTCTGTTTTTAGCGAGAGTTACGGAAAAATATACGAGCAGAAGATTAACCCTAAAGACAAAAACTATCCTACAATACCTTTAATTCTTCATCCAAAATCGCCATTTATTGATTTTATAGGAGTACCGTCTTCAATGTCCATTAATCCTTCACTACCCTATACAATAAAAGCTGGATATGAATTACATAAAAAAGTTATGGAAAAGAAATATCTGGTTATGGATGTTATAGGGAATGTTGATTATGTAGATTTTGGCGAACAAAGTGTTGATGAAAAAGCCCATGAAGCAATTGATGATGAAGAAACATCAGTTACGCGATATTTATTGGAATGTGCTTATACTGCTTTTACAAACAGTAAAGCATCTCAAAATTTCTATTCCGAAAATTCTCCCAAGGTAGAAGCAAGGCTTAAAGCTAAAAGGCGTATAGATTTAACTACTCCTTCCTCAAAAATTCCCGTTGATAAATATGTTCCAGAACAAGAAGATATTTGCGAAATAACTTTAGCCGAATATCCAAATACGGAAGACAATAAAAGGACTATGTGTAAAATGCTTGAAATTATGGATCATTTTAATATGTTTTTAAAATAAAAAAAGAGCAGTTCATAAGCCGAATTCTGTTTCTAAACAATCATCTGTCTCGACTGTATATTGCCATACAGCTCAAGCGATTTTTCTAAAGACGGCGGGTCACCTTAACCTTTAATTTAATCTTGCACCCGAACGGAGTTTACCCGGCAAATATTTCTCAATATTTCCTGTAGTCTTTTACACTACCGTTGCACCTGAACCCAAAAGGGTTGTTTACTTTTCTGTGGCACTGTTCCTGAGGTCGCCCCCGGCGGACGTTATCCGTCGTTCTGCCCTAAGGTGTTCGGACTTTCCTCATACGATTTTTCACGCACGCGATTGTTCGACTGCTCTTTTTTCCATTTTATCATAAATTTATATTTTTTGTTATCGGCAATCACGCATTAAACCTGCTATCTGCCCCAGCATTTTTATTTTTTCAAGTTCCGTTCCTTTTAATATTATCGGTTCAGGCCCGCATTGCTCTTTATTATCCGATATAATAATCAATTGATTTATATTTTTGATAAGCCTTTTAACAAAAATTTGATTTTCATAGCAAAAAATATAGACTCTGTTATCTGTAATCTGCTCTTTTTCCTTTGTTTTCCGCACTATTAATTTGTCATTATCATAAATATAAGGCTGCATAGAGTTACCTAGAGCATTTATTACATAATATTTTTCCGATTTAATTACGGGTTCCGTAAAACATTCAATTGGTATATAAATAAATTTTTTATTTTCCGACAAGTTATTTTCTTCGCATAAATCCGAAAATTCAGGAAAATATTCCATTTTTATGAGAGATTTTTGTTCTAAATCGGAATTTTTAAGAAATGCGTCATCAAGTTTTTCTTCTTCCCAATCTTTAAGCTGCTGTTTTCTTGAAATCCTGTTTTGTATAGCGGAGCGGCTGACATTAAATATTTTTGCAATATCATCATAGGTAATTTTTCTTTTTGTTAAGTTTTGCAGGTCTTGTATTTTTTGATCAATAAGCATTGTTTATACCTTTTCAATAAAAGAAATATTTATGTGAGTTTTTGTTGACTAATGAGAGATTATGTGTTATTATGTAATTATAAAAGCTACGAAAATATAGATATATTTAAATCAACTTTGAAAAAATATTTGAGAAATTTAAAAAATCTCTCAAATAGCAATTTTTCAACTCATATTCTCACAAGGCGATAATAATTTAAAATTGATATTAACTCAATCAACAAATGATTTATACATATAGTTGTATAACCGTTTTGATTGTTGTATTTAAAAATGGAATAAAATGAAAATGATTTGGGATTTTTTACATAAAGACAAAATAGGTGAACCTCCGTGGGGCGGATTTTCAGTAGAGTGGAGTCGAGCGTCAGCGAGCGAACTCGAAGTAACAGGTAATCCGCTGGAACGGCTCAAAAATGCCATAGGTGAAAATTTGCAGGAGTTGTATTATGAGCATTTTTGAAAAGTGGAAGCAAGGATTACAATGGATGAAAATCCAAGACAAAATAGGTGAACCTCCTTGGGAATACGACTTTTTGTATAATTTACCGGAGCGCGAATATCCTAAATATTTAAAAAAGATTTTTAAATATCGAACGGGAGAAGATTTGCCGTTAAAGCGTGAACATGGTGAATTAGTTATTGATAAAAATAGATGTAAGACATTTAATCAAAAAATACAATGGATAAAGTTATACGGAATAACTGATTTAATGAGTAATTGTGCGGATAAAGCAAATGTACGCGATTTTGTTCGTGATTGTATCGGTTCAGAATATTTAAAGCCTGTACTTCAAGTAGTTAGGAGTGAGGAGAGTGGAGTTAGGAACAATAATTTAAATTTTTCACTCTCAACTCTTAACCCTCCACTCTTTGATAAAATTGACTTTGAAAAACTCCCCGATAGCTTTGTAATAAAATGCGCCCACGGTTGCAAGTGGCATTATATTATAAGAGATAAAAAAGATTTTTTAAATAACAAAAGATTATTTGATATTGTAAAACGCAACATAACAGGCTGGTTAGAGCAGGAGTTTTTCCCTTATGAGGGCTTTGAGCTTCAGTACCGAAAAATGGAACCAAAATTATTAATTGAACCCTTTATGAAGGAAAACAGGCTAATTGAAGTATATTGTTTTAATGGAATACCAAAAGTTTTTGCGGATATTCACCTTGATAAAGGTGTTAGGATTTGTACTTATAATGAAGATTTCAGTTAT
>CAJOJP010000128.1 GCA_905234915.1 Candidatus Gastranaerophilales bacterium
AGATGATTGAATTTCTTGAAAGCGGAGAAACTGATGGCGATAGAATAGTATATCGTGCAACAGAACTTAATAGAGGTATAAGCATACTCTAATTTTTTTTTAATTTCGCACTTTGATTATAGTTTAAATTTTCAATATAATACTGTAGCTATTAATCGATTTTTATAGGTGTGCTTAAAGGGATAATTCCGAAAAAAATTTTACAAAAGTTGGGAACAGTTTGGCAATGCTTTTTACAAAAACAATGATTGAAATGCTTGATATAGACCCTGAAACAGATATACACACACACTTAAAATGATAATTCTCAGACACAAAATGAGAATGTTCTCAAACTGTTAAATAAAAAGTCGGAAAAATTTCAAAAATCCCTGATATAAATTCTAAAACTTTCTGATAATCCATTCTCAAATTTGGTGATACATTATATACTCTAAAATGCCCTAAAATAAGCGTTTTTAAGGAGTAAGAATGGCAGAAGATATTTGGCTGAGTATGGATTAAGTTTGTAATCTAACCGGTGAAATCAAAGAGACAGTTAGACGTAAATGCAAACGGGATGAATACTCTTGTACTTTTGAGAAGAAAGGTAAATATAAAAACTATTTAATAAATCTGAATTCGCTTCCGGAAACAGCTAAAAATAGATATAACGGTATAAAAATAAACTCACAACATTCAAAATTTTATAAAGAATCTCCTTCTTGGGCAAAGAAGCAAGTTAAAAAATACGTTGAATTGATTGAAAAAACCGCAGGAATGAAGCATAAAGAAATTGTTGATTTTCTAAAAAATTGGAATGAAAAACACCCTGATAAAAAATCGAGTTATCCTGCTTTATGCAAGGCCAGAATTAAATATGAGCAATTTGGCGAAGATGCGCTTTTATCAAAGAAAGGTTTTAAAGAAGAATATTGCATAAAACCTAAATATTATGAGTATTATAAGAATCTTTATCTTAACCCTAAAGCACCATCTGCCATTGATTGTTGGATGCAGACATTAAATTATGCAAAACAAAAAGATAAGATTAAAACTGCAAACTTCCCTTGCTCTAATATTTTCAATACTGTTTTTAGCTTTAAATTTACTAATATTAACCGTTTTACCGGTAAAATCAATATCGGTATAATGCAGCGCATCAAGTTCTGCTATATTTATTCCGGTTGCTAATATCCATAACTCTTGTATTTTGCTGTTGTCTTGAATTATATTTTGAATTTCATTATCCGTTAAAATCCTATTTTCAAGTGAAGGCATAATTGTGTCTTGTATTGAAAATTGAAAGTGATTGTAATTTGAATAATTTTTTATAATTTTTTGAAATACAGCAATACGTTGTTTGTTTTTACAAAAACTTTTTTCATACCCAAATTCCTATTTCTGTCATCATTAACATTAATCGCTCGTTTGACCAGAAATTGGAACTGTTTTTGTTCTATTGTGTCTATTATCTATACTCTAAAAGCCGATTCCATTTTATCAATTTCGAAACTATTTAAACTAAGTTGTTTTGCTGCATTTCGCCAATTTTTTATAACACTTCTAAAATTATTTATAATTTGTCTGGCTTCTGTCATATTCAAATCAAAATATTCGCTGACAGAAAGAGCTAATTCTATATCTTGAGTATTATCAGTTTGAGTAATATATGTTGATAAAACATTTTTGTTATCAGGACTTGGATTAACATCGTATAGTGGCGATAATTTCCAACCTTTAGCTCCAATATATAAAAATCCGTGGTTTCTTAAATGATCATCTGTGTTAGAAATTAATATTGAAAATACCATACGTTTCCAAAGTTCAAGTAAGTCTTCTTTTACATTTGCACCATATTGTCTTATGGCATCTGCAATATCCAAATAACTGTGGATTTGTGTATCATTATCAATAGCATTTAACATACTCATTGCAGATAAGAAAGGTATTCTGAGATTACTCTTTCTATCAAATCTTTTAAGTAACATAACATTCTTTTTGCCGGCTTTTTGGATAGACCATTCTTGGACGTTCAATTCGCATTGTTTAGCAAGAGTTAGTGCAACACCTTCCCATAAAACATTATTTGTAAAATCATCTTTTTTAGGGAATTTTGCAATGCATAAATTGCCATTTTTATCCAAAACACTTGCTTTTGGTCTTGCCCCACCCAAGGATGAACCGGGAGCTAGGAGAAGCTGTAAATCACTCTCTTTTTCACTACTCTCAATAATTTTTTCAGAAGCAGCTAACAACTTTGTTAAATCAATTAACGGAGGAATTGCTTTTATATTACTTGTATATTGGAATTCGTCACTATTTTCTGTTTTAAATCTAAGCGCACCTTGTCTTGCAATATCATTTACAAAAAGAAGATAATCTATTTCGTTTAATGTTCTTGGGCTTCTATTTTCTTTTTTTGCAAGTTGATTTTCATATTTGCGCATTAAAATTCTTCCCCAAGTATCCGGAGCACTATCACCAAACGAACCAAATAACGGAAGCTGTCTTGTATTAATCTGCTTGCCTTTTCCAAAGAATAATCCCGGTTCTAAAGAAAATGAATTTTTGTAATTCAGCCATTCATCAGAATACTCAAAATCAGAAGTTTCTTTTCCTCTTGAAAAATGTGACCAAAGAGTTCCGACAAAGTAATCAATACAATCTAAATTTATATATACTAATACCTTTTTATCTGCCATAAATTAAACCTCGTTCTTCTTGTAGCGTACTCTTTTTGGCAAATTTTCTCTGTCAAATTGTCTGCCTAATTCGTCGTTATCAGGATTTGCTAAATCATATAAATTATCAATAAGTCCCAATACAAACATAACTTTAGCATAAATACCCATAGAAACGGTAGGATCACCTTTTTCAACTTTTGTTAAAGTAACATGAGTAATTCCGGCACGTTCTTCAATCAAGCTCATAGTAAGAGAACGCTTAATTCGAGCATCTTTTAAATTTGCACCTAATTGAGCCATAGCTTTTTTAACAGGTATTGGGATTATTGACGTCTTTTTCATTTTGCACCTAAGATATATTATAGTATATATTATATTATTTTATATATATTATAATATATTTTATAAAAATTTCAACCCTTACCAAATACATTTTTCCGCACGACTTTTTGCTATATCAGCTACATTTTCTGCACCACTTTTAGTTACGAATATTTCTATTTTTTGTTTGTAATCTTCAATATCTTTAATATCACCCATTTGACTTGCAAGCGGGTGTGTCTCGGTTATTCTATTGGCTTTACAAATAAACTCCCCTTTCATTGAATAAACCTTGATATATGAAAGATCAAACAGACTGTATTTTATACCCGTTTTTTCTTTAATTCCGTATAGTACTTCATCAAAATAATCTTTTTAAAATAGTACTTTTTAAAATTTTCCATAATTTTATTTTATAATTTAAAAATTATGAAAACAGAACATGTTATAGTTGTGCCTTTTAATGCAAATTGGAAAAATGAATTTTTAAAAATACAATTTGAGTTAGAAAATATATTGGGTAGTCTTGCTTTATCAGTAGAACATATAGGTAGCACTGCAATTAAAAATCTGGCAGCAAAACCGATTATAGATATTGATATAGTTATAAAAGATAACTCTGTTTTAAATGATGTTATTAAAAAACTTGAAATAAATGGATATATTTTTGAGGGTGACTTAGGTATTAAAGACCGGTTTGCTTTTAGATATGAAAATAAACCGCAATTTATGCTCCATCATCTTTATGTATGTCCAAAAAATTCAGCCGAATTAAAAAAACATCTTGCATTTCGAGATTATTTAAAAACTCATGCCGATGATGTTATTGAATATAGTAAAATAAAAATTGAGGGGGCGAATTTATATCCTAATGATATAGATAAATACATTGAACATAAGTCTATATTTATTAAAAAAATTTATAATAAAATGTGCTTATGAACTGAAATTCAATTCCACATTTGAGCACGTACTGTAAATTCAAGAGATTAATATACAACAGAAAGTATATTTTGGTGCATAAGTCTAAAAATTATTTATATTAAAGCAGTTACGGCATGTCAGGGGATATAAAACGAAGCCAACTGCTATGTATATAAAA
>CAJOJP010000129.1 GCA_905234915.1 Candidatus Gastranaerophilales bacterium
GCTTACTTTGTAATTATAAACAGGTACAAGGTGGTCTATGATTTCAGCAGTCGGGGTTATAAGTTCTTTTATTTCATCTCCGTTTTTATATGCCATAGGGCTTTCATCTAGTGTTCCAGTTGATATACAGCTTGAATAAACGCCCTGCATTGATTTCTTGAATTCTTCCATCGTTAAAATTTCTTTTGCCTTTGTCCGAGAAAACAATCTGCCTGCACCATGCGGAGCGGAATTATTCCAATCGGGATTGCCCTTTCCTATAACTATAAAACTTCCATAAGCCATATTTATCGGAATAAGTGCTTTTTCATCTTTTTTGCAGGATATAGCACCTTTTCTGATTATATTATCTTCACCTATGTAATTGTGGATAGTTTCAAAACTATCTTCTGCTTTCCAGCCCATATGGTCTAATATTTCCTGTGCCATAATATAACGGCTAAAGTGGCTGTATTCCCTGCAAACTTTTGCACATTTTAAATATTCTTCAGCATTATCATCCGTTAAATATGAGAGCTGTTTTAATTCGCCCTCCATATATAGGTTAGTTTCTATAGCCTTTTTCTGAAAATATACCGCCATTTCATTACCAAAGTTCCTTGAACCGCTATGGATAATAAGGTATGTTCCTGTTTCACCTTTTTCGATAGAGATAAAATGATTGCCTCCTCCCAATGAACCGATTTTTAGCAAGTCGTCATTTGCTCCTCTTTTGAGGTAATCAGTGTTATATCTTATAACTTCTTCTTTTAGTTCATCAGGAATTAGTTCTGATATGGTTTTTCTGCCTCTTATGCCAGAGGGAATATGTTCTCTTATTACCTTATCGAGTTTAGTGTAATCATTCAATGTTTTAGATTTTTTGAGCTTAGCAGCGTACATTCCGCAGGATTGGTCTACACCAATTATATTCGGTATAATTTCTCCGTTTTTAGGTAATTCTGAAGTAAAACCTATTACACAGCCTTTGCCTTCGTGTGAATCTGGCATTATACGAATTTTACACCCCTCAAATATCGGATGATTACAAATATCGAGAGTCTGTTTTATCACTCCGTCAAAGATTTCATTCGCATATATTATTGCTGATGTGTATTTACCTCGTATTTCCTGCATTGTTATCACCGTATTTTCCTTTAACATATTCATTATAGCGTTCTAAATCCTTATCGGCATAGTCTTTCATCGTTTTTATCATATCTTCGCAAAAGCTGAAAAACCAAGTTTTATCAACAAGAACATCAAATTCGGTTACGGGATTTTCTTCTTGATAGGTCTGATGAATTAATCTGACTTTATCCTCCTTAATCCACGCAAGCCATTTGAATTTTGAAAATTCCATATTTATATAAACGGCATATGAGTTTTTTTCTAGTTTTTCCGTAAACTCTGGCAGATTTTTAACAATCTCTTGAGCGATAAGTGCTAATGCTGCTGTTTTTTCAGAGAATATAAATTTAGTGGTTATTTCAGTCCATAAGTATCCAAAATTCCAACATATACTTTGTTTGTTATACACTTCATCAAAATCAATTTCATCATTTGCATATTCTTCATCCATAACCATATCAATTTTGAAATTTTTAATATCAGCAGGAATACTATCAGGGTATTCTATTTTTTCTTCGGGTAAATAATATCTGTCGTTGAAATTAACAACATCAGTAAGTAAATGCAAATCGTCAGCACTATATGTACTTAAATCTTTAATTTTATACTGTGCATAATTTTGTTCTTTGCAATAATTTTCCCATTGTTCAATCGACAGGTCTAACCGTTTTGACTGCCAGTAGGAATTTTTATCTGTTTTATAGAATATTGCATATTTATTGTTCATAATCGTTCCGCTTTTACTGATTTATAAACTGTTCGTACTTTTCTTTATCCTTATATCCTAAAGAATAAAAGTCAGATGGTGTTAAATGTATTGCTTTAATAAGGTTATTTTCGGTTTCAATAGTAAAGCATCCGTATGAATTGTTGTTTTTGGGAGTAAAAATAAGATGAGGTCTGCCTTTTCCCTGCTCATACATCATCAGAAAATTTATAACTGTATTTTTTTCTTTCATTGCCTTTAATTTGCATTCTAAATAGTTGCAATAGTCAGTTTTATTAGTAATTTGTTCAATCACCCAAATTGAATCATAGGTTACATTATCTGCAAGAAAATCTTTAATACATCCTGCATCGTAATTGGTATAAGCCTTTTGCAGTTTTTCTAAAAAACTTTCTTCAAGGTTATATCTCTGTGCTACATCTTCTTTTAGCATTTTATCTCCTGTGAGTTTTATTATATTCCGTATTTGACATCTTATCTGATAGCTCTAAGCCGAGTGTTTCTATTGCAAACTTAAACTTGCCGAAATCCGTTTCAAACAGTTTTCCATATTCACGAACCCAATATTCATCAGGGTAAGTTTCTTTTATATATTGAATTAACTGTTTTTTATCGCCAGAAAATTCTACTTTTCCGTTCCTTAATAAATATTTCATATTATTCAATCCCTTCTATAAAATTGTAATAAACCTTTGGCGAAAGTTCGCTAAGTTCCGTATAATCACAATGGTCTGTTGTTAGTTCAAGTACATATCCATTTTCAAACACAAACCAAATCTGCTCAAACATATCATCGCCGTCATTTCTCTCTATTCCGAGATGGTCAAAATTCATAAAATACACTTTATCTGTTTTATGTATTTTAATATCAATAAGTTTTTGTCCGATTATATTTACTGCAAAATGTCTGCTTACATCAGCTCCATAGTTTTCAATATCAATGGAGTTCATATTTACATTAACTAAAGAGCCTGTCCAATATTCTATTTCAAGTCTTTCTCCCTCAAAATCTAAAATTACGGGAGAATCAAGTTCAAGCGAAACATCTCTATCTTTCCACTGATAATATGCAGGCGGATTTATGCTCCTGTCATCAAGTTTCCATTCTCCATTCTTGTACTCGTAATCATACATATCCCATTGAGCATTATACAAAATACCTGTATAAAAAATTCTGTTAATGGTTTTACCTATAATTTTATCTCTTATGGAATTAAAATATTCTTCCAAAGGTTTTGCATTGATAATTCTTGTTGAAGTCCACTCTTTATCAATTTGATAATTCGGTCTTACAATTTTTAATGTTTTTAGCATCTTAAGAATATCAGACGAGCCATTTTCAACCTGCGTCCAATACATAAGAATAGCAAGCTTATTTATTTCAATCCATTCTTTTAATTCAACCTGTTCAACTTGCTCTTCAAAAATTAGTTCCTCATCCCCGATAACAGTTCCATCTAATTGCATCTTTACCCAGTTCATATTTTGCTTATCTTCATAATCATTTTGAACAATTATGTATGGAAGTCCGTCATAATTTGAAGGCTGAATAACAAGTTCTACGTTCATTGCCAAACCTGAATCTTTCTTGTTTACAGGAGTGTTTGTCCATCTCTGTTCCTGATTAGGTGTTTCATATAAATAGAATTTTTCTCTATCGTTTAGTTCTTCCCAAAGAATAAGAGCGTAATCGTAGTAAGGGATTTCTTCTTTTTCGTAAGTTATTTTATCTTTGATAATTGCTTTTTTGATTTCTTTTCTGTATTCAGGTTCTAAGTCTTTAAGTTTATATGGGCTATTCTCGCAAGGTGTAAGCCTCATATAATTAGGCTGATGTCTTATAGAAAGTTTAAACTGTGCAATTACATAAAGTCCTGAAATTTCGTGTTTAAAGACCTCACTGTAATCCCAAGAATGGAAATGAGCTGCCGATTTTAAACCAACATTAAAATGCCACTGTGCATCTTCATCGCATAATGTTACAAAGTAGATAAAATTATCACTTTTAGTAATTATTTTAAACTTTTTATCAGCCATTATGATTTTCCTTTTTTATATTTTTATTATAAATTATTACCTTGTCATTTTCTTAATAAATATTTACATAGTTTCAAAAGCATGATGAATACATGATTTCAGCCTTGTTAAAATATAGAAAAATCAGTAAAATTTGAATACAAATATTGCAAAGTTCTTGAAATCGTTTATACTGTAAATATAATACATCCTAAAAGTTAATTCAAATAAACGATTGGGGATTTTGGTTAGATAAAAAATAAGTGTTGATAAACATTTAGATGTATTTTGTTGTACATAAGTCAGGTAAAGGAGTAAAAATGCTGCAAAATAAAAAATTGTCATATATGGATAAGGTAACTGATGAAACTTTAGATATTTGGTTCCCAACAATGAAAGATAAAAATAAAGTAAAAAAATCCAAAAATTTACCATTAGGTAAATCAATTTATGATGAAGATGATGACGATGATTATTTTGGTATCAAACATACACACAAGGTTAAAAGTGAACTTGATGCTTTAACTGATGATAAATACAATAAAAGTTTATCATCTAAAAATGAGGAAAAACAACCTGAACGGAAATCAAGAAAGGATAGAACACCAGAAGAAGATGAAGAAATATTGGACTTAATGTATCCTTCTATGCGTCATTTAGACAACGATAAAGTAAATCAAACTGATGATGAAAAAGCAGAAAAGGATAACAAAAAAGGTCATTTTACTGGTGGTGCGGCTAAAATACCAGAAACTAAAGGTAATCCAAATATCGAAAAGAAAGAAAAAGAAATCTCATCTAACAATAAAACACAAAAAGATAATGATGAAAGAAATAGAGATGCCTTAAAAATTTTAGGTATGGATGATAATGAATATCAAATTAAAGGTAATACTATATCAAGAAAAGAGAAAACTAAAGATTATGAAGTAATTAATGGAATAAAATATCCTAAAAATACTGATAATCAAAAAGTTCAAGAAATGAAAAATGAGGCATTAAAAAATCGAGATGAAAATAATAAATCAGAAAGAGAAAAATATTTAAAAAGTACTTCTTCTAAACCATATCAATATGGTGTTGATAATGTTGATAAACCAATTGTTAATTCAACAAAAAAATTACCGTTTACGAGAGAAGCTGTTGAAAATTTACACATGTCAAAAACCGATTCGTATATGGATACAGATTATACAAAAAAGCATAAAGTTTATAATAGCTATAAAGACGCACCTGAAGAGTTACAAGAATACTTAAAAGGTAAAATATCTAAGCAAATAGGTGAAGATAAACTTGAATCTACAAAAGGCATATACATTGATAAAAATTCTGATTCATCTAAAAGTTTATCAGATAATTTAATTAAAGATAACGATTTTATAAAAAAACTTAAAGATTATGAAAAACCATTGAAACATAATTTTGAAGTTGATGACAGTATATCCTTAAAAGGTTTTAATTGGCACAGTGCAGTAGGTAATGCTGATATAAAGAAAATGCACATAAATAAAAATGGTGATATAGAATTATATGTTACAGATACTTATGATTTTAACAAAGGTGAAAGAACAGGAGCTCCTGCTGTCGGACGTGATAGACAAGAAAAAGGTGAAATTAAACCCTATTTTGCTGTTTATCATGTTATAATACCGAAAGACAAATATAATAAGATAATAAATAAATGATAAAATATTTTACAAAAACAATATATAAAATTACAAAAAGTGCAATAAAAGATAATAAAATAATGTCTCAAAAAGATATTATTTTATATCTTTTTCTTTCTACGTTTTATTTGTTTTTATTTGCATTTGTAGCAGATGACTATCCCAATTTATACTATTTTTCATTATTTCTAAGTTTAATTTTATCTGTATTTATATTCTATTTTCCAATAATTATGGATTATTTTGTTAAAAATAAAAAAATTAATCAAGTTATTAAATTTTTTTTGGTATTTATTGTTATTTTAACAATAGGCATATTTTTGAAAAATAAATACACATTAGAAATTCTATTTGTATTATATTTGTATTTCCCATTATTGATAATTTTCATAACGGATATAATAATAAAAAAACTAAAAGTAGAAAATAAAATTATTCTTAAAATACTAAAATTTTTACTTAATATATTTTGTTTTTTATATTATTTACTTTTTACTTTGCTTGCATATATGCTGTTACAAATGAATTTTGATGAATACCATGCGAATTTAAACAAGGTTTATGAAGATTAAATAAATATGATATAATGCAAAAATTTTATATTTTTATTTCTAAAATATCCCCTTTTTTATCGATATATATACTACCATGTTCTTTGCTGTAAACTTGGGCAAACCCGCAGCTAAAGTTACTATTCATAAAATGACAATCATATTTGCCAAATGGGATGATGACTTCGTTCTTTTTATTAATATAACCAGAATTGCCCTCAGTATCAGCTGCACATATTAATCCGTCATTGCAATCTTCTAATCTTTTATATATACATGGAATAATTAAATTACCGCTTAAATCTATTGCACCAGCTTTTCCATCTTTATAAACCCAGGCTATATCTTCGTTAAATACATTGTAATTTGTATTATCATATATCGGAGGTGCTATAATTGTTCCATTTGTATCAATGCAGCCTATTCTTTTGTTTTTTCTTACCATAAATCTATTGCAGGATAAATATCCTATTTGGCTGAATGTAAAATCAGTTAGGAACTCTTTTCTTACTGCGGAATATAAAGCTCTTTTTCCTTCTTTTTCAATGCTCATACTTATAAAATGTCCGATATTATTATCTTCGTCTGATACTGCTTCCATATATTCATATTTAAAATCTTCAACAATATTGTTGTCTCTATCAATCAAGCCCCATTTACCGCCTTTTAATGCAGGATACACAAGACAATCTCTCGTACAATAGGAATCTATTTCATCATATTGAAAGTCAATAACCACTTCATTGTTTTTATTGATTAACCCCCATTT
>CAJOJP010000130.1 GCA_905234915.1 Candidatus Gastranaerophilales bacterium
TTGATTGGATGATTTATCAAGATAAATTGTATTTTGAAGAATTAACATTTACACCCTACAGCGGGTTTAGCACTTTTGATAAAAAGTGGAATTTAAAAATGGGCAGTTGGATAAATTTGGAAGGAGTTAAAAGTGGATTTTGATATTTTAGAAAAACTTTCAACAGAAGAAATAAATGAACTTTATAACGATATTGCGGAAAAAGATAATTTAGCCTGTACTTGTTTTATATCTGGACGCATTTTTATAGAAGAAACCGGTGAAATTCAAAATGGAGTAAAAAATTGGCTTTATAGTGGTAGTTTTTGTGATTCACCTGAAAATGAGTCAACTGAAGCTTGTTCTAATTGGTGCACTACAGTGCATGGTGATGTTCCTGTAGAAGATTTTATTGGTCCCGGTGTCGCTGGTGGTGCATATATACATAACGGAACATTTGCTACATCCGGATATTTATTTCTCTGGTATGGTCAAAATAGTGGTAGTGTTTTGTATTGTAAAATGCCGCCTGACGCAGAATGCGAAGGCTGGTACAGAGCAGCAGGACGTGAGTCAATACCTAACCTATTTAGAGTGCATTGTACACAAAATTAACTTTACGTACGTTAGCGGGTAGGGTACAATTTTTTGCACCAAAATCTGTGTTAGGGTGAAACCCAATAAAAACGATTTTATAGCAAAAACTATATTTTACGCAGCGCGGGAATTAATAACTCCCGCCTTTTTTTGTGATATAATTAAAATATGGATGATAGAATTTTAAAGGCTGTTGAATTTGAGATAAATAGTTTAATAAGTTTACGTAATACTTATTATTCAATTTTATTAGTTTTAATGACAGGTATCATCGGATTATTTTATAATTTGAATTTAATTAATATAATTTTGTTATTAATAGGTTTATTAGTAACAGTTGTTTTATTTATGAATATTTTTCAAATATCGTATAGAATCAAATATTTAATTAAATTAACAAGGGGGTTTTAAATGCAGATAATAGGTTTAATTTGCTTAATAATTGTTTTTAGCGGTTTAATTCATTCAATAATTTTGAATACAAAATTATTTACTGATGATGATTTTATTCAACAAAAAAGCCGTCCACAATAACGGACAGCTTTTCTGCTTTTAAAAATTTAAATTAACTTTCTACAGCTGCTACTTCTTCTTCAACCTCCGAAACTGCTTCTGTTCTAATCGACGCATTTTTTGATGATGAAATTTGCTTTTTCTTGAACTTGTCAACCAGCCTGCTTAATTTATCAGCAACAAGGTCAATGCTTGCATACATTGTTTCGGCACTTTCCTCCGCTTTTACGGAACCCGAAACAAACTTACAAATAACCTCAGCTGTATGACCTTGAGAAACGGAAGGATTCTTTATTACATTCAAAACAACATCAATAGATTGAATTTGATCGTAATGAGTCATTACCTTTCCTATTTTTTCCTCAGCATAAGCACGGATAGCATCCGTAATTTCAATGTTGCGGCCTGTAACAGTAATACGCATGTAGTTTGCCTCCATAAAATATCTACTATGATATTATACCCCATTTCAGGCATGTTTTAAACCCATATAAATAATTAATTTTATAAATTATACAAAAGTGCTGAAAATTATTTGCGATACTTATTATATGCCTTCCTTTGAGCATTAGAAAGCATTACTTTAAATTGTTTTTCATAACATTTACAAATGTCATTGCGAGTTTTTTTTAAATTTTTTATTTTCTTTTTTTGTTCTCTAATACAGTTATTATCTGCGCATGTATTGATATATTCGTTTAAAACATTTTCTTCATACTCTAATCTGTCATTAACACTTAAAGTTTCAAGTTCATATTTTTCCTGCAGTTTTCTTGCAGTGCAAATTTGAGAATCACTTAACCCTGTTTCGTGAAAAATATCCTCAATATCTGAATTTGTACATAAAAATTTATCACACTGATTTTGTTCATAAGTTTGAGGACAAATATTTTTTACGGGAAATTCGCAGTCGGCAAATGCTTGCAATGAAGCTAATAAAGCAATACAAACCATATAAATTCCTATTTTTTTCATTTAATTTCTCCTATTACAAAATTTATTATTCTATATACATAAAATTTTTCTATCGGATAAACAGGTATATTTTTATTGCAATATAAATTTAATTGTTATATAATCGTTTCAGTTTAGTTTAGGTTTTCTACAAAAATGGAGAAAAAGAAATGAAAAAGATTTTAGCAATGGTTGCCGTATTTTTCATGCTGCTGACTGTTAATGCGGCAAATGCGGCTGTTTACAGCGATGTTCCGGCTGATTATTGGGCAAATACAGAAATTACAGCTGTGGTAAAAGATAACATTCTGCCTTTGTTAGGTGATAATGCATATTTACCGGAACAAGAAGTTTCAAGATCAGACTTTAACTCAGCTTTATTAAGAACATTAGGACACAAGAAAGTTTCATCAGTTTCTGTTGCAAGTCCGTTCTCTGATGTTGATTCTTCAAGAGCTGATTACGGTGATATTATATTATCCTCGCAATTAGGTCTTATTTATGGCTACAGCGACGGTTCTTTTAAACCTGACAGAATTATGACAAAATCAGAAGCTGCTTCAGTTATAAGCCATATTACAAAAGACTTTAAAGGAAATGTTAGAGCTTTAGCTCCTTTTAGAGACAGCAATACTATTCCTTCATGGGCTGTACGTCAATTCGCAAAAACAATCGATTTGGATGTTTATGTTGCTCACCCTGATGCAGATGAATTACTTCCTAACAAACAGTTAGACAGAGCTGAAGCTGCTGTTTTATTGTATAAATTAAAACAAAAATTAAATGCAGTTAAAGAACAATTCGTTAACAAACCAAATGAAGAAGTTATAGGAACTGAACATTTGAATGTTACGAAAAAAGCAGAAGTTAACGAAGTTACAATTACAAATTTAAGAAAAATAGTTCTTGCTAAGAATATTCTTAAAGGTTACTTCTATACGGATTTTACGTCTAAAACAGCAGAAGTTGGCGATACTGTTACATTTACTGCTAAAGAAGATATCTATACGGAAGAAGGTACTTTAGTAATTCCGGCAGGTACAACAATGAAATCGGTTATTACATCACTTGAAGAAAAGAAATGGTGGAATAAAAACGATAAAGTATGTGTTGAATTTGAATCTTTAACATTGCCCGGTGGAACTACCGTTCCTTTCAGTGCTGAAATTATAAATCATAACGGTGTTTTAACCGAAAACAGATGGGTTAAACCTTTAGGTTATACTCTCGGCGGTGCTGTATTAGGCGGTGGCGTCGGTACAGGTATTTCAGCTATGTCATGGCATCATCACTGGGGCAGAGGCATTGGCGCAGGTGTTCCGATTGGTGCAGGTGTAGGTTTAATTTCCGGTCTTGTAACAAAAGGACTTACATACAAAGCTCATGACGGTGAATATGTTTGGTTGGAATTAACTCAAGACTTATCAATTCCTAATTAGTTAAATTGTTTAAAATAGAAAAAGAGGCTGAATTCTTTCAGTCTCTTTTTATTTGAATGAAATGAAAATAAACCACCTGCTATGCAGGTGAGTTCCCAGTCGCTTTAGCTCCAAGTAATTTTACTCAAGAAAAAATCTTCAAATCGGATTCTT
>CAJOJP010000131.1 GCA_905234915.1 Candidatus Gastranaerophilales bacterium
ACAGGCTGGTTGGAACAGGATTACAGCTTCTGGGGCGGGTTTGAAATGCAGTACCACGGCATTGAACCTAAAATTTTGATTGAACCGTTATTAAGAGAACAAATAAATATCAAATGCCGACAAATTCAAGTTTATTGTTTTAGCGGAAATCCGGAATTATTTATTCAATTTGGAAATAATTTTACAATGAATACCTGGGATAAAAATTTTAAACCATTAGATAATATTTTCAATTTTTCGGAAAAAAATATAAAAATTAGTATTGATAATTTAATAAATCAAACTCATCAATTATCAGCTCTGCTTTCAATACCGTTCAAGTTTGTACGTGTTGATTGGATGCTCTATCAAAATAAATTATATTTTGAAGAATTAACATTTACACCGTATTCAGGCATGATTGATTTTACAGACAGAAATTATGCACTAATTATGGGGGATTATATCAAATTAAAATAAGGAGTAAAAAATGAATTATGATTGTATAGAAAATTTATCGGAAGAAGAAATTTTAAAATTGTATGATGATACAATTGAAGGTAATTTTGAATTAAAAGAAGCTTTATACTTTGAAGTTCGTTGTAATAACGGTATATCGGGATATGTTAATGAAGTGTATCCTACTCGGAATTCTCCTCGTGTGGGAAGCAGAAATACCGGCTATGCAGAATACGGTGGCAACGCCTGTCATAGTTCCGGCTTTAATATGGTAGTATGCCGTATTTGCGGTTATGGTGAACCGGCAAATCTTTATGGAATTAACGGTGATATTTATTCAAATCAGGCTGAGGATTGTGAAAATGCTGGAGGAACAATGATAGTTACAGATACTGAACGCGGAAGCGTTTGTAAAATTCCTTCAAATGAGTAATTTTATATTATACGTAGCAAATATTTGCGGGATTATTATCATCCCGCTTTTTTTGCAAATGAATTATAATATAGTTTAGCAATTACCGCCTGCAAAAATCCGATTGCACAAAGCGATATTGCAAGTGCATACCAATATCCTCTAAGCGATAAATTATATTTTGTAACAAGTATATAAGCAATCGGAGCACCTATAATCCAGTAACCTGCAAGAACAGTTGATGTTACTGTTTTTGTCAATTTAAATCCTTTTAAAATTCCGCCTGTTACACATTGAAAACCGTCAAAAATCTGATATGCTGCAACTATTAGTATTAACGGAAGTGCAATTTTCATTACTTCTTTATCCGAAGTAAAAACAGATATTATTTGATTAGGACATATCAATAAAATAAGACTTATTAAACACATAAAACCAAGCACTGTATATAATGCCGTATAAGAATAATTTTTTACTTCAACAGGTTTTTTGGCTCCGAACCAGTATGCTACTTTTACTGAAAGTGCAACTGATATTGCAAGAGGTATCATAAAGGTTGCAGAGGCTATTGTTATTAATATACTGTGAACTGCCGCGCAAATACTTGATTCTAATCCCGCAAGAACGGTTACTATATTAAATGCCATAAATTCAAATAATAATGCAGTTCCTATCGGTAAGCCGGTTTTTATTATTGTTTTCATATATGATAAATCAATCGGTGATTTAAAATTAATAAATTTAAAAATATAAGCAAATAAAATAAAGGCAATAAGCATTCTTACCATTAATGTTGCAATAGCAGCTCCTTTAGACCCCATTGCAGGAATTACACCAAAACCGAAAACAAAAATTACATCAAATACCAAATTCAAAATAACAGACCCCAGCTGTAAATAGTTTGGTAATTTTACTATTTCATAAGATTGTAAAAATTGTTTTATTCCTTCAAATAAAAATATTCCAAACATTGAAAACGCTACTATTCTTATATATTCTTGTATATAAGGTATCAATTCCGCTTCCAGCTTAAAAAAAGAAATAACATAAGAGGCCGAATAACTTAAAGTCGAAAATATAAATGCAAGACAAACAGATAAAATAAGAGTAGAAAGCAGGTATTTTTTGGTTTTTTGTTTAGCCCCTCTTAAATTGGAAAGAATAATTGAAACAGCGGTTAAAATTCCCAAACCGAGTATCATTATTGTAAAGAATACCGAATTTGCAATACTTGCAGCTGCAAGAGATTTAATATTATATTTAGCAAGTATAAAAACATCTGTTATTCCTAACAGCGTATGTCCTAGATTTCCGATAAAAATAGGATATGCAAGAACAAGAAGCTCTTTTAAATATTGTTTGTATAAATTAATTTTCATTTTCTTTTAGTTTTCGATATTCTTCGCGGTGAGTTTTCATGTGGCTTGCTCTATCATAAAATTCTACAAATTTCATATTCGCTTTTTCTGTTTTAGAGGTTGCATAATCAAGCAGCTCATATATATAATCAGGCACTTTTAATTTATTCTGTTCATACCAACCGCCTTCAATATCAAGAACAATACTTTTTATTCCGGCATTTACGGTATGATTAAAAAATTTATCTATTTCTTCTTTGTTATCATTATATCCGGGGTAAATAATATACTTTGTTTTCGCCTTATATTTATTTTCACCTTGCATTGAGGCATATTTTTCAAGATTTTCCCACACTTTTTTAAAATGTTTTACACGCTTTATGTTTTCGTAAGTTTCTGGCGTACCTGAATCAACGGAAACTACAAGTGTAACTTTCCCCTCTTTAAGCCCTCTTTCAATAGCCGAAGAATATTTTACACCTGAGGAATGCACCCTGATATTATCACATCCGCAATCAAGCAGCAAATTTAACAAAGGTTCAAACTCGGGCAATAGAGCAGGTTCTCCGCCACCGAAGCCGATTTCTCCGCCGCCTCTTATTTTTCCCATATCTGCAAGTTTTTTTATAACGGGATACATATTGTAATTTTTACGCTGATTGAAAAAATCAGACTGTTCATTAGTAAAACAATATTTGCACTTGCAATTGCACTGTGTCCAATGATTGAAAACCATGTAATTTATATAATCTTCATCATCCCATTCACGTTCTTTTAAGAAAATACAACCTTTACAGCGTTCAAGAATAATTCCTTTTTTATTTAATTCACGCATTTTGCGTTTTTCTTTAAAAAATTTATTCCAATCAATCATTTCGCCTTTGTAGTTATCTATGAGTATCTGCCTTCCGCCACCTTCATGGCAATTAAAGCAGCACATTTTAATATCTTCATAATCGACATTAAACCCGTGCTGAACATACTCACAGCTTAAATATTTTAAAGGTTTCTTACTTTTTTTTAATAAAGACTTTAGTTTTTCAAGCATAACAATATTATATAATAAATTTAGCAGGTAATTATATTTTTTTTCAACAGAAAGTATATTTTGGTGTATAAATTTAATAAATAATGCTTTGACGGCTTGTCAGGGGATATAAAACGAAGCCGGCTGCTATGTATATAAAAACATCTAAACTCAGCCAAAACGCGTGAAAACGCAAGCTCTTGTATCTATCAAAGACTTATTTTAAAGTCAGACACGCGTTTTTTCTGTTTCTTCGTTAAGATGTTTTAATATACTTCGCAATGCGCTTCTTATTTATATCCC
>CAJOJP010000132.1 GCA_905234915.1 Candidatus Gastranaerophilales bacterium
AGCCGACTCGCCATCCGAGCGGCTTTGGGTTGAAGCTAGCAAAGTAGAATACGTAGCAGCAGCTTTGAAGATTTTTTCTTAAGAATGAATTTTTAATTAATTTGTTTATCGAAACTACAGCGGGGTGTCGTCTGTCTGAGCGAAGCGAGTTACACCGCCACAGGTTGCAGTTAGCAAAATAGGTATGCAGTATCCGCAGTATGTTTTAAATTTATTTTACACGGATAAATACAATTATACACCAAAATATATTTTTTAGTGTAAAAAATATATTATTACCTTAATTTTATTTAGTCCGGTTATTTAAGCAGCATTATACTATTCTGTTAAGCTATATACATATATTTCATAAGGTGAAATGTCATCAGAATATTTATTTACAAAATTTAAGCCTAAATCCTTGTAATTAGAAATGAAAACTCTTGAAAAAATATATCTGCCGTTCATTTCTTTGAATATATCAGGATTTATTCTCAGCACTACTTTTTCTTGATTTAAATTTATTACGGGGTTAAAGGTTACTTTATCAGAAAATAAATAAGCTCTCCCGCCCCAATTATTAAAATAATCAAAATTCTTTTTGTCTATAATTAATTGCGGTTTTATAAGCTCTTTGAATTTATTTTTATAGTTTAAAGAATAATAAGAAAGATAACCGTCAAGTGTTTTAATTCCGTTGTATTCAAGCACGGCAGGATGCATTGCAAATGCACAAGACCATTCTCCCTGATATTTTATATCTCTCTTTATTTTTGCAAATAAATTTTCACTATAAAATTGAGAATATGAAAGTATTTTCAAGGGTTTATTTTTTAATTTCAATTCATATTGGTGCAAATTTAAATAAAAGTGATTATAATCTGCTTTGCAAAAAATCAAAACGCCTATTGCAGAAAAAATCAATAAATAACGATAAATTTTTATTTTTTTAAGCATAGAGATTGAAACAGCAAATGCAAAATACCATAAAAAAGGATTTAGCCATATCGTTCTTGCATAAGAAAAACCTTTTAGCGGCGGCAATATTTTTTCTACAAAATTTTTTACGGGTTCATAATAATCAAGCGCGTAAAATATACAATTTAAAATTATAAAAATTAAAACTAAATTTATAGGACTTATCAGGATATCTTTATAATTTTTATTTTTTATAAAAATTATATTACTAATTAAAACGCAAATTAAACAAATAGGCATTACTATAAAAGCATGCAAATCACAAGCATGGTATTGTCCTTTAATAAATCCTTCAAAAAACAGTTTTGTACAGCCGAAAAAATTATAAAACTCAGGTTTCATTTCAGCCCTTATACTTATTTCGGGCGAAAATAACATTGTATAAAACAGATTATATTCTGTTATAACATAGCCTAAAATAAGAGCTGTTAAAGGCATAATTGATGAAATTTTTATTTGCCGGCTTTTTATCCAATCGAATAAAATATAGCAGGCTAAATATCCGCATATAAAAAATCCGAAAAGAACTACATCGGAAAAAACAGGATAAAGTAAAAATACAGGCAGATATTTTTTATCGGGATTTTTATAATACAGAATTAAAAATGCCATAAGAAAAGGCAGTGAAGCAAAGCTGACGGAAGCAGACGGAAAAACAGGTATTAGTCCGTACGCTAAACCGCAAAGTACATATATATGCTTATTTTCTTCATAATCTTTATTAATAACTTTGCATAAGAAAACAAAGCCTGAAATTGAAAACAAAATTTTAAAAAACATTGCTGCAATATAAGCCCAAAATAATGGAAGAACAGCATAAAACAGCAAATATAATTTAAACGGGCTGTAAAGGTACATTCTGTCAATACCGCCTAAAAACGGAACTTCTCCCGACATTTTAAATATAAGATTATTATCTGCAAGCATTTTTATCCAGACAATATTTGAATCAAGGTTATCATGTACGGGAATATAGATATTCTGACCTAAAATACATAAAATAAAAAATATAACAGTAATAAAAATGCCTGAAAATAAATAACTCCAATTCGCCGATAAAAATTTTTTCATTTTATTCTTTCTTATAACTTTTGTAATTATAACAGCAAATACAGTTTATACAAATAATTAAAAAAAAGCGAGAATTTATATGATTTCTCGCAAAAAAGCTACGTATAATATAGTTTTTAATTTATTTTGCAAGCCGGTACATAATGCGGCTTTTTTTCATTTTGTTTAATTTTATTTTCAAATATTTTTTGAATTTTTTCGGCACATTTATAGCAATATCTGCACTCGGTTCCGCAGCGCGAAGCGCATAAATGTCCGTTTTTTTTGAAATATTTTATATTAGGAAGATATTTTTTATAATCTTTTATCATTAATTGTTCCAATAGCTTGCTTCTGGCATAATGGCTGCTTATATAATTTAAAGAAGTATTTTTTATATTATTTATATTATCTATACCTTTTAAATAATCAGTAAAACTTTTTATAAAATATTGAAAATTATCACGATATCCGTCCCGACCCACAAATTTAAAATTATTTATTCCTATTTTCCCGTATTCTTCTATTTCGTAAGGATAAATATGACTTCCCATAACAAAACTTTGAAACGGATAATTACCAAATTGAGAAGTGCAAAATGAGGTGCAATATGTTCCTGTTATATTACCTTCAATGTTATAATCCGTCATTTCGTGCATATTTCGGTTAGGGCAGCCACGCAGGCAGCCTTCATTAACCATTAGTTCTATTTCAATATTCGGATATTTTTTCTTTACAAATGAAAGGATTTGAAAATTTTTATTTAAATCGTGACAGGGTACAATTTGTTTTAATTCAGGATGAAAATCAATAAAATTTTTATATTCCTGAATTGTTTTATATTCCAACGACGTTGAAGCAAGTATATTAAAATCAGGATAATGTTTATTAATAAAAAACATTAGCACACCAGAAGCTACACGCAATTTATTCACACCGAGAATTTTAAGCTGATTTAAAAGTTTTTCTAATTTTTCAAGCCGGAGGGCAAAATATGAACTACCTATATTAAAAGGTTTTGGACTATTTAACAGATAAATAAAGTCACAATTTTGTGACAGTGTATGTTCAATTAAATATTTCCAATAATCCCAATTTTGTTTATCAAAGTTGAGATTTCTGGACTGTTCAAAACCTGTAAATAATTCACAGTTTGAAGGCAGACTTGCATACAGGCTTGTTATTTTACTCTTTTCTATTGTAGCGTTTATATCAAGTATTTTATCAATATCTTTTTTATTGTAAGGCATTGGGGCTGAAAATTTGTATTTCATTTGTTCTCTTTCTTTAATTTATTTATGAATTGAATATTATTTACATCGGAAAGTATATTATGTTGAATAATTAGTAAAAATATTAACTTCAAAAGGAATTAAAAACAGCGGTCTGTTTCCTTTTTTAGTTATTAAAATTAAAAATTCAGTCTTAAGAAAAAATCTTCAAAGCTGCTGCTACGTATTCTACTTTGCTAGCTTCAACCTAAAGCCGC
>CAJOJP010000133.1 GCA_905234915.1 Candidatus Gastranaerophilales bacterium
AAACAGGGGATTAAACTTGATGCAAATCTTTATGATTTAGTCATTACTCAATCTTTTTCCTGTTTTAATTTTTTCTACTTCTCTATAGTACGAGGGCAAGCGATTTAATGTCAAAGTGGGTAGGCGAAACCGAACAAAATATAGCAAAAGCCTTTAACGAAGCGAAAGAAAAGAAAGCAATGCTGATTTTTGATGAAGCAGATAGCTTTTTACAAAATAGAGGCAGTGCCGACCACTCTTGGCAAGTTAGTCAGGTAAATGAAATGCTTACGTGGATGGAAAGTCATGAATACCCGTTTATTTGTACAACAAACCTATTGGATACACTTGATGAGGCATCGCTGCGCAGATTTACTTTCAAAATCAAATTTGATTTTATGAATAATAATCAGGTAAATGAAGCTATGAAGCACTTTTTCAATATTGATAATGCGGATTTTAACATAAAAGGCTTAACAACAGGCGATTTTGCAACAGTAAAAAAGAAAGCCGATTTCTTGAACATAACCAACAAAACGGAACTTGAAAAAATGCTGCGTGATGAAGTTAAATTAAAACAGTCCAAAGAGCTTAAAAACAGTATAGGATTTTAGAATGAAAAGGAGAAACATAATGGAATACAGATACAAAACAACAATTAACACTTATGATGAAGATTTTGATAAAGCAGTTAATCATTTTCCAAAAGAATTTCACGAAAAATACACCATTGTTGCTAAAAATCTCACATTAAATCAAGCAGCACACATTTTAACTTTCATTATAAAATCTTTTGAAATAGGGGATGAAAACGAGGTGGAATATGAAATTTGCGCAGATGAAAATCTTGCAAATAATGAGGCAGAAGTAATTTTATACGTATAACCAAAAACTATTATAGAACAAAGTGGCGGTTTACCACCCCTTTGTTTTTATATAATATTTAAACAGCAAAATCCTTTTTTATACGGACAATGGTTATTTCTATCATCAGGATTACAGTCTTCTTTTGGGTCAAATTTACAATTTTCCATATTCTTAATTGCCTGCTTATATTTATCTAAAATTTCCTGACAATCTTGTTCATTAATTGTAACCGTTTTAGTATAATTATTTTCATATTCGGGAAAAATAAAGGTCGTTTCTTTAACTTCCATTTTATCTTTTTCTTGTTCGGGATGTTCTAAAGCATATTTATATATTGCCATTTGATTATAATAGTTTGAATTGTCACCATCTTTACTTATTGTTTTTTCACCGCCTGTTTTATAGTCATACAGAATAACTCCATTTTCACACTTATCGATTCTATCTATTTTACCTGAAAATTTATAATTATCTATTTTTATGTTAATTACTTTTTCGGTTTCTGATGATTTTAAATTTTCTATTTTTGCCGTATCATTTTTCAACTTATCATAAATTTTAACCAGTGCTTTTCTACCTCGTTTTATTAAATCTTGTTTGGCATTATAAGTTGAAATATCAAGGCAATTAAGTTTATCTAGGAACATGTTTTCAAAATCATCATATTTAGGAATACAGCCTGTATCTTTAATATATTGAATTGTCTTCTCATAAACTTTATGGATTGCAGTACCAAAATGCATATTATCGGCATTATCCGAATTAGATTTTAATTTTAAAATATAACTGTATAAAAATTGACGAGGACAATTAATATAAGTATTAAGTGCCGTTGGTGAAAAACACAAATTTGGATTTTCCAAATATTTTTTGATTAATTGGGAAAAATTATCCTTATAACTCAATTCACATTTTGTTATTAATAAATTATTTTGTTTTTCATCACTTTTATAGCTGTTTTCTTCTTTTTTAAAACGTGAAATTTCTTTTCCTGTTTCTTCATCTTTATCTTTAATTAATGAAATTAAATCAGTTGGTTTTAAAACTTTTCCCATAAAATCTTTTTCAGGATATGATATATACAACGTATGTTTTGCCCTTGTTACTCCGACAAATAAAATACGTGCATAATTAGGAATTTTTACTCCATTAATTTCTTCATCTTTATCCAAACATCTTGCATTGAGAGTATTGTGGTCAACGAAAACAGATATATCATCACCGCAATCATACGGAATATCAGGTTTTATACTTCCCTGCTTTCCTGTTTTACTTTCATACTTGGTGTTTATCAAATTAGGCATAAATACATATTCATATTCTTTACCTTTTGAACTGAAATACGTTGTCAGTTGAATTGCATCATTTTCAATATCAGGTTTATCTATATTTATTTCCATTCCATTATCGGCAGCTCTTTGAAGATAATCTACAAAATGCAAAAAATCACAGGGTTTATCAATATCTGATATTGCCTCTGCTTCTTCTACTAATTTATTTAGTGCTGCTATATTTTCAAGTCTATTTACTATATTTTCGTTTATATAATAATTAAAAATACCTGTTTTATTTCCGATATCAATAATTATATTTCTTAGATTTTTTGTTTGTGAGCTATATTTTAATTCATTAAATGTTACTAAAAATTTATATAATTTTGAAGATTCTTTTAAATAATATCTTTCTTCTTCTCCGTTATAATTTTCTCTTATAATACAATTACCATTTTCGATTATACTTTTTATATTAGATATTAAATCAGGGAATTGACCTTTATTTTTATATAAAATTTCATAATCTGTTTCATTAAAACTAAAAGGTTTCATCAATAAAAGACGGAATAATTTATCTGAATAAAGTATAGGATTTGCCAAAAACTGCATATAATAAAACATTACAGAGCTTGATTTTATATCAAATATACTTTTACCTTCTTTTAGTTCATATTCAATTTCTTGAGTTTCAAGCCATTTTGCATATTCATAAAGTTCTTTATTAGTTGTTGTAAGTATTGCTATATTTTTTTTAGAACATTTTTTTTTATCAAGTATATTTTTAATTTCATTGATTATATAGGCAGCTTCTTTTTTAGTATTTGGAAAAATATTATATTTAATAGTTCCTTCATATTTATTTTGTGCGTCTAAGAGTTTATTTATGTTAAATTTCTCCTTATATTCACTTGCCTCTAGCCTGTTTATATCTTTTTCTATTATTAATCTTGATAAATATAATATATCTTGATTTGAACGATAATTTTTGGTAAGACATATAACCTTTGTATCGGGGAATTTATCTAAAAAGTTTTTAAGAGTAGTTATTCTTGCACCTTGAAAAGTGTATATAATTTGTTCATCATCACCAACCACAAATATATTTTTACAATGATGTGCAAGTGCAAATAAAATTTCATTTTGAGATTTATTGGTATCTTGATATTCATCAACTAAAATATATTCATATTGTTGTGCAATATTTGCCAAAAATACAGGATTTTCTTCAAATTTATCTAAAACGGTATTTATCATATCTGAAAAATCAATAAAATTTTTCTTTTGCATTTTATCTTCATAAAGTTCATATATTTTCCATAATTCAACCATTTTGCAAATACGTTTTTTTAAATTTTCTATGTTTCCTTCAAGTGTTTTTGTGTCTGTCTTTCCCTCTTCTTTTTTATTTTTCAGTTCTTCTTTCATTTGTTTTAATGATAGCGCCCAATTAGGATTGCTTTTTATATTGTTAAAAAACTTATGTCTATCCATTCTATATTTTTTTATTTCTTCTATATCTTTAATTATTTCGGGGATATAATAATAAGGATCTTCTTTTGAAGTTTTAAAAAATTTAATACCTGAAAATCTAATATCATCGAGACATTCTCTAACAAAAGCACGTTTAACGGAGTCTGTTGCAATTTTTATATTTTCATTCATTTCAAATTCAGAAGGATAAGTTTGAATAATATCAAGACAAAAACTGTGATATGTAGATATTTTTACATCAAGTTTATCAGTATTTAATGCAGTTTCTGTTTTACTTCTCATTTCATTAGCTGCAGTATCAGAAAAAGTCAAACAAAGAATTTTATCTTGCTTTAT
>CAJOJP010000134.1 GCA_905234915.1 Candidatus Gastranaerophilales bacterium
AAAGAAGGGGCATTTGAATTTTTACAAAATTTAAGCAATGAATATGAAATTAAATTATTTACAACAAGGAATAAACTAATTGCTTCAAAATGGATATTTTACATATATTCAAAACCATGATAAATACATGGTTTCAGACTGTTTCTAAACTAGAAAAATCACTAAAATTTGAATTATTATATTGCAAAAATCTTGAAATAGGGTATATTGATAATATAATAAATAATTTAAAGCTTGTGTATCAAATCATTTAAGACTATTAATTAAATAAACTCTAATGTTTTCAAAGATTAGAGATGTGTTAGTTTCGTGTAATATTTTAAAATAAAAGAAAGGAGTTAATAAAATGACTAATAATTGGGATGAATCTGAACATACGAGAGATGATATAGGCAGATTCACATATAAAAATGGCGGTGCAAGTAGTTCGACCGGAATAATTGAAGGCGGAGTGCAAAAAACAGATTATCCTGATGATTGGGGTGGTGGTGATTCCGAAGGCGGTGGAATTGGTGATACAATCGGCGATATATTAACGGGTGTTTTAGGTGTTGTTCTAAATCCACAAACAATAAGTGCAGTATTAAATATTTTAGCAATGAGATATAGTGTAAAAGAAATGAAAAAAATTAAAGATGAACTATATGAATATATGGAAAAACATTCAAATTCAGAACAAAAATCTCAAGAACTTCAAAACGCAAAATTAGAAAAATTTAAACAAGAACTTTTAGCCCAACAAGAAGAACGTGAACGAAAATTACAAAATAGGCTTGATATTTTATATGGAAGTGATGAAGAATATTATAAAAAATTTCCGCATAGAAACTATCCGCAATTTGACGGTAGTATGACCGGAGGTGCTACTAATATAGACTCAAATAACTTTAAAAATAAGATAGAATATGAAAAATATAAATTAGCTATTGATAATATTGGATTAAAACCAGCTAGAAATGAAGCAAGAAAACAATATGGATTAGAAACAGCAGAAAATCTTTATATGTCAAAGTCTGATTCTTATATGAATACAGAATATGCAAAACAGCATTTAGTTTTAGACAACTATGAAAAATTAAGCGGTGATTTGAAAAATTATTTTGCAGATAAAATTACGAAACAGCTTCATTTGTCAGAAGTTTCAGAACAGCAACGCCAATATGTTTTAGATAATACAAAAGGAATATATATTGAACCAAATTCAGAATCATCTAAAAAGTTAGCCGAAGTTTTGTTGAATGAGCCTGATTTCATTGAAACTGTTAAAAATAATAAAAATAATATACTTAAAGGAAAAATTGCCGAAGGAAGTATTGAATTTAAAAATAAAAATTTCCATTATGCAATAGGAAGGGCTGATATTAAAAATATAAAACTTAATTCAAATGGAGATATGACATTATTAGTAACAGACGTATATGACTTTAATAAAGATTCTGACAGTCCTTTAATACAAGCGGGCAGAAAACGGCAGAAAGAAGGAAAAATAAAACCGTATTTTATAATATATGATGTAGTTATACCTAAAGAATATTTATAAATTTATTTATCACATAATATAAGCCGCTATAACATAACGCAGTAACGGCTTATATTATTTTAATCACAAGATAATATATAAATAATTGTATTATCCTTTATTGCAAAACCTCGAAAACATTGATTTCTTTCTAAAAGAAACATAGTCCAGTTTTTTATATCTTCATCAATGATATTATTTAGTATAATTGCAGCTTGGGTTTCATGATTATAAACTCTGCTTATAAAATAGTCATCCTTGTTAAATAAAATTATTTCACTTTTATTTTGGTATTTTTCTGTTTCATGTTGTATATAATTGCCGTCAGTGTCAAATTTAAGATAAAAATCTGAATCTCCTGTTAAACTGTCGGGACTTCTCAACATACTAATATTTTCAGCGTTTTGGGGAACTTGTTTTGGAAAATGACTTATAGCATCTGCTGAATATGAATTTAATGCTTTTTGATAATCCTTAATATCTATATATTTTGTATTATCAGTGCTGGAAAATGCCCAAATACTTACAAAAATAATAAACATATAACAAAAATGAATAATATATACTGTTAGATTAATTATATTTGCTACTATTTTGGTCAATTTAGGATGTTTAAAATTTGTATATTTACCAATCTGTAACATTATTAAGGAACATATACAAGGTATAATACACAATAAAAATAGTGTAATAAATAACTGTATATCAATATTTTTATGCAAAAGTATTCCAAAAGCTACAATATAAATTAACGATAACACTATTGAAATTTTATTTTATATTAATAGTCATTAAAATCAAAACTCCAAGATATTGCTATAATCTGTTTTTTATTCTATTAAATAAAAAAATATAAAGCAATAATAGTTAAAAATTTAAAGAATTTTGCTCAAAGGATAGATGAACAAGGCATAAAACAAGGTTATGTACCGGTTAATAAACATTTGCTTGCAAATGCTATGTGGGGTAAAACAACAAAAGAATGGTATAAAACACTTGAACAGGGCGAGGATGCAATAAATAAAGCATTTAAGAATAAAAAGCAAGCACAAGGTTGGATTGAACTTCACAATAGAACAAAGACAAAAGATTTTCAAATACCCGAAGAACTTTTTAACACTCTCTTTGACGGCAGGGGCGAGAATTTAGCTGAATATTGGAGCAGATACGAAAATGCTTTTAAAGGTAAAACCGCTAAATTAGCAGGAACTATTCTTGATATTGGTAATAACTTTTTTAAAAGAAGGGTTTTAGGTACTTCATCATTTGTTTTAAATAACAGAATGAACCAATTAATAATAGCCGCTAAATCAGATAATCCAATAGAATATTTAAAAAGTATTTTTCAGGCACGCAGTATTAAAGATATTGATTTACCTAGTGAAATCTTAGAAAACTCTATTGCGGAAGCTGTTGAAAATTCTGTTAAACGAAAAACTTATACAGGAATAAATCAGCTTGATAACCTCTTAAATCTCTTTGGCGGCCACGTTATAGACACAAAAACTTTAAAAGACTGGAAGAAATTAACAGCACAGACAGGTAATATCGTTTTTGGTTTTCCTAATAAACTGTATAACAGCCTTGCAAATAAACTTCTTGATTTCAATACAAAATTTGAAACTTTTGAAAGAAAACAGGTAAGCAAAATCTGAAATACTGCAAAAAACAGGTCAAAAGATGATTTCAATGCAAGAAGCTATAAAGTATGTTCATAAACATAGCGAAATGAAAGAAACGATTATACGCAATATTGAAAATACTCTTGGCGATTACAATAATTTTAATAAATTTGAAAGAGATATTTTAAAACGTATAATTCCTTTTTATTCTTGGTATAGAACAATTTTCAGACATACAATTCATCTTGCAAAAGAAAACCCTTCAAGATGTGCTATGACCTCTTGAAAAATTTGCGATAAACGGCGTTGCGTGTCGAAAACTCAACGTTTTCGCCACTCCAGCCTCTGCAAATTTTTCGCTTTTTGCCGAACTTCAAAAACTTGAAAATGATGATGAAGATTTTAAACAATGGCAGAAAGGAAGTTTTAAACTGCCTTTTAAGGATGATAGAAACGGAAAACCGCTTTTAATTAATAAATCAAGACAGATACCGTGGAATACTTTAAAGGAAATCGGAGAACCCGAAGGCAAAGCAAGTGCGGTTACTCCTATGCTTAGAATACCAACGGAAGCTGTAAACGGTAAAAAATTCTTTAATAACGGTGAAATCACAAACAAAAGATATATCAGAAAAAAGAATTTTGACCCAAAAACTAATAAAGAACATCCGTATATATATTATGACACTAAAGAAAACAAGTATATTGACAATCTTCCGATTTCAACACGTTTAGGATATATAGGCAAAGAAGTTTTAAGAGATATTGAACCTCTTATTTATAACAATACCACTAATTTAGAGGGTTTATACGGCGGTATTAAGAACAAAATAAACAATGGTAAATTTCTTGAATACGACAAAAGCTATGATGCACACATTTTCTTTTGTTCTTTATTCTTTTGTAACAATTTTTTAATAAAATAGCTGAAAAACTTAAGGGGGGGGGGGGGAAAAAAATGCCGATATATAAAATATTGATAAGAAAAGGAGAATAATATGAGTTTTTTTGGTAAAGATAGAGTCGAAGGTGAAACATTTACTCAATATTTGGCAAGGACTGAAAATAATTCAAATCAAAATCAAGTTAAGGCTAATTACGAAGCAAAATTAGGAGAAAGATTAAATGGTATCAATCAATCACCAGAAACAAACGGAAATGAAAAGTTACAAAAATTAGAAAATGAATATAACCCCGTTAAAAATCCGGATAATCCAAATTTTGATACTGAATATTCTGATAAAATGAAAATGTTATCCGAAGGAAAATCTATTGAAGAAATTTTTGGAGATGAAATAAAAGAAAAATACACAGAACTTGGAACGCCACATTATAAACTAAAAGATGGTTCTATTATTATAGATAGTACACATGCTTTTGATAGAAGACTCAAAATAAAAACAGGAAGTTTGGCAGACTTTTTCAATCCTAAAAATTGGGTAAAAAGTAAAAATCCAGGGCAAGGTAATTATTACATAGACAAACCTAATGGTTATAGAGAAGGATATGACTTTAAAGGTAATTTTAAATGTCAATTTATAGGAAACTCTATAAGTAGAATTGATGAAGTGGAAAAATTAATTGAAAAAACTTTAGGTAAAACTAAAGATAAAACTTCGTTATATAGAGAACTAGAAAGTGCAGGCATATTTCCAGGAAAAGATGATTATTTTACAATAAAACAAAAACTGGAAAATTTTATAAAAAACAGGTAAAAACTCATTACCGACTTAAAAGAACTGATTAAGGATGTTAAAGACTTAATCGAAAAATAATCGGTAAAACTTTTTTAATACACAAAGACTGCTCAACTTCGGGCAGTCTTTAATTTTGATTGTAATTATTTTTTATAGGAGTAAAGAAATTATGAATAAATTTTTAAACAAAGAAAATGCTTATATCATAGCATGCGTTGTTTTTACCCTTATTCAAATGAATTATTTTGCAACAAAATTGGATGTCGCAAATCTAAAAATAGAATTAATGGAATACGCACATAAGCAGATTGAAATGTCTGAAAACAAGATTGATAAAAAACTTGATGCACTTGCTAAAAAAATTGATGAACTTATAAAGAACAAATAAATGGCAAAATACACGTTATTAGAAAAACAGCAGGAATTTTTTAATATTCCTCATAATAATTCACTTGATGTTGTAATTTATCAAGGCGGTTACGGCAGTGGTAAAACTTGGTGCGGTTCATTATTAGGAATTATGCTTGCAAGAAAATATCCGGGCAGTAAAGGTTTGGTTTGTGCTAAAGAATACGTTTTAGTGCGTGATACTACACTTGAATCATACTTTTCACATCTTGAAGCTATGAACTATATTGCAGGTAAACATTACACTTTTAACAAAATTGAAAAGAAAATGACTTTTTCAAACGGTTCTGAAATTCTGTTTAAAAGTGTTGATAATCCTAAAAAAATAAAATCTTTAAACTTGCATTGGGTGGAAATTGAAGAAGCATCACAAGTATCTGATAGTGCTTTTAAACAGCTTATCGGAAGATTAAGGAATACCAATATAAAACCCTCTTGGGAAAATTTTAGATACCGCCTTTTCGGGCATACCAATCCGCAAGCTAATAAAGGTTGGATATATAAAAGGTTTGTAGAAAACAAAAAAGAAAATTACCGCCTTTTTTATTAGGCAGGCAAATTATTGCACTTTCAGCAAAATTATTGTGTTTGCTTTTATTGCCCCGACTTCAAATAATATTTATTTGCCGGAACACTATTTAGAGAGTATGAAAGAAGATTTTGACCCCGAATACTACCGCATTAATGTTTTGGGGCAGTTCGGCAATTATTCAAGCGGTTTGGTTGTTAAAAACTTCACGGATGATAATATCAAAGACCTTCAATACAATGAAAACCTGCCATTACACTTAACTTGCGACTTTAATGTTGACCCTATGTGCTGGTGTCTTTTTGGTAGGCAGAAAGTTGGATAAAGTTTTTTCAAGTCTGATGCGTTTGCTTTCATAAAGATGATAAAAATGTTTATTTCTTTGATGAATTTATAATCAAAAATACTACAACACAGCGGATTTTCCGTAGAGTGAAACTCGAAGTAAGAAAAA
>CAJOJP010000135.1 GCA_905234915.1 Candidatus Gastranaerophilales bacterium
ATGTATGAATATATGGTTGCAAAAGACATTTCCGCATTAAATAAAATATACTCTGATGATTTTGTTTTAGTCCACATGACAGGAATGAAACAAAATAAAAAAGAATATTTAAAAGCAATAGAAAATGGAACTTTAAATTATTTCTCTCAAAATTTAGATGAAATAATTATTAAAAATGATTTAAAATTTATCGGAAGAAGCAGAGTTTCTGCTTCCGTTTTCTCTGGCGGCGTACATGCTTGGAATCTTGAATTAACAATAGAATTAACTCCTGAAAACCTTATCAAATCTATAGTTGCATCAACTTATTAAATTATACTAACTATTAGTCATTGACTTTTGGTCAGTATTATGTATAATAAGATTGTGGCATGTATGATGAGGTGTTTATTATGACAAAAAGACAGGAAAAAGCCCTGCTGACCCGTCAAAAATTATTAGATACTGCGGAAGATTTATTAAAAACAAACGGATTTAATGCTTTATCGGTTGATGATATTACAAAGACGGCAGGAGTGGCTAAAGGCACTTTTTATGTTTATTTTAAGCATAAAGAAGCTATTGCTGCAGAAATTTGCAGAGGGTATTTCAAAGAAATTGAGAACCAAATAACAAAAATGAAAGACAAAGATATAATTACAAAATTATCTTTGTATTTTGACAATTTTATGAATGCGGTTGAATTATACGGTATTCATATTTGCAGAGAATGGGTAAGAAGTTCTATTGACCCGAATACTGCTCCTGATAATGATGATATAAGCAAGTGGCAATATGACTATAATATGCTTGAAAACATATTAAATAATGCAATAAAAAATAACGAATTGAAAGAAAATACACCTGTTCAAACTTTAACACATTACGGAATGATGACTTGCTGGTGTATGTCAGACGGAACTTTTGAGCCAAAAAAATGGACTAAAAAGTTTGCGGATATTCAATTAAAAGCGGTATTTGGTAAATATATAAAGGAGAAATAATATGCAATATGTAAAATTAGGCAGCACAGGTGTTGATGTATCAAGAATTTGCTTAGGCTGTATGAGCTTTGGTAAACCCGGAAAAGAAAACGGAGTTTTTCCTTGGGCAAAGGATTATGAAGAAGCTAAACCTATATTTAAAAAAGCAATTGATTTAGGTATTAATTATTTTGATACGGCTAATGTTTATCAATTAGGAACATCAGAAGAAATCACAGGCCGCTTGATTAAAGAATACGAGCTTGACCGAGATGAAATAGTTGTTGCTACAAAAGTACATTTTGCTATGCGTGAGGGCAGACCAAACGGAGCAGGTTCAAGCCGCAAAAATATTATGGCTGAAATCGACCATTCTTTAAAAAGATTAGGGCTTGATTATGTTGATTTATACCAAATACATAGACTTGACCACGAAACCCCTATGGAAGAAATTATGGAAGCATTGCATGACGTTGTAAAATCAGGCAAAGCAAGATATATTGGAGCATCAGTTATGTGGGCTTGGGAATTTGAAAGACTAAATCAAATAGCGGCACGCAACGGATGGACAAAGTTTGTTTCAATGCAAAATCAATATAATTTGATTTATCGTGAAGAAGAAAGAGAAATGATGCCGTTGTGTCAGGATAGAAAAATCGCAGTTGTGCCTTGGAGTCCTCTTGCAGGAGGAAGAACAGCACACCCTTGGGGTACAAAAACTCACAGAAATTCAATAGATGAAGTTTCACCTGCGGTTTGGGGAGCAACAGAAGAACAAGACAAAGTTGTTGTTGATAATTTAGAGCAAATCTCAAAAGAATTAGGATATTCTATGGCACAAGTTTCCTTAGCTTGGATGTTATCAAAACCTTATGTAACTTCACCTATCGTAGGCTGCACAGATGTTAAACACGTTGAAGAAGCAGTATCGGCACTTGATATAGAATTGAATGACGAAGTAATTAAAAGGCTTGAAGCACCTTATGTTCCGCATGTAAAAAGCGGATTATTTTAAGAAAATTAGTATTAAATAAGAACAGAGGAGAATAAATGAGCGAAAAAGAAAAAATGCTAAATGGAGAATTATATCAACCGGAAAATGACAGCATTTTATTCAATGAAAGAATAAAATGTAAGATATTATGTTATAAATACAACAATCTTTCGCCCGAAAATCTTGAAGAAAGAAAAGAATTAATAAGTCAAATTTTCGGTAAAACTAAAAATAAATATTGGATAGAACCGTCATTTTATTGCGATTATGGTTATAACATTGAAATAGGAGAAAATTTTTATTCAAACCACAATCTTGTGATTTTAGATTGTGCAAAAGTAACTTTTGGTGATAATGTTTTTATAGGTCCTAATTGTGGATTTTATACGGCAGAACATCCGCTATATTATAAAACAAGAATTGACGGTTATGAATTTGCAAAACCTATAAAAGTTGGTAACAATGTTTGGATAGGCGGTGGTGTAAATGTACTATCAGGGGTTATAATTGGCAGTAATGTTGTTGTAGGAGCAGGGGCGGTTGTAACAAAAGATGTGCCGGATAACACCGTTGTAGTCGGAAACCCTGCAAAGGTTATTAAATATCTTGATGCAGAAAAATTCAAAAATTAAGGAGATAAAAATGAAAGTATTATTATTTAACGGATCACCTCATAAAAACGGATGTACTTATACAGCATTAGAAGAAATATCAAAAACTTTAACAGAAGAAGGTATTGAGTCTGAAATTTATCAAATAGGAATTAAATCATTAACACCATGCAGAGGCTGCTATGCCTGCTCAAAACTCGGCAGATGTGTAATAAATGATGATGATGTTAATAATTTTGTGGAATACGCACGCAATTTTGACGGATTTGTTTTCGGCTCGCCTGTTCATTACGGCAGTGCAGATGGCGGAATAACCGCATTTTTAGATAGAGCTTTCTTTGTTAATTTTACAGGCGGCAAGAAAGTATTTGAACATAAACCGGGAGCTGCTATTGTAAGTGCAAGAAGAGCCGGAACAACCGCTGCATTAGACCAATTAAACAAATATTTTGCAATAACCGAAATGCCGATGATTTCAGGCAGATATTGGAATATGGTGCATGGACATACCCCTGATGAGGTAAAACAAGATTTGGAAGGTATGCAAAATATGAGAATACTGGCAAGAAACATGGCTTGGTTCTTAAAACTGAAAGAGGCAGGACAAAATGCCGGTATCACTATGCCGAAACAAGAAGAAATTGTACATACTAATTTTATAAGATAGAGGTGTAAATAATGACGGATGTAATATTATGGACAGGAGCAGGACAAATCGGAATGGCTATTGCTCGCAGAGTCAGTTTTGGTAAGAAGATTATTGTAGGTGATAAAAACCTCGATAATGCAAAATCTATTGCAAAAATAATGCAGGAAGCAGGGTTTGACATTGAGGCTATTGAGTGCGATATTTCAGATAGAACATCAATATTAAATCTTATAAAAAAAGGTCAGGAGTACGGTGAAATATCAACTCTAATAAATGCAGCAGGGGTTTCGCCTTCTCAAGCGCCTATTGAAACTATATTAAAAGTTGATTTATACGGAACGGCTGTTTTATTGGAAGAAGTCGGAAAAGTAATAAAAAATGGCGGTCGTGGGGTTACTATTTCATCACAATCAGGACACAGAATGCCTGCTTTATCGCCTGTTATTGATGAACAATTAGCCTGTACACCGACAGAAGAACTCTTAAATCTTGAAGTATTGCAGCCTAAAAATATTAAAGATACACTTCACGCATATCAAATGGCAAAAAGATGCAATGTAAAAAGAGTTATGGCAGAAGCTTGCAAATGGGGTAAAAGAGGAGCAAGAATAAATTCAATTTCTCCGGGGATTATTGTTACCCCTCTTGCAATAGAT
>CAJOJP010000136.1:0-3713 GCA_905234915.1 Candidatus Gastranaerophilales bacterium
TCAATCGTTTGAATTAAGTAAAAAGTTATCAAAAGATTTTAATTTTGTAAGAGCAGATTGGATGATATATCAAAATAAACTTTATTTTGAAGAACTGACATTTACTCCTTACAGCGGATTTCACAAATTTAAAAATAATATTTTGGATAATTTTGAGATAGAGAGGTAAATTATGGATTTTGATTTAATAGAAAGTTTATCGCCCGATAGTATTGAACAGTTATATGATGATACAATAAGAGAGAATGACAGGCTGGCAGGTTGGGCAGTGCGTTTATCGGGAAGATGTTCGGACGGCAGAATAGTTGAAAGTACCGGTTTTGTCCGTAGTAACTTTGCAGGATCAGCGATGGAAGTAGGATATTGTACTTATAATACAGGTAGTTTTGGTTCTAATAATTTTTTGCCATGTGGAGGCGGACCGGCTAAAGTATGTGTTATAAACAGTCGTGAAGATACTACATGTGTACTATTAGATATAACATGCGAAGACGGAACTCTTACTTATGGTGTCGGATTTGTTCCAAATGGTACATCTTTGTCTGAATTAGCATTTACTGTAGGATATTGTACTTACAATACAGGTGGTTTTGAGTCTAAAAGCCGCCCGGAGTGCAATGGAGATCCGGCAAAAGTATGTGTCTTAAGAGTTTTAGATGATTAATAAAATTTGTATAATAAACTTTTGCTAATTATACACCATAATATATTTTTCCGTCAAAAAAATATATATAATTTCCTTATTTTTATTTTGTTCTTGAAGCCAAATTATTTATAATATCCTGCGGGGTTACATTATGAAGTGCCATAAAAGTAAGCATGTGGTAAGTCAAGTCGCTTGCTTCCCATTCCAAACCGTCGCCTTGCTCAAAATTCACACTTTCAAATGCTTCCTCCATAACTTTACGTTTTAGGTAAAATTCATTTTTAAATAGTTTCGTTGTATAAGAGCCTTCCGGCAGATTTTCTTTTCTATCGATTAAAAGTTTATAAAGTTCATTTATGCAGAATTCTCTGTCCTCAAAGCAGGAATAACTGCCTGTATGGCAGGCATTGCCGTGCTGACGCACTTTAAATAATAAAGAATCACAATCACAATCAAATTTCGCGCTTATAAGCTCCTGAATATTACCGGAAGTTAAGCCCTTTGTCCAGAGTTCATTTCTTGAACGGCTCCAATAAGAAGCAAGACCTTCTTTTAATGATTTTTTCAACGATTCTTTATTTGAATAAGCAAGCATTAATACCTGTTTCGTTTCTATATCCTGAACAATTGTAGGAATTAATCCGTTTTGCTTTTCAAAATCCATAACGGCGATATAAGCATCTTCAAGGTTTACGGCTCCTGTATAAATGCACATCCCAAGCTGAGTCGATACATTCATTTTGTTTAATTGAACAATTTCATCAACAGAAGCAATGCCGCCTGCCGCGATAAGCTTCTTTTTCGTAAGACTGCGGATTTTTTCTATTGACTTAATATCCGTTCCTTTCATCATACCTTCTTTATCGACAATGGTATATAAATATCCGCTGCAAAGATTATCAAAACGTTTTATGTATTCAGCGGGAGTTTCATTAACTTCTTTAGTCCAGCCTTGCGTTGTTACCTTGCCGCCTTTTGAATCAATTGCAACAAGCACTTTATCTTTAGGCAGTTTTGATAAAAAATCTTCATTAGCAGCTGTACCGATTATGATTTGTTTTGCTCCATTTGCTAAAATTCTTTTAGCTTTTTCTATAGTTCTAATTCCGCCCCCGACTCTGGCTGTGGCAATTTTACATATTTCCTTTATAAGTGCTTCATTATCTCCCTTATTCATTGCCGCATCTAAATCTATAACGCTTATTTCTCCAAAACGGGAGTAATATTTCGCAAGTTCAAGCACATTATCCTTTTCTAAAACCTTTTCTTTACCTTGTTTAAGCTGAACCGCTTTTCCGTTCATTAAGTCGATACTGGGAATAATCATAATTCTACCTTTCTGTACAGTTTTATTATAAGAAAAACATGTAAAAATAACAAAAGAAAAAGGGACATTTTTGATGTCCCAAACAATTCGGAATGTAAAAGAAAATTGATTTTCATCCGTCGTGTTAAATAAGTAAGGTAGTGTAAGTAATTTATGTGTTTGAAATTTTTTGTTTTTTTTATTCTCTCTTTAATATCTCTGTGTATATTTGAGTTTTTAATCTCTACATTTATATAAAGTATTTTTCATATAAAAAATTGCCATAAAAGAGATATAAAATGTATATTTATTTAACAAAATTTAACAATGAAAAAGAAAAAGATTGTTTATTTGGCAAATTATTTTTTTAGTATTTTTATAACAAGTGTTTGTAAGGGGAAAGAGGAATATTTTTATATGTTAATTAATGAAAAAATTTATAATCGGTTATGTACTTTTAATGGAGAAAACCAAGTAAAGAAACCTTTAGTTAAAAATACAGAAATTCAATCCGATAAAGATGAAAACAGTTTTCTTGATGAACGTGATTGTTTAAGTAATTATAACAAAGGCGATTTATTGCTAAATAATAAAAAAAATGATGAAAAATCATTAAATATACGAAGATATTATGCAATAAAAAAGTTATGTGATAAAAATGGCAAATATTATAAAAATTTGCCTGAAGGAACTAAGATAAATTATGATTTGGCTCAAAAAAAATTCGTAATGGAATATCCCGATAATTCAAAATTTATTATTTTTGATGATAAATGTATAGTCGCCGATATATTAGATGAAGAAGATAAGAATCAAGATAATGAATTTTTACGTAATTTTAGAGAATGGGTAACTCCTAATATGATGAAATATTATGATAAGAAAATTGCCAATAGAGATAATCTTTCTGATGATGAAAAATTTGTTATTTTGGTTGAAGGCATGTTAGAAAGTATGAAACACTAGTAGAATCGCATGTAATTTAACATAAAATTAAAAATATAAAAAAATAAATTAATTTATATCAGAAAAGTCAAAAAGTTCAAATATCGAAATATTAAATGCATTAGAAATTTTTTCAATTGAATCTAAAGTCGTTGAAATTTCCGCTCTTTCTATTTTGCCCATAACCGAACGGGAAATACCTGCCATTTCAGAAAATTTTTCCTGAGAAATTCCCCTTTTAAATCTTAATAATCTGATTTTTTTACCGAAATTTTGAGTTAATAAATTTGTCATTATTTAATTTTGAAATCTTGACAAAAAAATTCAACGTCAATAATAATACATGTTGTCTTATATATAAGACTAAATCATATTTATATACAACAAAATGATGTATTTATAATATGAATTTTAAAATTATAAAATAAGTAGTAATAATTCATGAAAAACATATTAAATTTTTTTATAAAAGATAAAACAGATAATCTGCCCTATGACTATAATTTTCTTCTGAATTTGGAAAAAGGCGAGTATCCAAAGTATTTAGCAAAGATTTTTAAATATAGTACAGGAGAGGAACTGCCGCTTTTAAAAGAGTGGAGTTTTAAGAGTGGAATTTTGAGCTATAAAATAGATAAGAAAAGATTAAAAACATTTAATCAGAAAATACAATGGATTAAGTTGTATGGTATAACCCCTTTAATGCGTGATTGCACGGATAAGGTAAAAGTACGCGATTTTGTACGTGAGCGTATCGGTAAGGAATATTTAAAGCCTGTACTTCAAGTAGTTAGGAGTGAGGAGAGTGGAGTTAGG
>CAJOJP010000136.1:3720-6531 GCA_905234915.1 Candidatus Gastranaerophilales bacterium
TTCACTCTCAACTCTTAACTCTCCACTCTTTGACCAAATTGACTTTGATAAACTCCCCGATAGCTTTGTAATAAAGTGCAACCATGGGTGCAAATGGCATTACTTTATAATGAACAGTCTGAAGCTGATATAATTGCGGAATGTACCTGCACTCTTGAAGGCGGTTGTTATAATACCGGCGGTAATTCATACTGCAAAATACAAGATGGTGATTGTGATTACTCTTACTGTTCCTATTTGTGTTCAAGTAAATGTAATTCAGATGTTTTTCGTTGTAATAATGATAGATATTCCGGATTTCGTTACGGCTGGGGTTGTCTTGATGAAAATGGAAATCAAACCTGGGACTAAAAATTCGATTTATTTATATATTTACGTAGCTGCCCGAATTTTCGGGCTTTTTTTATTTTTCACATGTTTTATTTGTAAACAAACAAACGCAAGGATTATAAAACTCATCTGCAATTTTAAACATTTCTTTTTCATTACAGATAAATGCAAAAGCAAAATCGGCAATATTTAACCCTAAACATTGCAAGTCAGGTGTTTCAACAGGAGGCCCGGCGGGAGTTCCTCTGCATGGATTTGAAGGATTTGATATTATTCCCGCTGCCCTTAATAAAGTTAAATATAAGATATTTTTATTTACCTCATATTCATTAATTCCTTTTGTAATCAGTGTTAAATTTTGAGTATTTACAAACCTTTGCATTGGTGCTGTATTTGTTTTTAGTTCTATTCCTCTTTGTGCAGGAATGAAATCATATATATTATAATCAGGATTAAATTCCCGCTTTACCGTTGAAAAAAGATCTTCACTTACTGTTTGAAATATTTTTTCTTTTAAATTAAATCCTATCTGTAAAATATGATTTTTACTTTTATTTATCCAATTTGCTTGTATTTCTGCCATTTCACTCTGATTATAAAGAGTAAAATCAATATTTATAATACAGTTATCTTTTTTTTCTAAACGACCCCTATTATCAGAAAAAATCGGAATTTCAATTTTATATATAACCGATAATACGGCTTTTATTTTTTCTTTTTTTATTTTAAAGGATTTTATTTCCGCTTTAATCGGCTTATCATTTTTTAAAGCTCCGAAATTATAGCTGTCGCCTATATCGGCTCTATCTTGAATTGTAATAAAATCAATGTATATATCTCCTGTTTTCTTGTCCGTAACCGTAATTTTATTATTTTCAATTTCAAGTTTAATAAATTTATTTTCAATATAATTTGAAGCTGTTTTTATAAAGTTTTCATTGCAAATTTTATTTTTTGTGATTTTAGTCAGAGAAAAAGGCTCTAAATCTTTAACATCTATAATATAAGTGTTAATAGTTGTAATATCTTCGGTAATCGGAATATCATTAATATTATAAAGTTTTTTATCAGTAAATCCGTATTTGGAAGCGATTTTAACAGCATTAAAATCGCTTTTTAAAGTTTTTTCGGTTTCTATAAAAATTCTGCCGCTGTATTTATAATCTGATAAATTTATAACAGATAGTTCACCTTTCTTATCCTCCAAATCTCGCAAATTTCTTTTTATTACACCGTTAGCAATTGTTTTTACCGTTTGGTATCTCGACATAACATCTTTTGCAGTTTCATCAATGCAGCAGCCGTATATAGAATCGTGAGCCTGATTTTTAATAAGTTCTTTATAAGCATAATTTATTTCGTTTTGTTTATTTTTTGCACAAAAACAATCAACTGCAAATTTATTTAACGGTTCTGCTATTCTGTTTAAAAGCCATTGACACTCGGCATTTGCTTTTTTTATGTATGGTCTTGAAGAATATACACCCTTTAACAAAAAAGTTTTACTGTTATCTAAAAATTCTCCTTCAAATTTTTTTCGCTTTTGTATTTTTTTCAAATAATCAAAAGGTGAAGCAATAGTTATTTTGTAGTCATCATAAATGTTATTGAGTTCATTTATTGTTTCAATAATATTTTTGGGATAAGCAAGATGATCTGCCCCGATTGGTAAAAGCAAAGTATTTCCACTCTTTTCACTTATTTTATCAAGATATTTTTTTAAATTTTCAGCTTTTTTTTCTATAGGTAAATCAGAATGCAAATAATCTTGAAAATATCCTTGAATTAAATTTGTTACGTTTATTCCGTTCCAATTTAAATTAGCATTTAAATCTCCCAAACCGCGCCATAATATCGCATCAGAAATATTAAAGGATTTTAATAAAACGGGTATATCTTTACTATGTCCGAAGGAATCGGCAATATAACCTATAAATTCACTTTCTCCAAATTTTTTTGCCGTTTCAATTCCAATTTTTAAATTGTGATATAGACTTGCACCCGAAACTAAAAAACTATCCGAAGAACAGTAAAAAGGACCTATAAATAATTTCTTATCTTTAATAAGTTTTTTTATTAAATCTGTTTTTTCGCTTCTTATTTCTAAATAATCTTCTATTGCAGATATTTGTCCGTCAAAATAAAAACATGGCAGATTAGCGTTTTCTAATGCTTCCAATATTTCATCAACAACTTCAATAAGTCTTAAACGAAACTCCTGAAATTCTCTGTACCATTCTCTATCCCAATGAGTATGAATATATGCAATAACTTCTTTCATATAGTATTATAAATCCCGGCAATTATGTACAATTTTACACCAAAAAATATATTTTGGTGAATAAAACTAAAAATTATTTATATTAAAGCATTAACGGCTTTTCAGGGGATATAAAACGAAGCCAACTGCTATGTATATAAAAACATCTAAACTCAGCCAAAACGCGTGAAAACGCAAGCTCTTGCATCTATCAAAGACTT
>CAJOJP010000137.1 GCA_905234915.1 Candidatus Gastranaerophilales bacterium
TTTCATAATGTGTAACCTCCAAATCAATATAAAAAGTTTTGAAACACATTGATTATAAAATATTTAGAGTGTCTCAAATTCTTATTTTGTTGCATTTTTAAAATTATGACACAAAATCACTCGCTCAAAATCTTATGTTTTTGCTTTTTTCGCAACTGGGATATGATAGCACTTTTTTGCCAACTGACATAACACAATTTAGCAACTTGAGTATATAAAAATGGTAACAGAAAAGAGACGCTCGGCATAACACTTTTTTGCAACTTCATTGAGAAAATTGAAAAAATCAGTTATAATAAGAATATCCTAAGTTGGGGTGATGAAATGGAAAATATAGAAGATAACTTTATGAAAAATAATAAAGCAACATATGATGCAGCGGCAAAAGGCTTTTTGTCGAATAAAACAATTTTGGCGTGGCTGTTGAAATATTGTGTTTCAGATTATGGAATAACGGAAATCGCAGAAAAATATATAGGAAATGATATAGAGGTAGGAATCATACCAATCGAACCTGACAAAACAAATGCAGTGAGGAAAATTTTGTCTGAGGGAACAGAATACAGGACAGTCACAGAAGGCACAACATTTTTTGATATTCGATTTTCAGCGTATGCACCAGATGACGGAGAAATGATAAAACTGATCATAAACGTGGAAGCGCAAAAGAAAAATGATCCAGAGTATTCTTTGGTCAAGCGAGGAATCTTTCACTGTAGCAGATTACTTTCATCACAATACGATGTAGAATTTGTAGAGCCGAACTTTGACAAAATCAAAAAAGTGTATTCAATATGGCTGACATTTACATCACCGCAACCTGAAGGAGGAATAACACAATACAAAATGAAGGAACACCATATTGTAGGGGACATTTCAAATTCAGAAAATAATTATGACCTGTTGCAAGTGATAATGGTGTATGTAGGAAGTAACGGCAAGAAAATCGAAAATCGCTTATTAAAAATGCTACATTTGTTATTCCGCAAAAAGGCAAATGCGGTGAGTAAGCAGCAACAATTAAAAGATGAATTCGATATAGAATTAAGTACAAAAATGACAGGGGAGTTGAACATTATGTGCAATCTTGGTGAAGGAATTTTTGAAGATGGTATAACGCAAGGCATTGCTCAAGGCTTAAAACTTGGTGAGATTAAGGGCGTTGAAAAAATTGCGTTAAAGATGCTCAAAAAAGGTGATTCATTAGAAGAAATACAAGAATTGACAGATTTATCTATACAACGTATAAAACAATTGGCTTTATCAATCAATTAAAAATTTTTATAAAATGATTTTTAATAAAAAGAGGATTCCATCGTGAGATTATCGTTTCATATTAACAATTATGCTAATAAAATATTAAAGAACATAAAAATTTATATTCTTTTAACCTTAAAAGTTTATTCTGCCATCTATAAAAAAAGCTCTAAATTATTATTTAGTCGACTTGCAAATCATAGTTATCAATATTATAAACTAGTTACTCCAGATAAATTTACACACTCCATAACATATAATTTAGAAAATAGAAACATTAATTACTCGACTATTTATGAATATAAAGAAGAAAGTCTATTTCCTAATCCTTTATTATTTCTAATATTTAATATATTAATTGCAATTATGGTATCGTATACTAACGACGTACCATATGTTTTAGATTTTGAGATTGAATATAATAATTTTTTAAAAAATGTAAGTATGGGATTTTTAGTCGAATTTATTGAATATATTTTAGGAAGCATTATATTTGCATTGCTTCTTAGCAAAGCATCATATTATTTAAAAATAAAAAAGAAAAAAATTCCGTTTAATATAGTTTTTAATATGATTTGTTTTGCTAGTGCTTGGTTTATTCCAATTATGTTAATTTATAGATTCTATATTGATTTAAATGGCACATTAATTGAACAATTTATGCTTTATAAAGAATATAATATAAAAATTCAAGACTTAATTAATAGTTCAGTTATAATAATTGTATTTATATGGACATCAATGAAATTACTATGGCTAAAATTTATTGCTATGGGAGTTAATCGTATTTATAAAGGAAAAATCATACGTTATTTTTTTACTATGGTGTGTTTTTTCGTTTTATCTTATTCAATACCATTAGTTTATGTAATAAATGATTATTCTGCGATTGATCATATATTAAAACTATATGAAAATTATGATGAAGCATTAGAAAGCAAAAATGTTGAGAAAATAAAAATATACTCGGTAAACTTAATGAATAATAAACGAATTTCAAAGGACATAAAATATAAAATGTTATTATCTCTTATAGCGACCTCAGCTTATAGTGTAAATCCACAAGACAATTACACAAAAGAACTATTTAATTTACTATGTAAAAAGGAATATTCAAAAATCGAAGAGGAAATATTTGATATTATTGATAATGAAGATAAAACCTTATCTGTAAGTATATCAATAAATAGCATTAGAAAAGCTTTGGAATATTTTAAAGATGAATATAATGAAGATGAAGATTACGAAGAAGATGACATATTCCTTACGAAAACACGTTATGAAATAATAAGAAATTTTCGTCTCACACCTTATGATGACGCCAACAGTGTAAAACAATTAAGATATTGGCTAATTATTAGCAAAATAACACAATGAGGAAAGTGATATGTTATTTTACTGTAAAATGAAAATATATGGATACACAAATAATCATATCTCATTTTTCAGTCTTGAATGAATAGTAGTAGAAAATAGTAGAATAAACCTAATAAGGAGCAATGGAAATGAATGAGGTATAAAATAAAAAAAAGACGCCAGAATCTCCTGTACGTCCAGAAAAGAAAAAAATATATTGTAGACTGCATCCGTATGCACGTTTTACACCAAAATTAAAAGAAGTAACAAAAATGTTGCAAAAATCATTTCCCAAACTTTTTACACGCAAGCCTGAGCCTAAGTATGCCTTAAAAATAGGAATTTACAACGATCTTTTATCTTGGGCAAGTGAACATAACATCACTGAGGCTGAACTTGGTAAAACGCTGGGTTTTTGGTGTTGTGGCTGGCGTTATAGAAAAGCTCTTGCGACTGAAAAACGCTACGATCTTAATTTTAATGAAACTCCATTTTATAAAGAGGATATA
>CAJOJP010000138.1 GCA_905234915.1 Candidatus Gastranaerophilales bacterium
AGGAATCGGTTATGTCGTAGGACTTGATAAACTTTTAAATACAATGAACAATTCAAATTTGATATTTAGACCGCTGTATCCGACATTAGAATCAGGACTGAATATTGTATGGAAAAAAGGACAAATATTTTCTAAGCCGGCCAAAATATTTTTAGAAAAATTAAAAGAAAAGTTTAAATAAATATATTTTTATTTTATTTAGACATCGGTTTTGTTTTCAGCCCATGTTAAAAATGTGTCTGAAACATGCAATATTATTGTCTTATAGACTTGACTTAAAAAAATGAGAGTTAAGATGAATAGTAACATAGTAAGCGTTTTAAGACTCAACAGGTTCGGATCCGGCGCAAGCGAGCAGAGTGCAAATCCGCTGATACAAATTCTTAAACTGTCTGATAATTCATTCTCAATGTTACTGATACTTTTTTGATAAGTTTTGTGTTTAATATTTATCCCGGTTCGGGCCTTGTGTTTGTTGTGGTTGTATCATCAGCAAATGCAATAGTTGTTCATAATACCAAAACTGATAATAAAGAAATTAATAATTTTTTGTTCATAATTACACCACTCATATTTATAACGATTATATTGTTATAATGTTCATTTTAATATAATCAAATTAATAGATTTTGCCTATCAGATATAACAAAATTAAATAGATAATTTTCGATTACTTTGACGATACAAGTGAGTACTAAATACAAAAGAGGGGAAAATTTATGCCTTTCGCCATGCTTTAAGAAATTAATCAAATTAATCGCTATCAATTTTCTTTTCAACTTTCAACAATACAGTAAGCGGAATCATCAAAAATGTCAAAATCGCACAGAGCAAGAACAAGTCAGATATTGCCATAAGTTTAGATTGAACAAGGAGCTGTTTATAAAGGAGTATATTTGCTTTTTTTGCGGCAATAACAGCTTCTCCATGGTGTAAAAATGCAGATTTCAGTGCATTAAAATGAGCCATAAAATTATAAGAATAAACACTCATATTCTTAACTAAATAATTCTGATGAACTTGAGATAAACTGATTATCCAGCTTGAAGCAAGTGATGTTGCCATAGAACCCGTTACGCATTTTGTTAAACTGTGAATCCCTGCACCACTTGGAATATCTTGTTTTTCTAAAGTACCGAGAGCTACCCCTGAAATAGGAACAAGGGCGGTAGCTGAACCTATTCCAAACATTATGTTTGATAAAATTATCCACTCGGGATTTACCGCTAAATTCAAATCAACACATAATGCAATAGATATTCCCATTATTAAAAATCCTACTGCGATAACATATCTAATGTCATATAAAGCACAAATTCTTCCTATAAAAAACAGTATTACAACCGCAAAAACTCTTGTTGCAAGAGCAATTCCCGTATCAGATGCAGTGTAGTGCATCAGGCTTTGGAAAAATTGAGGAAGTAAAATCATTGTGGCACAAACCATCATATTTAATACGACACCCAAAATCGTTCCGACAACAAAATTTGAGTTTTTAAATACTCTTAAATTCACAATAGGTTCTTTTATTTCAAGCTCCCAAACTATAAAAGCAAACATAAAGAATAGCGAAAAAACAGACAACCAATATATCCAACTACAATCAAACCAGCCGTATTGCTGACCTTTATCCAAGACAACCTGCATTGAAAACAGCCATAAAACTAAAAAGGCTACACCTAAAAAATCGACTTTCTCTTTTTTCTTGCTTCTTGTTGTATCGTTTACTATCATTGGAATTAGGATTAAAGATAAAATCCCTATCGGAATATTAATTATAAATATCCATTGCCATGAAAAGTTATCAACTAATAAACCGCCGACAGTCGGCCCCATAATAGACGACACCATAATCGAAAATACAAAAATCGCCATAGCATCGCCTTTTCGATTTTCGGGAAATTCCTGCAACAATATTGATTGAGATAATGGCATTAAAACCCCGCCGCCAACTCCTTGAATAATTCTTCCTATAATCAAAACCGGAAGGCTCGGGGCAAAAGAGCATACGACAGAACCGACAGTAAAAATTGCAATAAATATTTTTAAAAAGTTCAGTCTGCCTAACGTCCGCTCTAACCACCCTGTCAATGGTAAAAATATTCCGTTTGCAATCATATAGCTTGTTACAACCCATTTTGCTTCGTCTGCAGTTGAGCCGAATGAACCTGCTATATGCGCTAGCGCTGCATTAGATGAACTTGTTGCAAGGAATGCAAAGAAAGTAGGCATTACAACAACAAGCGATAACAGCCACAAAGGTGCTTTTTTAGGGTTTATTTGTTCTTCTAATATTTCCATTATTTACCTTCTTTAACACCCTCGCCCTGCAGGAGAGGGTCGGGGTGAGGGAACTATTTGATTTTTACCTTCGGCACAACGCTCATCCCGGGAGCTATTGTATAATCTGAAACATCTTCATCAAACACAATTTTTACAGGAATGCGCTGAACAACTTTTATATAACTTCCAACCGCATTTTCGGGCGGGAACAAACTTGCTTTTGCACCCGATGCCAGTTGAATGCTGTCAACTTTACCTTTAAATTTTTTATTCGGGTAAGTGTCAATTTTTATTGAAACAGGCTGACCTTTTTTCATCTTACCGACTTGAGTTTCTTTAAAGTTTGCAACAATCCATATTTTAGGTGAAACTACACTCATTAAAGGCTGAGCCTTATTTCGTTTCGACAGAACGGGCAGAAACATAACCGTCTTGTGGAGCATAAATCTTTGTATATGATAAATCTAATTTTGCCTGAGCAAGCTGTGCTTCTATTTTATCAATATTTGCACCTGTCGCATCATCTTTTGATTTTGAAGATTTTAACATTGCCCGAGTTGCATTTTGTTTTTCCAAGGCTTGTTTATATTTTGTTTCGGCAGAATCATATTCTTGCTTTGTGCAAAGCCCGTTATCACGTAATTTTGAATACCGCTCAAAATCTTTTTTGGCAAACTCTAAATTTTTATTTGCATCGGCTAAATCAGCGCTTGATTTATCTATATCACTTGTTGAAACATTTTTATTGGCTTTAGCTTCTTTTAAGGCACTTTCTAACTCTTTAACCTTATTTTCAAAATCGGACGGATCAATTTCCAATAATAAATCCCCCTCTTTAACATAATCGTTATCATCAACTTTTAGCGATATAACCTGTCCTGAAACTTTTGGTGCGATTTGAACAAATCTGCCTTCAACAAAGGCATCATCCGTTGATTGATAACTTAAAGAGGTAATAAATGCGTGCAAACCAAATAAAATAAAAAATAAAACAATGCAAGCCGGTATCAAAACTCTTTTCTTTGCATATTTTTTTAAGTTTTTTCTTCTTCGCTTGTTTAATCTTATTCTTGCTTCTTTTTCAAAAATATCTTCTTCTTTTATTTTTCTGTTATTTTTCGGCATTTTTCTTTCCTTCTTTCATCTTGGTTTTTCCTCGCCCCTTGAGGGAACGACCTATAGGCAGAGGGCGAAAGCGTAGCTAAGTCCCGTTTAGTGCGAACAGGTCAAGAGAGAGGGTAGAATTTCAACTTAAAAAGCTGTACTTTGAAAGTTAGAAATTCGGGTGAGGGGTATTATCTCTCCAACTCTAAATTTTCCTGTATCTTGTTTAATACTTTAATACAAGTGTACATTTCGTCTTGTGTTATGTCTTTGAGGTAATTTTTACGTGATTCTGTCATAATAGGAGTAATCTCGGCTCTTAAAATACGTCCTTTGTCTGTTATTTTGATAACATTGTTTTTTTGAGTTTGTTCTTTCGTTATCAAACCTTTTTCTTCCAAAACAGATATTATGCGTGTCATATTAGATTTGTCTTTACACAATAATTTGCATAACTTATTTTGGCTCGGGGGATTATCATCCTCAATCATATTCAGTACCATGTACTGCTCCGGAGTAATTTCAAATCCGTTTTTTGCATACAAATCCAAATTATGGACCTTAATTGCTCTACCGGATGCTACTATTGCATTACCTATTAAGTTTGTAAAAATCTCCTTCAACATAGTTATTATAATAACCTATAAAAATAATAAATCAAGTTGCATTTTATATTTTTATGTTATCATAATAACAATAGGAGACACCCCGAAATGAAAAGAATAGTAATTTTAATATTTATACTTAGCTTGTTTGCGATGCCGGCATTTGCCGTTACAAACCCAACGGAATATATGAATATGCCTTTTTGGCAAAAATTTAATGATGATATTTTAGTTGATAATTTAATTAAGGTTTACGAGAATAACAACGACTTAAAAGCGGCAGTTTTGAAAGTCAACGAAGGAAACAGAATCGTTAAGATGTCGTTTGCAAATGAGCTTCCGCATGTCGGTTTTCAAGGTTATGTCGGGAGAATTTTTAGTTCATCGGATGAATTATTCGGTGAAGTCAAAATCCCAAATTACGCAGAAACCCATTATTTATTACCTCTTACAATGAATTATGAAATTGATATTTGGGGCAAAAATCATCTGATTACAAAATCCAAATTAGAGATGATAAAACAAGATGAAAGAGCCTCGTATATTTATATTTCATCAGCTTTTGCCGTTGATTATTACAATTTAATCAGGACGGATAAATTGATTTCTTATCAAAAGGAACTTATTGAATTGCAAAATAAAATTATAGACTCTTATAAAACAAAATATGAACTTGGAACAGCAACCCTTTCCGACATTGAACAAGCTCAAAAGAATTTGACCTATATGAAGGAAGAATTACAAAAACTATCGGAAAAACAAGATTTATTAAAAAATCAGTTATCGGTTTTACTGTCGGATAGAGCTTTTGAA
>CAJOJP010000139.1 GCA_905234915.1 Candidatus Gastranaerophilales bacterium
AGTTTAGATGTTTTTATATACATAGCAGTTGGCTTCGTTTTATATCCCCTGACATGCCGTAACTGCTTTAATATAAATAATTTTTAGACTTATGCATCATAATATATTTTCAGGTGTAAAAATGTATTATAACTAATTTTGAGTTATAATACGAGAGAGGAGGGAATGGAAATGTATAATTTAAAATCATTGGATGCCGATGAATTTATTAATAACGAAGAAGTAATGGACACTCTTAAGTTTGCGCAAGAAAATAAAAATAACATGGAGTTGATTAATTCTATTATTGCGAAAGCTAAACAAGAAAAAGGTTTAAGCCATAAAGAAGCAGCAGTTTTGCTTGCTTGTGATGATAAAACTATAGTAGATGAAATTTTCCAATTGGCTAAAAAAATAAAAGAGGAATATTACGGAAGCAGGATTGTGCTTTTTGCTCCTTTATATCTTTCCAATTATTGTATAAACGGATGTATATATTGCCCGTATCACTTAAAAAATAAGCATATACCAAGAAAAAAAATGACTCAGGAAGATATAAAAAATGAAGTAATTGCGCTGCAGGATATGGGGCATAAACGTCTTGCAATAGAAGCAGGGGAAGATCCGGTTAATAATCCTATAGAGTATATTTTAGAGTCTATAAAAACAATATATTCAATAAAACATAAAAATGGTGCAATAAGACGCGTAAATGTTAATATAGCAGCAACTACAGTTGAAAACTATAAAAAGTTACATGAGGCAGGAATAGGTACTTATATTTTGTTTCAGGAAACTTATAATAAACAAAGTTATGAAAAATTACATCCTACAGGTCCTAAACACGATTATAAATATCATACTGAGGCTATGGATAGAGCAATGCAGGCAGGAATTGATGATGTAGGTTTAGGTGTTTTATTCGGTTTGCATGGCTATGATTACGAATTTACCGCTCTGTTAATGCATGCCGAGCATTTAGAAGCTGTCTATGGAACCGGTCCCCATACCATAAGTGTACCGAGAATAAGAAGAGCAGATGATATAGACCCTGCTTCTTTTGAAAACGGGCTTGATGATGAAATATTTAAGAAAATAGTTGCTCTTATTCGTATAGCAGTTCCTTATACGGGGATGATTATATCTACGCGCGAAAATAAAGATATCCGTAAAGAATTATTAGAACTTGGTATTTCTCAGATTTCGGGCGGTTCAAAAACAAGTGTCGGAGGCTATTATAAACCGGAAAAAGAAAATGAAAATTCCAGTCAGTTTGAAGTAAATGATAACAGAACGCTTGATGAAGTTGTAAACTGGTTAATGGAATCAGGTTATCTGCCGAGTTTTTGTACTGCTTGTTACGGAAGCGGCAGAACAGGCGAAAGGTTCATGGAATTTTGTAAAAAACAACAAATACATAATTTTTGTCACCCAAATGCTATAGTTACTTTAAAGGAATATTTACTTGATTATGCTTCGGAACAAACATTGAAAACAGGTGAAGATTTTATAAAAAAAGAACTTAATAAAATTAAAGATGAAAAAATGAAAAATACAGTATTATCTGCACTTGAAAAAACAGAGAATGGAGTTAGAAGTCTTAAATTTTAGCGAAAAATTATTTATTCATCAAATAAAAGCCAATCAATAGAAACGAAAAATAATTGTTTAAATCTTGTTAAAGTATTTATATCAAATTCTTTTATTCCAGATTTAATTTCGGAGTAATCGGCTTCTGAAATTTTTAATAATTTTGCCATATCCTTATCTAAATATTCGTGTTTTTCTTGAATTGTATTTAAACGTTGACCTATTTTTGATAATTTATTATGTATTTCCAAATCATTTTTTCGTTCAAGTGAATTATTTATTATTTTGTAATTTGGGTCATTTGCTTTTATGTAAATTAATACACCCGAATCCTTTTGCGCAATTTCAAGTTCTTTAACAGTAACTTCACTTTCGTTTTTAACTCTTTTACTTATATTTTGCGGGCTTGTTCCATATAAATTTGCAAAGTACTCATTTGTTATTTTTCTATTTTTTAAATTTTGTAAAGTATTTTTTAATTCGCTAAATAGCACTATTATTACCTTTTAGTTTATAATCAAAATTTTATTAAACTTTTAGTTGTTTTTTTATTAACTTTGAGTTACTATAAAAACAATATAAACAGAATAACTAATAAATTAATAACATGAATAAATAATGACGGCAAAAAATGCCGATGTTTTTGTGCTGAATTGTAAAGAAAGAATAGATGAAAAAAATATTTGAATTTTTTAGACGTGATAAAATAGGCAATCCGCCTTATGATTATAACTTTCTGTTGAATTTAGAGAAAAGCGAATATCCAAGGTATTTAGAGAAGCTTTTTAAATACAAAACGGGAGAGGAACTGCCGCTTTTAAAAGAGTGGAGTTTTAAAAGTTGCAGGATGGGCATTTGCCCGCACGGACAAAAATTTTGGAATTACATTATTGATAAAAACAAATGCAAAACATTTAATCAAAAAATACAATGGATTAAATTGTACGGGATAACTCCTTTGAT
>CAJOJP010000140.1 GCA_905234915.1 Candidatus Gastranaerophilales bacterium
GTCAAAAAGGTTTATTCTCTCTACTTGCGCATCAGGAAATTCTGCTTTCACTCCCTCTAATGCTTTATCAAGCATTTGAGCTGTGTTTTTATTTCTTCTCGGACTTCCGTTTATTGCATATACTTTTTTCATTGTTACCTCTTATTTTTGTTAGTTATTATGACGTGGATTTTTGAACCTAAATATATATTTACCCCTTTACTCCTTATTTAAGACAATTTTATTTTTAAAGAATTTTCTAAATTCTTCATTTCCTATTTTTTGACGAAGTTCGCATAATTCTTTTGCGACCTTCCCTGTTACATAAGCCATTCTGTCCTTATTCGTATCACAAATAGCATTATATACATCTAATGCGGCTTCTTCGGGTTGTTCAGCTTCTTCTTCAATAGGAACAACCAAGTCATATTGTCGTTTAGCAATTTGTTCATATTCTTCTTCAACAAGCGGATATTTTTTTATTTGGAAATTAGTTCTCACAATACCGGGAACAAGAGTTTTGACTTGTATATTATGAGGTGCAAGTTCAAAATACAGCATTTCGCACAAACCTGTTAAGCCCCATTTGTCAAGAGAATAAACGCTATCAAGAGGGAAACCTATTTCTCCGCCTAATGAAGTTGTAGTCATAATAATCCCTGATTTTCTTTTCTTGAAATACGGCACAAATTTTTGAGTAACTCTAATCATGCCCATTAAATTCGTATCAATGGACTGCCACATAACTTCTTCTTCAACATCTTCAAAACGAGCTTTCATACCGCTTCCGACATTATTAAATAAAACATCTACTTCATAGTGGGATAAAACCTCATTAATAGTGTTTTCAACTTGTTCTTTGTTTGTTATATCCAAAGGAAAAAGTTTTACATTTTCATATTGCGTTAGTTCGATTTCTTTTTCAGGTTTTCTCATTGTTGCAATGACCGTCCAGCCTTTTTGAGCAAATAGTTTTGCTGTTGCTTTTCCTATACCTGATGATGAACCCGTAATAAATATTGTATTCATTTAATTTTCTCCTTTGTATTCATATCTTTTTGCAAGTACCATTTTTACAACTTCAGGATTTCTGTTGTCGTATGAATTTCCGTCAGGTCTATCTAATGACTTTATTTGATTCATTTCTTCTTCGGTTAATTCAAAATCAAAAATATTTATATTTTCTGCCATTCTTTCTTTTTTGGTTGTTCTTGTAAGAGTTACAATTCCTCTTTGAATTAACCAATGCAGAATAATTTGACCTGTTGTTTTATTATGATTTTTTGCTATTTCAACTAAAACAGGATTTATAAACATTGATTTATCACCCTGTGAAAACGGAGAATGAGCCTCGTGAACAATATTATTTTCATCTTCAAATTTTTTTGTATCAAGATGTTGGAAATAAGGATTTGTTCTCACTTGGTTAATTACGGGTTTAACTTCTGTGTGATAAAGGAAATCACAAAGTCTGTCCGCATACATATTAGATACCCCTATTGCTCTTATTTTGCCAGCTTTATATGCACGCTCCATTGCTCGCCATTGTCCGTATATATCGCCCATCGGTTCATGGATTAAATAAAGGTCAAGATAATCTAAGTTTAATCTTTTAAGAGAATTATCAATGGCTTTTTTTGCCATATCATAACCTTGATCCTGTACCCATAATTTAGTTGTGATAAATAAATCTTCTCTTTTTACACCGCTTTTTTTGATTGCTTTGCCTACAGCAGGCTCATTCATATAAATAGCAGCCGTATCAATGTGAGTAAAACCGGAATGAATTGCATCTAATACACATTGTTCACATTCTTTTTCATCCGTTATTGTATAAACGCCATATCCTAAAATCGGAATTTCAACACCGTTTGCCATTTTAACATTTTTCATAAATATTCTCCTTTAAGATAATATGTAACCATAGTTGCTTTTTATGTTATAATTATTAGGTAGAATTAATAAAATTTCAACGGTCAATATTGAAAAACAGTTACTTATTCTACTATTTTAATAAAAGGGTTACTTATCTATGATATTAAAAGGAAATGAAGATTTAAGAATAAAAAAGACTATAACAAATATTCATCAGGCATTTGTTGATATGATATTAAAAACCGATTATTCAAAAATAACGGTTAAATCAATCTGCGATAAAGCTATGATAAATAAAAAGACATTTTATTCTTATTATGAAACATTAGACAACTTGCTTTTAGAAATGCAAGAAATTATGCTTCAAGAATATACAGAAATGGTTAAAGATTACAAAGTTCCTGATGATTTGCATAAAATAAACGAGGAATTTTTTAAATATTCTGTATCCAAAGGTGAAGTTTATGAAAAAATAATGTGTTCTGAGAGTTATTCTTTTGTCGGCAAAAATGTTGCAGGGAATTTTGTGGAATCTGTTTGGGGAAAATTTTCATCCAAAAATTTAAAA
>CAJOJP010000141.1:0-4001 GCA_905234915.1 Candidatus Gastranaerophilales bacterium
TTTTTCTTACTTCGAGTTTCACTCTACGGAAAATCCGCTGTGTTGTAGTATTTTTGATTATAAATTCATCAAAGAAATAAACATTTTTATCATCTTTATCTCCAAAAATTAAGACTGCCCGAATTGAGCAGTCTTTGAATTTCGACATTTTATCTCCGTCAGAAATTAATTCTTTAACAAGTGCTAAAATGTCCGTGATTGAGATTGCCATAATTTTCTCCTTTCGTTTTGGCTGTTTTATCTTTACAAATTAAGGTTTTATCAATTTTTAAGATGAAATTTCATTTAAAACCTGTGTTTTGGCATTTTCTATTGAAATTAAAGCAGCTTCAACAACACTTTCAAAATTGTTCAGAATATCTGATGCACTTTGAGAGTACTGTCTTGCTTCATCTCTATATTCTTTAGCGGTATCGGATGAATCCTTTGCCAAATTTGCATAATATCCGGCTAAAGAATTTGAAACTTTTATTTTATTCATATTCACCTCTTGTAATTTCCTATCTCTCGGACAAGCAGCTCATTTCGGGCTTTACCCTGTCATTCGCTTTGTCCTCACTTAATCGTGTTAGGTTTGCGTTCCGCAAACACGGCACACTACGGAAATTCCGCCCCTTCAAGCCATATTTCATTATCTTGTTGTAATCGCCAAGAGTATTTTCAATATTGCGTATAATCGTTTCTTTCATTTAGCTATGTTTATGAACATATTTTATAGCTTCTTGCATTGAAATCATCTTTTGACCTGTTTTTTGCAGTATTTCAGATTTTGCTTTATCTAATTGCTGTGCGAAAACCTGTTTTCTTTCAAAAGTTTCAAATTTAGTATTAAAATCAAGCAGTTTATTTGCAAGGCTGTTATATAGTTTATTAGGAAAACCGAAAACGATATTACCTGTTTTAGCTGTTAATTTCTTCCAACCTGTCAAGGTTTTTGTGTCTATAACGTGACCGCCGTCTTGAAAATGCTCCAAACTCGGTTTTGGCGTTGCTTTGCTACCGCTGTCGCAACTTCAAACCTCGCTATCCGGCATAAATGCCGTACGCATTTTCGCAAAAAGATTTAACAAATTATCAAGCTGATTTATGCCTGTATATATTTTTCGTTTAACAGAATTTTCAACCGCTTCTGCAATAGAATTTTCTAAGATTTCACTAGGTAGGTCAATATCTTTAATACTGCGTGCTTGAAAAATACTTTTTAAATATTCTATTGGGTTATCGGATTTAGCAGCTATCATTAATTGGTTCATTCTGTTATTTAAAACAAATGATGATGTACCTAAAACCCTTCTTTTAAAGAAATTATTTCCTATATCAAGAATAGTTCCTGCTAATTTTGCAGTTTTGCCTTTAAAAGCATTTTCGTATCTATTCCAGTATTCGGCTAAGTTTTCGCCCCTGCCGTCAAAGAGAGTATTAAAAAGTTCTTCGGGTATTTGAAAATCTTGTGTTTTGGTTCTATTGTGAAGTTCAACCCAGCCTTTAGCCTGTTCTTTATCTTTAAATGCTTTATTTATTGCATCTTCGCCCTGTTCAAGTGTTTTATACCATTCTTTTGTTGTTTTACCCCACATAGCATTTGCTAATAGATGTTTATTAACTGGTACATAACCTTGTTTTATGCCTTTTTCATCTATCCTTTGAGCAAAATTCTTTTCAATAAAATTCAAGGCTTCTTTTATGTTTGAAATTTTATATCTAATATAAACTAATTATCAATATATTAACTTTGCGGCGGTAATTCAAATGTAGCTATAAAAAGAGCAAGAAAACCTAAATATAATACTGAAATTATATTTAAAATTATCATTATTATTTTAAATACCTTTTTTACTATCTCATTTTTAGAAAAATTGATTATTAAATTAAGTATTATAGCTAAAAAGAAAGGAATATAATATGACAATATAAATAATATTGTTGAATATATAAAATCAATACGATATGAACGATATAAATTATCCCAATTTATACGATTTAAGAATATTATTGATACAATTGTTCCAAATATAAAAAATATAAAAATATTACTTTTTAAAACTTTGATTATGCAATCAATAAGAATTTTCTTTTGTCTTTCGTTAAAAATAACAATATCTGTATTTAAAAAATTTTTTATTTTAGAAATCATCTTCTGCCGCTTTCACCTAATTTTGCACTCTTAGGTATTATAACATGATAAATATAAAAGTATGGTTTAATTTCTCCTTTTTCCTGCCTGTTTCTTCCCGTTTTAATTAAATCACTTGCATTTTTATCATCATTAAAGTCATAAACATCTGTTACAAGTAAATCAATTTCACCGTTTTTATTTATATGCATATCTAAAATATCTGCTTTACCTATTGCATAATGAAAATTTCTATCTGTAAATTGAATACTTGTATTTACGGAATTACCAACCTCCATTGATTTTCTTGCTTCTGCAACTTTTTTAACAAATTCTTTATTATCTACTAATACTTTTGCTAATTCTTTAGATGAATAATGTTCTGCATTAATGTATATTCCTCCTGTAGTTTCTAATTTATCTGCACCTATTTGCTTTGTAATCTTTTTCTCAAAATAATTCCTTAAATCGGTGCTTAATTCTTTATAATTCTTAAAAATCAAATGTTCTTTAGCATAATCAGTATTTAAGTACGAATCTTTTTTTGACATAAGTAGATTTTCTGCTGTTTCTAATCCATAATTTTCGCTTGCGTACCACTTTAAAAATTTATTATCAATATGGTCAACAGCAATTTGATTTAATAAAGAATTTCCTGTGTAATTATATTGAGGTACTTGGGGCTGAGAAAGTACATTTAACAAGAAATCAGAGTAACTGCTTTTATTAGGCTGTTGATAGACTTCTTTTGATATACCGCCTAATAATACATCATTTTTATTATCAATTTGGTTTTTATCATTCATAGTTGGATATAAAATATCAGCTCTATTATTGATTTTTCTTTCATATTCAAGTTGTTTTTTTAATAGTTCATTTTCTTTCTTTAATAAATCTTGTTCATATAATTTTGGTGGAACGTAATCTCTATCACCCATTAACGGCATTTGTTTTTCTTGATATGTATTTGAATAATTTTTTTGAATATTATTATCTAACAATGGATATTTCTTTGCAGTATATTTTATTTGGCTTTGTTCATTCATAGTCGGATATAATATATCTTCCCTGCTTTGATAACTTTGCACCGGTTTTTCTTTTTTAAAACTCATAGTTATTTCTGAAGGTGAAGGCGGTGTATTATTAAATTTTACATAATTTGTTGTCGTATTTGGTTTATTAATATAATCAATTCTTTCTTGCGGTCTTTTGGGTAAACTATATCCCATATTTTTATGATAATAAGCAGTTTGTGGAGTAAGATTACTATATTTACGTTTTGGATAATTATTGTAACTTTGCATTGGATACTGTCTTAAGTATTCAGATAATCCATAAGATATATTATTACCCAAGCCTATATTCATGAGTTCATTATTTAAATTTGAAATTGACTGCATAACATTTGATATCGTTGATGAAGGTTGTTTTTCTACTCGTGGTTCATTTGAATTTGACTCGGATTCATCATCCCAGTCATCATAGTCAGAATCATCAGGGAAATAAATAACACCACCATTTCTATCAGTTTTTTCAACTCTGCCTTCAAGGACAGGAGTATCATTTGCATAAAGTATAACCTGCGGATATGGATTTTCATCTATCCTATAACCTTGATTTGGTGGAACAATCCCCATATTATTTTTTCTTACCATAAATAATTTTTCCTTTCTTAATCTTGATTTTGATACACATAAATAAGACTTAAATGTATTAAAACATTTAAATATAGCCTCGTTATATCCCCAAATTGTTTTGTATAAAATACTTACAACCTAGTAGAGCGTTTCTTAAATAATTGGACTTTTTGAAATAAAAAACGAAAAAAAGAAAATACTTTGAGGAGCATTGAGCACGCGCATTTCTTTAGCAAGCACCTTGCTACATT
>CAJOJP010000141.1:4009-7805 GCA_905234915.1 Candidatus Gastranaerophilales bacterium
ATAAGCGGGTGTAACAGCTCCGAAAAGTGTTTTCTTTTTGCAGTATTCTAAAATTTCGGAAATAAAAAGTCCAGTTAATTACAGAACGTTATACTAGTTTATATTCTTAGTATATAACTTTTTCAATACTTTGCAACTGTCTTGAATAACAAAACCAGGTTTTTCAACTTTCTTATGTATCTGAAATATAATAATAACAAATGCTTTAAATATATGTAAATTTTTGTAACATTTTTATGTTAATAGGTTTACAAAATAAATTTTACTGGAATTGTTTGATTTACCAATAATTCAATTCTCTTTTTTAACATAAAACCTCTAAACTGCTATTGCACTATATTTACCGTTTGTATTTGTTGCTGCGTTTCCTGTACTTGGCATATAAATATATTTATCGTCATAAGTTTCTTCTGTGTCATAGGTTAAAATAAGACCGCTTGTTTTTGATTTTATTTGTTTGATTTTCGGGGTTTTAAAGTAGTTGTAGTTTTTAACGTATTTTACAAAAAAATCATTGGAATTGTTGCCGTCAACACACATTCTTGGTGGGAATTTAGTTTTTTTATTAGGCAGGCAATTTGTTTCTGTTTTATCAATTTCAATGTGTTTGCTTATTCATTGTGTTATCAGCACCCAAATTAAACATTAAACACTTTAAAAATTTTTTAATTATTTTTTATACCAAACATTAAAATTATCTATATTATTTTTTAATTCTTTAAAATCACCATTAAATGTAATACTTCTATCGTCAATATATAACCAAGCTAATTGTTTTTCACTTGTTACATCAGAAATAAATTGTTCAAGTTTATTATCAAATATCCATTTAGAAGCAATGATTTTATTTCTTGTAGTAAATAGCTTAATTTCATATTGCTCACTTAAATTTTTTAAAAATTCAAATGCGCCTTCTTTAATTTCAGGAATAAAATTTTTATCAAAATTTCCCGTATAAGTGTTTAATACCCCATCCAAGTCTATTAATATTGTTTTCTTATATTTTTCTGCCATTTTTTATCCTTTGGTCGTGCTATATGTCTGTTATTTTAATCAAATTATAACAATAAAATCAAAATATGACAAATAGCACGATAGATATTTTTAGATATAATTTAAAATTTTATAGAAATAAATTTGGTTTAACACAAGATAAACTAAGCGAAATATCTGGAATTAGTACTGATTATTTGTCTGAAATTGAAAGAGGAAAGAAAACTCCAAGTTTTAAAAGAATGGAATTAATAGCAAAAGCATTAAATATTGAAGTTTATAAATTATTTATACCATTAGATAAATCTAACTAAACAAAATTAGTTCCGCAGGCTTTACCTGTAACGGATAAGCCATTGACAAGCAGATTTGCCATTCTTGCGGCTAAATCAATGTGATAGAGTTTTCCTTCTCTTGTTTTTTGTTCCACGCCTTCAAGTCGTTCACTCTGTTTTACTGACGTAAAACTGCCGTTCACTATTTCGGCGTTACTTCGGGCTTGCTCGCTATCGCTCGACTCCGCCCTACACAAAAAACGCTGTGAACTTGATTCCGTATAAGCAATTAGATAGTTAATTGCATCTTGTACGGTTTCAAAAATTTCAATAATTTGTTCATCCGCAGGAATTAAAGATATTGTTTCATCATTGACTATGTACTTTGTAACGGCAGTATTCCCTTGTGATGTTCTTATTCCTACACCCGAATTTAAGCCTGTGTAAAAGAGTTCAACATTTTGGCAGTCTGAACAAGTTATTTTTTCTTGACTGAAATAGGCATCTTTTCTTCTTATACCGCCAAAATTGTTATTAATAAGCTGTGTAATTAAACTCATAATTTAGAATATTATTCTTCTATCAGATATTCCGCTTTGACAGTAATCAATCAAGGTTTTAAGCGAATTTTCATACTGTCTTTGGTAGCCGGAGTGGTTTTCATCACTATCATCAGCAATAGCATAAATCATAGCAAGAGAGATAAGGCAATTTTTAAACAGAGTTTCGTATCTTTCGGGTATATTGATGTAATCATCATCCGCTTTTAGTTCATATATCTGTTCTTCTGCATTATTCAAACCATACGGCAAAAGAAAATAATCAATATTAATAGTGTAATCGCTGTCAGGTGTGGGATAAAAAAGAATGTTATCGCCTTTTAGATAAAAGCCTTCGGGTTCACCTGTTTTATCTTCGAGAATTTCATAATCTTTTTCGTAATCTAAAAAAGTTCTGCCGTATTTTACACTATACCTTGTTACTCCTGCTATTGCCTTTTTTTCAATAATGCCATTAGGTTTAGAATAGTTTGCTCTGCCTGTTCGTGTTTTAATTTTTTGAGTATATTTTCTAAAAGACCAAAATTTTAAATTCCATAAGTACGATAACGCTTTCTCTTGAAAATGCTTTGCGCTCACAGAGTATGCCGGCTTTTTCTGTTCGCTTACCGGCTTTCAGCCGTCCGCATTTTCGCTATTTATGGAGATTTTCATAGCACTTTCAAAATCTTCAACACTTTCGGCATCATTATCAAACATACTTCACGGTTGACCGGCACATTCGTTATATAGGTCTAAAAATGTTAATGTCATTAGGTTTTGTCCTTAACAACAAGGTCTTTTACTGTTTTTTGCTTGGATGTTTTCGGCTTATTTTCTTTATAGTTTTTATCTAAAATCTTGTAATCGTCTGTTCTGTCTGCGTTTTTTATCTTGATTGCATCTTCATCAGGCAGCGAAATTCTGCCAGTGTGCCGTGTTTGCGGAACGCAAACCCAACACGATTAAGCCTGAAAGCCGCTGGAACGCAAAAATTGCGATAGCGTGGAATGCAATGCTTTGGCTAGCAGAATTTCAAGACAGAGTAAATACAATCCCTGTCGGGATAAATTTAAGTTTTAACATTTTGATTTTCCTTTATTTCTTTGTTATTATTTGGTTATGCGGTGATTTGCAAGGCATGATAATGGTTTGAGGTGAGGTTCCAATTTGGAACCTCAAGATTAGGAATAATGAACGACTTAGTACAAATTAAAAATTTAATATATACAATAAGAGGTTATAAAGTAATGTTAGACAGCGATTTAGCTGCCTTATATGAAGTTGAAACGAAAGTTTTAAATCAAGCAGTTAGACGTAATTTAGAGCGTTTTCCTGCTGATTTTATGTTCCAATTAACAGAACAAGAATGGGAAGATTTTAAGGTGAGGTCACAAATTGTGACCTCACCCAAAGGCGGCGGCAGACAATACTTTCCGTATGTTTTCACCGAACAAGGTGTTGCTATGCTTTCATCTGTGCTAAGGTCAAAACGAGCAATTCAAGTTAATGTACAGATTATGAGAACATTTGTACAGCTTAGACAATGGGCAATAGAAAATAAAGAACTGTCAGAAAGATTAACAGAATTAGAACATTATTTTATTGAACATTGTAAAGATTATAAACTTGATAAAGAAGAAAATTTAAGAAATATAGCACAAATATATGAAGCACTTGCTCTATTAATGGATAGGACAAAACCTGCTCAAATAGGATTTAAAACAGAGTAAAAAACTAAAGACCGCAATTTGTGGCCTTTAATTTTACGCCGCCTGTGCAATTCTCTGCAGCCCTGCTCTTTTAGCAGCAGCCCATATATTGCCTGTAAAGCCTATGCCGAAATCAATATATATTGAGCCGTCACGGTTTTCAAACCTTGATATTCTATTGTTTTTTGCTCTCTCTCGAGCCAGCCACTCCTATCAGGCTTTGCCTTGTCGTCGTGGTGGCTCTCACTTATTCGGGTTTTACCCTACGCAAAAAACG
>CAJOJP010000142.1 GCA_905234915.1 Candidatus Gastranaerophilales bacterium
CAGCTTTGAAGATTTTTTCTTAAGACTGAATTTTTAATTAATTTGTTTATCGAAACTACAGCGGGGTGTCGTCTGTCTGAGCGCGTTAGCGCGAGTTACAGGCTTTTGGGTTGAATTTAGAATTTTAATAACTGAGGAAACAGACCGCCGTTTTTAATTTCTTTTGAAGTTAATGCTTTCGCTAATTATGCACCAAAATATACTTTTAGTTGTATATTTACTCCAAAATTGTATGAATCGGCACATATTCTTGACTCAATATTATTTAAAAGTTAGAATAAATAGAGTTTTATTTTTTAAGGGATTGTATGAGAGAAATAGAAACAGATTTTATAGAAAAAGTTATTAATATAATGAAGGATAATGAGCTTACAGAGGTTACGCTTGAGGATGATGAACGTTCTTTATATTTAAGAACAAGCGGTTTTACTCCTGTTATTAATATATCCGAAAAATCAAATACAAATATAGAAGAAATAGTTCTGACAGATGACGAAAAAACAATTGAAGAAAAATCAAAGCTTGTTCCCGTAATTTCAAATATGATAGGCTTATTTTTTTCCAAACCTTCTCCTATAGAAAACCCTTTTGTACAGGTTGGAGATAGAGTTAAAAAAGGTCAGCAGATTTGTATTATAGAAACAATAAAATTAATGAATAAAGTAGTATCTGAAGTATCAGGAACAGTAAAAGAAATTTGCATAGAAGATGGAAAACCCGTTGAATACGGTCAGGTAATTATGTATATTGAACAGGATTAAAAATATGTTTAAAAAGGTTTTAATTGCAAACAGAGGCGAAGTTGCCGTAAGAATTATCAGAGCTTGCAGAGAAATAGGCATTCCTACCGTTGCTGTATATTCTCAAGCCGATGCAAATTCACTGCATGTAAGTCTTGCTACAGAAGCATATTGTATCGGTCCTAATGAAAGTTCAAAAAGTTATTTAAATATTCCTGCAATAATTTCGGCAGCACTTGTGTCAGGTTCCGACGCAATTCATCCAGGATACGGCTTTATGTCTGAAAGAGCTGATTTTGCTGAAATTTGCAAAGAACATAATATAAAATTTATAGGGCCGTCGCCTGAAGCCATGCAATTAATGGGAGATAAAGCCACTGCAAGAAAAACAATGAGTTCAAAAAATGTTCCTGTTACACCGGGAACAGGTATTATAAAAGATTTTCAAGAAGCAAGAGAAGCCGCCAAAAAATTTGGTTATCCTGTAATTATTAAAGCTACGGCAGGTGGCGGCGGAAAAGGCATGCGTATTGCCAATAATGATAACGAACTTGAACAAAATATTACTCTTTGCCGGCAGGAAGCAGAAAAATTTTTTGGAAATCCTCAGGTTTATATTGAAAAATTTCTTGTAAATCCAAGACATATAGAAGTTCAAATTCTTGCCGATAAATACGGAAATGTTATTCATCTGGGAGAACGTGATTGTTCTATACAGAGAAGACATCAAAAACTTATAGAAGAAGCTCCATCTCCTGCAGTTGATGAAGAAACAAGACAAAAGCTCGGCGATGCTGCCATAAGAGCTGCTAAAGCCGCTAATTATGAAGGAGTAGGTACTATTGAATTTTTACTCGATAAGGATAAAAACTTCTATTTTATGGAAATGAATACAAGACTTCAGGTTGAACACGGCATATCCGAAATGATTTCAAATGTAGATATTGTCCGTGAACAAATAAATATTGCAGCCGGAAATCCATTGTCATATAAACAGGAGGATATTAAATTATTCGGTCACGCTATTGAGTGCCGTATAAATGCAGAGGATTCCGAAAGAAACTTTCTTCCCGCTCCCGGTGAAATAAACGGATATATTACTCCGGGAGGATTTGGCGTAAGAGTGGATTCGCATGTATATTCGGGATATAAAATTCCACCGTATTATGATTCACTGATAAGTAAATTAATGTGCTGGGCTCCTACAAGAGAAGAAGCAAGAAGACGTATGTACAGAGCTTTAAAAGAATATGTAATTACCGGAGTAAAAACTACTTTACCTTTTTATCAAGATTTAATAGAAAATGAGATATTTATTTCAGGTAAATTCGATACCGGCTTTATGAATACCTATAAAAAAAATAAATAAAGATAATTATATATAGTTTTACACCAAAAAATATATTATGATGCATAATTAGCGAAAGCATTAACTTCAAAAGAAATTAAAAACGGCGGTCTGTTTCCTCAGTTATTAAAATTCTAAATTCAACC
>CAJOJP010000143.1 GCA_905234915.1 Candidatus Gastranaerophilales bacterium
CCTATGGCATATAAAAACGGAGATGAAATAAAAGAACTTATAACCCCGACTGCTGAAATCATAGACCACCTTGTACCTGTTTATAATTACAAAGTAAGCTGATGAGGAACTATGAAAAATAATAATTTAGCATTAATATAAAACAAAAAGCAGTTCTTATTTAAGAGCTGCTTTTGTTTAAAAAGAACCGTTTGCGAGCTTGCGAGCAAACGACTTACCTTATTAATTTATCTTGACTTTGAGTGAATCACTCGCCATATTTATATAATAAAATACGACTATGACAGTTTAGGACGTTATAAAATCAACTTAACAAACAAATTTATTTTTAAAATAATTTGTAAAACCCCAATGTTTTTCTTTTGTGAAAGTTTCCAGTTCATCCATATCGGGAATAATGCAAAGTAACCCATCTCTCATACGCTCCGCTGTTCTTCTTGAAACATTGTATCTTATCTGTATTTCTTTCAAAGTTACCCCCATTGGTTTTGTTTGAATATAAAGAACTAAATCAATCATATCTGATAACCTTGAATAACGTGGTTTTTCTTTATTGTTTTTTTTCATACATTTATCCTTTATAAATTCAATCCGTTAAAAGCATTATCAACGGATTCTTGAGTTAATCCGATATATCTCATTGTTACGGATACAGAAGAATGATTTAGTGCATGCATAACAAGCGTAATATCCTTTGTTATTTGATAAAGCCAATATCCGCAGGTTTTTCGCAGGGTTGAAAAATGAATATCAGGATATAACCCCTCAACAACTTCTTTTAATTTCCTGTATGCCTGAGATTGGTCTATATATTGAACATTCCTCAGTTTATCTTTTCTATTGGTAAAAAACAAATAGTCATCATCTTGAAGTTTAAATTCCCTGATATAATTAACCAATACGGCATTTAAAGCATCATTAATCGGGAATTGTTTCCGCTTACCAGTTTTTGTTTCTGCTGTATGAACATAACCTGATTTAACATCAGATACTTTTAATTTCAGAATATCGGAAATCCTAAGAGCTGTATTTATTCCAGTACAAAAGAGAGCATAATACTTTCTTGTTTTCTTTGTATTTAAGGCTGTTTTAATTCCTTCAATTACCGCCCTGTCTTTAATTGGCTGTGCTGCCGTTGCGGTTAAAATTTCTGATTCAATTCCTGTATTTTTATCAATTCTTTTGAATGTAAGTTTTTTCTTTACCATTTTTGTCCTTTTTAATTTTTTATCTCGCAAACCCTTGAGCAGTCTTGAGTTCCACAATTTTATTATAGCAGTAAAAAGTCCAAAAGTAAACACAAAACAATGAGTTATTTAACATTTTGAAGCTTTCTTTATAGTCAAAAATGGGTTATAATCCATATACCATATAGTTTTAAGGCACTCTTTTTAAACTCATTAAAATTGAAAAAGTATGAGTTTTGAAAATTTTAAGAAGATTTTTTATCTAAAAATATTTTTATTTGCTTTAAATATTTTTTGGCTTTTTTTATATCAAAATCATAATTATTCTTTTCATCATAATTCATTATATGCGGATTAATAATGTTATAAAATTTCTCTAACAGTTCTTTTTTATCTATCTGAATATCGCACTCTATTTTATAAAGTGGTAAGCAATCATCATCGTTTTCATCATTTTCAAATAAAATATAATCGTGTGCAAAGATAAATCTTACTGTATTATTATCCGCTTTTTTAGCATAAAGCATCGGATAACTTCCCTCATAATCAAGAAAAATTACAATTTCATCTTTAAGATTAATTATTTCAGCAAAAAATTTTATTATCCAGTAATGATCAAAAATAGCAGAGCTGTAATTGATAGAGTATTCCGATTTATTGATTTTCCCTGTTATATATACCCATCCAGCTAATTCTTTAAAATTTTCTACGGTAAATGTATAATTAGAACTCGGTTCGGATTTATTGATCAGTTTATAAATTTTTTCTTCCGTATCAAAAAATTCATCTTTAATTATTTTCATAGTTCCGCCTCTTATCACGTTCATATTTTCACCTATATTTACTTTCTGTATATTTTAGGGTTATTGGGGGCGTATTCAAGCCAATCGCATATTTCATAAGATTCATGGTGCTTTTTATATTCGCTATTTTGCCCAATATCTTCATTATTTCTGCGGATTTTTCTGTTATAAACTTTTTTCATAAATTTATTCGTGGCTAATTGTTGAAACGGGTGCTTTTTTCTACTTCTGCTCATGGTATTTTCTTTCTTTAAATCAATTTTGTATTTTTATTTATTTCTTCTAATTTCATAATTTATACTTGTCCTTTTGCAATTTTTATAGAATATGGAATAACCTCATCAGAATCATTTGTACCTGTTCTTATAAGAAAATCATACATTTTTTGAAGTTTTTCTTCCGTATTAAGTTCCAACATTGTTCCGACAATGAAATCTTCCTGATCCCATATTTCTTTTAGTCTATCGAATACTTTTTTACCGAGTTCGCTGTAGTTATCTCTGTTAAGTAATCTTCGCCAAGCTGTTTCACTTTCGTCAGAAAAATTATGTAATGTTTCAATTTTTTCCACAGGTTTTAAAAATTCTTTTTCATGTTCTTTGAAAAAGTCGTAGTAATCTCTTACGTTTTTAAGTTCCGTCCAAACTTTTGTTCTTACGGGGTTTTCATCAAAATCATATATTTTAGCTTCTTTTAACGACAGTAAAAACGGTGAATGTGTTGCTATAACAAACTGGCAGTTATAAAATCTTACGCTGTCCTGAATAAATTGAAGCAGTTCTTTTTGTTTTTCGGGAGATAAGCTGTTTTCAGGTTCATCAAGCAAATAAAGTGCATTTTCTTGAATTTTATC
>CAJOJP010000144.1 GCA_905234915.1 Candidatus Gastranaerophilales bacterium
GAAAAACTTGATAAGGGGTTATTAGACTTTGCTGTTTTGATTGAACCTATTGATATTTCTAAGTATGATTATTTAACACTACCTGAAAAAGACAGGTGGGGTGTTGTTATGAAAAAAGATTCTCCGCTTGCAAAAAAGAAAAGCATCACCTATAAAGATTTAAAGAATTTACCACTTATATTTTCTAAGCAGGTAGAAAGACAAAATCCATCAGATAGCGATTTTATGAAATGGTTTAAGGGCGGCTTTGAGGATTTTAATATTGTCGGAACATACAACCTTATTTATAATGCGGGCTTAATGGCAGAATCAGGAATCGGTTATGTCGTAGGACTTGATAAACTTTTAAATACAATGAACAATTCAAATTTGATATTTAGACCGCTGTATCCGACATTAGAATCAGGACTAATATTGTATGGAAAAAAGGACAAATATTTTCTAAGCCAGCCAAAATATTTTTAGAAAAATTAAAAGAAAAGTTTAAATAAATATATTTTTATTTTATTTAGACATCGGTTTGTTTTTAGCCCATGTTAAAAAATGTGTCTGAAACATGCAATATTGTTGCTTTATAGACTTGACTTGTCGCAAAAACGAGTTAAGATGAATAGTGACATAGCAAGCGTTTTAAGACTCAACAGGTTCGGGTCCAACCTAGGCAGTTTTAAGAGTTTGTGTATATAGATATTCATGATACTCTCTGGGTATTATAGTATGGTTGTAAATTGTAGATTGTTGTAGATTATCAGAGAGATTGAGAAAAGTATGGTTTTTCGGACACTTTTGAAATCGGTTTTTGAGATGTTTAATCGCTGTTTTTGGCTTGGTGTTTGAGTTTTTCCCGCTTCCCCAAGTCTGAGAGTCGGGGTTTTGAAAAGTCCGAAATGTCCGGTTATTAGGACGAAAATGTCCGGTATCTTTCCATAAAATTTTATAAAATCGCCAAGTTTCCCTATTATATTTGAATTACAGCCGAGTGCAAAAAACGGACATTTTGTAAAATATTCCCTTTGAAATTTATATGAAAGTCGGAAGTGATTTTTAAAGTGGGAAGTTGCTTCCCTGACTTTATTTTATAAGGATTTTATCGAAATAAATTCCAAAACTTAAGGATGAGTTTTTCAAGACTAAATGTAAAAAATATCGGATTAATTTTACCCCTTAAAGCAGGAAGCAGAATTGAGAGAAAATAGCAGATTTTTGCAAAATTTTAAATTCAAACTGTATTTAAATTGAGTTAAAATAGTTTTATGGGTGTTTTATAAAATTTTCTGCTTAAAATTCAGATATAATCAGACACAAAACAACATATTTCCATCTAAATATATGACAAAATGAGAATTATAATACATGTATTATAAAAAGATAAAAATTCATAATAAATATGTTATTAAATATAGCAACATTTTTACAAAGTGTACTTTACCATTTTGTTGCTTTTAATAATTTTATAAAGCGGAAAAAGATTATTTATCTACCAGCCATTTTAAAACGTTTAATCGTTTTATTCCGTTATTTTCTCCATTTCCTTGATCCAACGTTAGTAAAAATTTAGGATAGTTATCTTTTATTTCTTCTAATGGACTGAGTTCCCTTTTTAAGATTTCCGGCTCAAGGGCATTGAGAGCAACTTGATAGTATTCTGTTAAATTATTCTTTTTAGCAATAAAATCAACTTCGATTGTTTTTCTTTCTTTTTTCCCATTATTATTTATTACTTTAGAATTAACTTTTCCGACAGAAACTCTATAACCACGTCTAAGAAGTTCTAAATATACTATGTTTTCCAATATATGCCCTAAGTCTCTATCATTTGCACCAAGTAAAGCTGCTCTTAAACCAACATCAACAACATAATACTTTGCATTTGAATTCAGATATTTTTTTCCTTTAATATCGTAACGATCACATTTATAGATTAAATAGCTGTCAATCATACCTTTAATATAAATATCTAATGTTGGTGCAGATGTGGGATTTTTTGAAGCTGCTAATCCTTTAACGATATTATCAAGGGAAGTTTCATTTCCAATATTATCGAACACATATTTAATGACTGAATCAAGTTTATTTGTATCTTTTATATTGTATCTGCTTATAATATCTTTCTGAATTGTATTAAGATAAACTGTATCCATCAAGTAATTATATATAAGATTATTGTCCAGTTTAATGGTTTGAGGAAAGCCACTTTCTTTTATATATCTTTCATAAACTTCATACAAATTACAACTAGGTATAAATTGTCTTTTCTCCGGATGTTCCTGTAAATCTCTCTCAATAAATGCATCACGATATTCTTTAAAAGAAAACGGTAACATCTTTATTTCAACATGGCGTCCGCCAAAAGAATTTGCTAAATCCCCGGAAAACATATATGCATTTGAACCAGTCAAATATAAATCAACAT
>CAJOJP010000145.1 GCA_905234915.1 Candidatus Gastranaerophilales bacterium
AAGACCGAATGAAACAAGTAAGCGTCTTGAAGAAGATAAATATGCAAAATTTAAGTATGACAAAACAGCAGAACAAGATAGCAAAATTATTGAGCGTGTAATTGAAATAGCGGATAAAAGAAACGTAACAATGACAGAAGTTTCGCTTGCTTGGTTACTTACAAAAGTAACTTCTCCTGTTGTTGGGGCAACGAAACTTTATCATATAGAAGATGCCGCACGTGCAGTTGATTTAGAGTTAACGCAAGACGAAATAAACTATCTTGAAGAACTCTATTTGCCGCATCCGCTTGCAGGGGTTATGGCACAGAATAAACCAAATAATGCAAAAGAAAAACATGTGTGGACAACAGGTGATCAAAAAATTAAATAGGAGAAAGTAATGAAAAATTTATTATTTATAGTTTTAGGAATACTTATCGTTAGCACAGGTGTTGTTTTTGCACTTAACAACAATGCTAAAGTAAATGCAGATAATCACGCAAATAAAAATGTATTGGTTGCATATTTTTCGGCAACAGGAACAACAAAGAGAGTTGCGCAGAATTTAGCAAAAGCAACGGGCGGCGATTTATATGAAATTAAACCTGTAAAAGCATATACAAGCGCTGATTTGAATTGGCACGATGAAAATTCAAGAACATCAGTTGAAATGAACAACCCGAAATTAAGACCTGAAATAGTTACCGGAGATTTATCCGTTGAAAATTATGACACGATATATTTAGGATTCCCGATTTGGTGGGGAACTGCACCGAAAGTTGTGCATACATTTCTTGAAAAATATGACTTTTCGGGTAAGAAGATTATTATCTTTGCAACATCAGGTTCAAGCGAGCTGGGGAACACCGCAAACACTTTAAAACAAAGCGTTTCAAAAACTGCCACAGTTATTAAAGGTGATGTATTAAATTCAAACCCGCCGGTAGAAGATTTAAAACAATGGGTTAAGAAGTTTTAATTATTAATTTATTTTTATCCAAAAAGCCGATAGTTTAAAGCTATCGGCTTTTTGTGCCGCAAAACACAAAACTTATCAAAAAAAGTATCAGTTACTTTGAGAATGGATTATCAGTAAGTTTGAGAATTTGTATCAGCGGATTTGCACTCTGCTCGCTTGCGCCGGACCCGAACCTATGAAGTCTTAAAACGCTTACTATGTTACTATTCATCTCAACTCTCATTTTTTAAGTCAAGTCTATAAGACAATAATATTGCATGTTTCAGACACATTTTTAACATTGGCTGAAAACGAACCGATGACAAAATTTTAATTCGAAATTCGTTTAATATGGAGTGTAACTCCTGATTAAACGAAAACAGATTTTTTTTACAGACTTTTACCTAATTAATACGCTTGGGTTGGATATTCGGTTTGTTTCATATGTCCGATATTTGTTTACTATATATTCTCAATTTCCGTAAAATCAACTCCGCCCAATGCTTGATATAGATTAATTGCAGAAATTATCTCATTAATTTTTGCGGAAACTGTTTGCATTTTAGAAATTACAAGTTTTTGTTCCTGAAACAGTATATCTAAATTATCGGCCGTTCCGGCGTCTTCTCTAATAATAGTATATTTCATCTCTTTTTCATCATTATTTAGTCTGTCGTCAACAACAGATTTGATATTTTCTGCTGTTTTCATTGAATACAAGGCATCATTTGTTTCTTGAACAGCGGTTAATATTGTTTTTTCATACTTTTGAGTTGCTAATTCATATTGGTCTTTTTTTAATTTTAACAGTTGTAATTTTCGTGTCCCCATAAATAAATCCCAAGCGGGAACTATCCCTAAATCAGCTAAAAACTTATGAGAAGAAGATATGTTATACATATTAAATCCCAAATTTCCTGTAATTATGAATTTCGGGAGTAAATCTTTTCCAGTTCAAGCTCTGATTTTATTTTATCGGGTCGTTTTTCAATTACATCAAATTTGATTTCTTTTGGCGGAATAAATGCAATATTTAAACTATCAAACTCAGCCCTTTCAATAGATTCAAAAGCTCTATCCGACAGTAAAACCGATAACTGATTTTTTAATAAATCTTGTTTTTCCGATAGTTTTTGTAATTCTTCCTTCATATAGGTCAAATT
>CAJOJP010000146.1 GCA_905234915.1 Candidatus Gastranaerophilales bacterium
AAACAGAAAAACGCGTGTCTGACTCTAAAATAAGTCTTTGATAGATGCAAGAGCTTGCGTTTTCACGCGTTTTGGCTGAGTTTAGATGTTTTTATATACATAGCATTTGGCTTCGTTTTATATCCCCTGACAAAGCCGTAACTGCTTAAATATAAATAATTTTTAGACTTATACACCATAATATATTTTTCGGTGTAAAATTGTATATAATTGCCTTATTTTTTGTATTTTTTTATAAATACTTTTTGTAGTTGTTTAATGCAATGATAACAGTAAAAACATTTATAAGAACAAATTGAAGCGCATAAATGACCGTATTTTTTAAAATGACTGACTGCGGGTAAATATTTTATGCAATCTTTTACGGTTAATTTTTTTAAAATTAAGTTTGTGGATAAATGATGTGTTAAATCTGCCAAAGAACAATCCAATATATTTTTTATATTATCAATACCTTTTAAATATATTTTGTATTTGTTTACATAATCTGCAAAAACATAAAACCTGTCACGACCAACCAGTTTAAAATTATTTATTCCTATTTTCGCGTATTCTTCTATATCCCAGGGAAATATATTATTCCCAAAAATAAAACTTGAAATTGGATATCGATCTAATATAGAGAAGCAAAAATTTGTTGCAAAAGAGGGTGATAAACTCTCATAATTATTTATAATTATATTATTATCAAAATTTATTTGAGAGTGTAAGTTCCTGTTCGGACATCCCCTTAGACAGCCTTCATTTACCATTATTTCTAATTCAATGTTCGGATATTTTTTTCTTAAATTTTTAAGTAAAAGAAAATTTTTATTTACGTCATGACTTGGTACTATCTGTTTAATATTAGAATGGATTTTAATAAAATTTTCATATTCTAATATTGTTTTATATTCTAAACTTGTTGAAGCAAGTAAATCAAAACAGTTATAATATTTAGCAATATGGCTCATTAATTGACCGGAAGCAATACGAAGTTTTTTAACTCCAATTTTTTTTAATTCGTTTAAAAGAAGCTCAAGTTTTTCTATTTTTTGTGAAAAATCAGGATTTTTAATATCAAACGGACGCGGAGAATTTAAAAGATAAATAAAATCGCAATTGCACGATAAAACGTACTCAATTAAACTTTTCCAATAATCCCGGCTTGTATTTTTAAACTCAACGTTTCTTGCTTGTTCAAAGCCTGTAAAAACCTCGCAATTTTGGGGAACACAGGCATATAAACTTATTATTTTGCTTTTTTCAACTTCTTTATTGATATCAAGTATTTTGTTTATATCTTCTATTGTATATGGCATTGGAGCCGAAAATTTATACATTATTTGTCCTTAAAAAAATGCGGGAAAAAAACCCGCTGCTACGTAAATATAGTTAAACCTTTAAATTATTTTCATAAAATTGAAGATATACTTCAATTTTTATAATTAATAATATGAAATAATACTTCATATGTCAAGACTCAAGCTATTAGGAAATAATATTAGAAAATACCGTAAAACAAAGAGATTTAGCATTTGCGCTTGATTGCTCTTATGAATTTATTTGCCATATTGAGCATGGCAATATGGCGATAAGTCTTAAAAAACTATTTCAAATTGCTGATTTTTTGGAAGTTAAAATGACTAATTTAATTGATTTTGATTAAGTTGTGTGAGTTCTCATCTCACCTATTTTTTTTAAAAGCCCCTATCTGTATTTCTTCAACACCTGCTTCGTCAAGAACCTGTTTAACTAATGTTTTTTCTTTTCTCAATTCATCCGGCTCTTGTATTTTAGCTTCTAATGCTCTGATGTCTTTAATTTCATTTTCTAAGTTTGCGGTAATAATAACTGTTTTCATTTTAATCTCCTTGTTTGTTTCTTTTTACATTTACATAATACACTAAAAAATATACAAATTCAATGCTTTAATAAATTATTTGGTTACATTTGTTTACATAAATCTTGATTGTGTAAACTAAAAAGTGTATTATATAATCAGGAGGTCATAATATGGCAGAAGATAAGCAAAAAGAAAACAAAAAGAAAGAAGAAAAACATCCGAAAGAACAAGAGTTTGATAATATAGCAGCAGAAGAATTAAAAAGGCTTGTAAAGTCTATGATAGCGGCAAAGGGCTATACAATGGAAACATTAGCGGAAGAAATAAATAAAAAATACTTTACTAGAGAAAGTAAAGCCAACCTGTCAAACAAACTTAAACGAGGCTCTTTACGATACATCGACATGCAGAGAATTGCGGATGTTTTAGGATATAGTATAACATTCCTTAAATAACTGGACTTATCTGAACTTTTTCATTAGGATTGATTTCTTTTATTTTGTAATGCCAATGAGGAATAACAGGGTCTTGATTTACT